>NZ_SSXA01000002.1 GCF_021698975.1 Blastococcus sp. KM273128 | reverse complement strand
GCCGGTGGTGCCGGCGTCCTGGTGTACCTGCTGCTCTGGCTGCTGATGCCGGTCGCCGCCGAGGGGACCGGGGCTGCCGGGTCCGGGCGGCCCGCGGTGCGGACCCGCGTCCGCGGCCCCGTCGCACCGCGGTCCCCGGTGCCGGGCATCACCATCGCCGGGCTGCTCATCCTCATGGGCCTGCTGGCGCTGCTGGCCCGGGTCACCGGATGGGATCCCGGCCCGGTCACCTTCCTCGCGACGGCGCTGCTGGTCGTCGGCGCCGGCCTGGTCGTCGGTGCCGTCACCGGGGGCCGCACCGCGCGCGGCGGGCTGATCGCCCTGGGGGTGATCCTCTCCCTCGCGCTGCTGGCCACCACGACCGCGCCGTCCGGCGGCAACGGGATCGGCGACCGCACGTACCGCCCGCAGACCGTCGCCGACGTCCGGGAGGTCTACAGCGGGGGCATCGGTGACCTGACGGTGGACCTCTCCGAGGTGCCCCTCGACGACCTCGACGAGGCCCTCGAGATCCGGGTCGAGCACGGTGTCGGCGACGTCGAGGTGGTCGTCCCGCGCTCCGCCGACGTGCGGGTCTCCGCGGACCACGGCGTCGGGGAGCTCGACGTCTTCGGCGACACCGGCACCGGCAGCGGCTTCCACGCCGGCCTCGGCTCGGCCTCGTGGACCGACGACGGCGAGGCCGAGATCGAGCTCGAGATCCACAGCGGTATCGGACAGGTGGAGGTGTCCCGTGGCTGACTACAGCGAGTTCCCGACCACACCGACGGCGTGGCAGGAGCAGCAGTGGCAGATGGTCCAGCCCCTGGAGACCGAGGACCGGCCGGCGCCCGAGCCCCGCCGCAGGGTCGACCTGGTCGCCCTCGTCCCGGGCGTGCTGTTCGTCGTGCTGGCGCTCTCGGCGATGATCGGGGTCGCCCTGCCGTTCACCCTCTTCGAGGACGGCACGCTGCTCTGGGTCTTCCTGATCGGCGCCGGGGTGGCGCTGCTGGTCCGGGAGCTGCGGAAGCCGCGCAGCCGGGGCTGACCGGCGGGGAGGGCCGGACGGCGAGGGCCCGGGAGCGACCGCTCCCGGGCCCTCGTCGCGCGCGGGGCTCAGCTGGACACGGCGAGCAGCACCGTGCCGACGTAGACCAGGGGGATCGAGATGCCCTCGAAGCCGATCCACTTCCGGTCGCGCATGATCAGCCCGGCGGCGAGCACGGCCGTCATGAGCAGCGTGCCGCCGACGAGGACCAGGCTGGTGGGGCCGGCGTCCCGGTAGATCGGCCCGTCCAGGTAGGCCGCATCGGCCACCGCGATCATGAGGATGTCGTAGACGATCCCGCCGACGATGTTGCCGACGCCGAGGGTCAGCTCACCCATGCGGACGGCGGTCAGCAGGACGACCAGCTCGGGTAGCGAGCTGATCGCCGTGGTCAGGGTGAAGCCGAGGACGCCGCTGTCGAGGTCCGTCCGGGCGATGACGCTCAACCCCGCGCGGCCGACCAGCCACCCGGCGACGCCGGTGACCAGCCCCAGCGCCGCGAGCAGCCCCCACAGCCGGGCGGTGGAGCGGCCGTCGCCGTCGCCCTCGTCGCCGCCTTCCTCGTCGCCGTCCCCGTTGCCCTCGCCGTCGTCGTCCGCGGTCTGCTCGGTGTGCTTGGGCTGCCACATGGGCTCGTGCTGCATGCGCCGGAGGAGCAATAGCCCGTAGCCGTACAGGGCGGGGATCGCCAGCGTCATGGGGTGGATCCAGCCCAGCCGCAGGTCCGGGGTGGCGTAGGCGATGACCGGGATCGCCAGCATCGCGATGAGCAGGACCGACTGGAGGACGTTCTGCAGCGACGCCGCCGCGTGCTCCAGGTTGACGCGGCGGTAGAGGAGGTCGGCGATCGCCAGCCACACCGTCTGGAGCGCGATGCCGCCGACCGGGTTGGCCAGGGCGAACCCCGGGTCACCCTCCAGCGCGCCGGTCAGGACGGTGACGTTGCCCGGCAGCGACGTGACCGCGCCGAGGAGCAGCGCCCCGCCGATGGCGTCACCGAGACCGGTGCGCTCGGCGAGGCTGTCCGCGACCCGGGTCAGCCGGACGCCGGCCACCACGATGACCACCGCCATCGCCGCCAGCACGCCCAGGCTCAGCCCGAGCGGCCACGCCGAGGAGATCACTCGTCCTCCGGGTCCTCGACGTCAACGGCCGTCGTCCAGCCGATCACGACCGGCCGGATCCCGCTCGCCGAGCCCTCCCGACGTCACCCAACCGCCAAGAACTAGGTGACGTGCTGGAACGGCCCCGTCCAGAGGCTCGCCGCGAGCGGAGCGAGTGGGGAGAAGGACGGGGCCCTTCTACTCCCACTCGATGGTGCCCGGCGGCTTGCTGGTCACGTCGAGGACGACGCGGTTGACCTCCTCGACCTCGTTGGTGATGCGGGTGGAGATCTTCGCCAGCACGTCGTAGGGCAGCCGGGTCCAGTCGGCGGTCATCGCGTCCTCGCTGGAGACCGGCCGCAGCACGACCGGGTGCCCGTAGGTGCGCCCGTCGCCCTGCACCCCGACCGAGCGGACGTCGGCCAGCAGCACCACCGGGCACTGCCAGATCTCGCCGTCCAGCTTGGCCGCGCTGAGCTCCTCGCGGGCGATGGCGTCGGCCTGGCGCAGCACGTCGAGCCGCTCGCGGGTGACCTCGCCGACGATGCGGATGCCGAGCCCGGGCCCGGGGAACGGCTGGCGCTGCACCAGCCGGTCGGGCAGGCCGAGCTGCCGGCCCACCTCGCGCACCTCGTCCTTGAACAGGGTGCGCAGCGGCTCGACCAGGGTGAAGGTGAGGTCCTCGGGCAGCCCGCCCACGTTGTGGTGGCTCTTGATGTTCGCCGTCCCGCTGCCGCCGCCGGACTCGACGACGTCGGGGTAGAGCGTCCCCTGCACCAGGAAGTCGACCGTCTCGCCGTGCGCCTGGGCGTCGGCGACGACGTCGGTGGCCGCCTGCTCGAACACCCGGATGAACTCGCGGCCGATGATCTTCCGCTTCTCCTCGGGGTCGCTGACCCCGGCGAGGGCGGCGAGGAACTGCTCGCTGGCGTCCACCACCCGCAGGTCGGCGCCGGTGGTGGCCGCGAAGTCGCGCTCGATCTGCTCGGTCTCGCCGGCGCGCATCAGCCCGTGGTCGACGTAGACGCAGGTGAGCCGGTCGCCGATGGCCCGCTGCACCAGCGCCGCGGCGACGGCGGAGTCGACGCCACCGGAGAGCGCGCAGAGCGCCCGCCGGTCGCCGATCTGCTCCCGGATCAGCGCCACCTGCTCGTCGACGACGTTGCTCATCGTCCAGGTCGGCTCGAGACCGGCGATGTCGAACAGGAAGTGCTCGAGCACCGTCTGGCCGTGCGCGGTGTGCCGCACCTCGGGGTGGAACTGCACGCCGGCGAGCCTGCGGTCGACGTCCTCGAAGGCGGCGACCGGGGCGCCGGTGGAGGTGGCGGTGACGGTGAACCCGGGCGGCGCGGCCGAGACGGCGTCGCCGTGGCTCATCCACACGTTCTGCTCGACCGGCAGGGACCCGAACAGCCGCGCCTCGGTGGTCACGGTGAGCGGGGTGCCGCCGTACTCGCGGTCGCCGGTGCGGGCGACCGTGCCGCCGAGCGAGGCCGCCATCGCCTGGAAGCCGTAGCAGATGCCGAACGCCGGGACGCCGGACTCGAAGAGGGCCGGGTCCACCTGCGGGGCCTCGGGGGCGTAGACGCTGGACGGGCCGCCGGAGAGCACGATCGCGGCCGGCTTGCGGGCGACGATCTCCTCGGCCGGTACCTCCGAGGAGACGATCTCGGAGTAGACGCCCGCCTCGCGGATGCGCCGGGCGATCAGCTGCGCGTACTGGGCGCCGAAGTCGACGACGAGGACGGTGGGGAACTCCACGCGGTCAGCCCCCGATGACGAGGTCGACGCGCTGGAACTCCTTGAGGTCGGAGTACCCGGTCTTGGCCATCGTGCGGGCCAGCGCACCGAAGAGGTTGGTGCGCCCGTCGGCGGAGTCGGCCGCGCCGTTCAGCACGTCCTCCAGGGAGCCCGCCGGCTCGACCGGGGCCGAGGTCGCACCGCGCGGCAGCCGCGGGTGGGCGGCCACCGAGTCCCACCACACGCCACCGGCGGGGGCCTCGGCAGCGATCCGCAGCGGCTCCCCCAGCTGGACGGCGTCGGCACCGCAGGCCAGCGCGCGGGCGATCGCCCCGCTGGTCTCGATCCGGCCGTTGGCGATCACGTGCACGTACCGGCCGCCGGTCTCGTCCAGGTAGTCGCGGCGGGCCGCGGCGGCGTCGGCGATCGCGGTGGCCAGCGGCACGCGGATGCCCATGACGGCGTCCGTCGTCGAGTAGGTGTCGGCGCCGACCCCCACGATCACGCCGGCGGCGCCGGTGCGCATGAGGTGCAGGGCGGTGGTGTAGTTCGCCGCGCCGCCCACGATGACCGGGACGTCGAGGTCGGCGATGAACTCCTTGAGGTTGAGCGCGTCGCCCTGGCTGGTCACGTGCTCGGCCGAGACGATCGTGCCCTGGATGACCAGCAGGTCCACCCCGGCGGCGAGCGCGGCGGGCGCGAGCTGCTCGGTGTGCTGCGGGGAGATGCGGATCGCCGTCGTGACGCCGGCCTCGCCGATCTCCTTGATCCGCGCGGTGATGAGGTCGGTCTTCACCGGCTCGGCGTAGACCTCCTGCAGCAGCGCCACCGGCGGGGCACCGGCGGCGGCCGCCTCGGCGATCTGCCGGTACACCGGGGCCGGGTCGTCGTAGCGGGTCCACAGCCCCTCGCCGTTGAGGACGCCGAGGCCCCCGGCCCGGCCGACGGCGATCGCCGTCGCCGGGCTGACGACGGCGTCGCTGGGGCTGGTCACCAGCGGGATGCCGAAGCGGAAGGCGTCGATCTGCCAGGCGGTCGAGACGTCGTCGACGTCGCGGGTCCGCCGCGAGGGCACGATCGAGACCTCGTCGAGGTCGTAGCCCCGGCGGGCGAAGCGGTTGAGGCCGATGTCGACGGTGTCGCGGACGTTCATGCTCAGCGCCCCCGGTAGTTCGGTGCCTCAACGGTCATCTGGATGTCGTGCGGGTGGCTCTCCACCAGGCCCGCCGAGGTGATGCGGGTCAGCTGCCCGCGCTCCTTGAGCTCGGCGACGGTGGCGGCCCCGGCGTAGCCCATGGAGGCGCGCAGCCCGCCGACGAGCTGGTGGGCCACGCCGGAGAGCAGGCCGCGGTAGGGCACCTGGCCCTCGATGCCCTCGGGGACGAGCTTGTCGTCGGAGAGGACGTCGTCGGCGAAGTAGCGGTCGCGGCTGAACGACTGGTTGCCGCGCTTCTGCATGGCGCCGAGGCTGCCCATGCCGCGGTAGGTCTTGTACTGCTTGCCGTTCATGAAGACCAGCTCGCCCGGCGCCTCCTCGACGCCGGCGAAGAGGCCACCGATCATCACCGTGTCGGCCCCGGCGACCAGCGCCTTGGCGATGTCGCCGGAGTACTGCAGCCCGCCGTCGGCGATGACCGGGACCCCGGCCGGGCCGGCGGCGAGCCACGCCTCGTAGATGGCGCTGATCTGCGGCACGCCGACGCCGGCGACCACGCGGGTGGTGCAGATGGAGCCGGGGCCCACGCCAACCTTCACCGCGTCCGCCCCGGCGTCGACGAGGGCCTGCGCGCCGGCGCGGGTCGCGACGTTGCCGCCGACGACCTCCAGCCCACCGTCCCCGCCGAAGTCCTTCTTGACCCGCGCCACCATCTCCAGCACCGCCCGCTGGTGGCCGTGCGCGGTGTCGACGACGAGCACGTCGACACCGGCATCGACCAGCAGGCCGGCGCGCTCGTAGGCGTCCTCACCGACGCCCAGCGCCGCCCCGACGACCAGGCGCCCGTCGGCGTCCTTGGTCGACAGCGGGAACTGGTCGCGCTTCACGAAGTCCTTGACGGTGATCAGCCCGCGCAGCCGGCCGGACCCGTCGACCAACGGCAGCTTCTCGATCTTGTGCTTCGACAGCAGGCCGAGCGCGGTGTCCGGGTCCACGCCCACCGGAGCGGTCACGAGCGGCATCGGGGTCATGACGTCGCGCACGAGGCGGTTCATGTCGGTCTCGAACCGCATGTCGCGGTTGGTGACGATGCCGACGAGGACGCCGTCGGCATCCACCACGGGGGCGCCGGAGATGCGGTAGCGGGCCGACAGCGCGTCGACCTCGGCGAGCGTGTTGTCCGGCGAGCAGGTGACCGGGTTGGTGACCATGCCGGCCTCCGACCGCTTGACCAGGTCGACCTGGCCGGCCTGCTCCTCCGCGGAGAGGTTGCGGTGCAGCACGCCCATGCCGCCGACGCGCGCCATGGCGATCGCCATGCGGGCCTCGGTCACGGTGTCCATCGCGCTGGACAGCAGCGGCACCGCCAGGGTGATGCGCCGGGTCACCCGGCTGCCGGTGTCCACCTCGGCCGGGACGACGTCGGACGCCCCGGGCACGAGCAGGACGTCGTCGTAGGTGAGCCCGAGCCGGGCGAACTTCGCCGGCAGCTCGGGCACGGAGTCGGGCTGCATGAGCGCGGCCACCCTTCGGCGCGGTTCGGGTCGGACACCGGTCGACACGCCTAGCGGACGCGCGGGACCTGGCCTGATCGTAGGCGGCGGGCCGGGAGGGGCGGTGCTCCGCCTGCTCGGCGGCTACCGTGTGACCGTGTCTTCGTTCGACGACGCCTTCGGGCCGGACTTCGGGCCGGCCGACGGGCCAGCACCTCCGCCGCTCACGATGGAGGAGCGAGCCGGGGTGCTCGACGACCTGGCCGAGCTCGAGGTCTTCCGCACCCTGCTCGAGCCGACCGGCATCAAGGGCATCGTGGTCGACTGCCCCGACTGCGAGGAGGAGCACCACGTCGACTGGGCGCTGATGCAGGCCAACCTGCGCCAGCTCCTCGACGAGGGGCAGACCGGCCGGCACGAGCCGCCGTTCGACCCGAACCCCGACGACTACGTCAGCTGGGACTACGCCAGCGGCTACGCCGACGGGGTCGCGGCGCTCGCCGAGCGGGACGAGCCCAGCGGCGGGCGCACCGGCCGGCACGCCCGCGACGACTGAGCACATCGCGATCCTCCGGATCGCACCGCGGCCAAGTGCCGAGATGCGGGAAGTCGGGGTCTGCGGGGCCGTCCGGGGCCCGATTTCACGGTTCTCGGGCGCAGAAGGCGGACGGGGACGCAGCGAGGGCCGCCTCCCGGACGGGAGACGGCCCTCGGTGCACGTGCCTCGGTCGGCGGGACCGCTCAGGTCATGATGCCGCGGCGGAACCCCGTCGCGACGGCCTCGGCGCGGTCCTTGGCACCCAGCTTGCGGAACAGCCGGCGGGCATGGGTCTTGATGGTGTCCTCGGAGAGGTAGAGCTCCCGGCCGATCTGGGCGTTGCTCTTGCCCTGGCTCATGCCCGTGAGCACCTGCATCTCGCGCATGGACAGCGCCGCGGCCGGGGCGGCCTCGCGCACCGTCGAGCGCACCGTGGTGGGCGCGGAGCCCGCCAGCGGGGCGGCACCGCTCCACGCGGGCGCCGGCGCGGTCACCTGCTGCGGGATCCGCCCGTCGGCCCGCAGCCCGACCCGGGAGAGGCCCAGGCCCATCTCGATCGCGCTCGCGTCCCAGCGCAGGTAGCCGCGGGCCCCGAAGGCCACGGCGGCCCGGACGCTCTCGGCGTCGTCGGGGGCACCGAGCACGAGGACCGGCAGGCCCGGGTGCGACCGCAGCGCCTGCGTGGCGGCGGAGAGCCCGGTGTCGACGGCGCGCTGCGTGCCGACGACCAGGACGTCGGGGGTGCGCGTGGCCAGGCGGGCCATCAGCGACTGCGCGTCCCCGACCACCTCGACCCGGCCGACGAAGGGCAGGGCGACCAGCCGTGAGGCGACGTCGTCCCGGACCCGCCGCCGCTCGTCGTACACCCACACGGTCGCGCCCTGCACGGGTGCGCGCATCCTGTCGTCGATCACGCCAGCTCCTCGCTCCTCCCGGCCGGTGGCCGGGTCCCCCCACCGACCGGGAAGGCACCCGGCCGGGTGTCGCTCGGGTGGAGGGCCTGGTCGGCCCTCCACCTCCGCGCCGGTCGGGCGGCCGGTCCGGGTAGCTCCCCCTTCCCGGACGTCAGCACGACCTGGAGCCACAGTGATCGACTCCCCGGCGGCGGAACAGACGCCCTCACCCCGGGGGGTGAGCGCCTCCGCGACCAGGTGACGGAGCGCACACGGCGCAAAAGTTGCGAATCGGCTGTGTTTGGACGTGGGACGGCGAGGGCACCGGGCCCCTTGCAGCCGGACAGCCCCCTCCGGCTCTACCGAGTTCCCGGAGGAGACATGGCCGACATCCGCAGACTCCCGACGCCCGTGGCCGAGGTCTGGGACTGGCAGCTCCACGGCGCGTGCCGTGGCGAGAACACGTCCCTCTTCTTCCACCCCGACGGAGAGCGCGGGCCGGCCCGGGCGCGGCGGCAGTCCGCGGCCAAGGCCGTCTGCTCGCGGTGCCCGGTGATCGACGCGTGCCTCAAGCACGCGCTCGCCGTCCGCGAGCCCTACGGCGTCTGGGGTGGCATGAGCGAGGAGGAGCGGGCCCGGCTGATCGCCGCCGAGCCGGCGGCCGTGGCCGCAGGGGTGTAGCTCCTCCGACGAACGCCGAGAGGGCCCGGTCCAGAAGTTCTGGACCGGGCCCTCCGTCGTGAGGTGCTGGAACGGCCTCCCTCAGGGGCCCGCCGCGAGCGTGCGAGCGGTGGGGAGAGGGAGGTCCTTCGTCAGTGCGAGTGACCGTGGCCGTGCGAGTGACCGTGGGTGTGGTGGCCACCCGCACCGTGGTCGTCCTCCTCCTCCGGCGCCTCGACGACGGCGGAGTCGGTGGTGAGCACCATCGCCGCGATGGAGACGGCGTTGCCCAGCGCGGCCTTGGTGACCTTCACCGGGTCGATGACGCCCTGCGCGGCGAGGTCGCCGTACTCGCCGGTCGCGGCGTTGAAGCCCGTCCCGGCACCGGCCTCGCGCACCTTGGCGACGACGACGCGGCCCTCGAAGCCCGCGTTCGCGGCGATCTGCACCAGCGGGGCGTCCAGCGCCGTGCGCACCGCGCGGGCACCGGTGAGCTCGTCACCCTCGAGCGAGAGCGCGTCGACCGCGTCGGCGGCGTGCACCAGGGCCGAGCCGCCGCCGGGGATCACGCCCTCCTCCACGGCCGCGCGGGTGGCGGCGATGGCGTCCTCGATGCGGTGCTTGCGCTCCTTGAGCTCGACCTCGGTGGCCGCGCCGACCCGGATGACGCCGATGCCGCCGGCCAGCTTGGCCAGCCGCTCCTGCAGCTTCTCGCGGTCCCAGTCGGAGTCGGTCGCGTCGATCTCGCGGCGGATCTGCGCCACGCGGTCGCCGATCGCCTGCGAGGTGCCGCCGCCGTCGACGATGGTGGTCTCGTCCTTGGTGACGGTGACCCGCCGCGCCGTGCCGAGCACCTCGAGGCCGACCTGGTCGAGCTTGAGACCGACGTCCTCGCTGACCACCTGGCCGCCGGTGACGACGGCGAGGTCGGTCATGAACGCCTTGCGCCGGTCGCCGAAGAAGGGCGACTTCACCGCGACGACCTTGATGGTCTTGCGGATCGAGTTGACGACGAGGGTGCTGAGCGCCTCGCCCTCGACGTCCTCGGCGACGATCAGCAGCGGGCGGCCGCCGGTCGACAGCACCTTCTCCAGCAGCGGGAGCAGCTCGGGCAGCGCGCTGACCTTGCCGCTGACCAGCAGCACGAGGGCGTCCTCGAGGACGGCCTCCATGGCCTCGGGGTCGGTGACGAAGTACGGCGACAGGTAGCCCTTGTCGAATTGGACGCCCTCGGTGACGTCGAGCTCGGTGGAGAGGGTGTTGCTCTCCTCGACGGTGATGACGCCGTCCTTGCCGACGCGCTCCATCGCCTCGCCGATCAGCTCGCCGACCTCGGCGTCCTGCGCGGAGATGGTGGCGACGCCGGCGATGGCCTCGCGCTTCTCCACCGGGGTGGCGGCGGCGTCGAGGGCGGCGTGCACCGCGTCGACGGCGGCCCGCATGCCGCGGCCCAGCGCCATCGGGTTGGCGCCGGCGGCGATGTTGCGCATGCCCTCGTGGACCAGGGCCTGGGCGAGCACGGTCGCCGTCGTGGTGCCGTCACCGGCGACGTCGTTGGTCTTGGTGGCGACGTTCTTGGCCAGCTGCGCGCCGAGGTTCTCGTACGGGTCCTCGAGCTCGACCTCGCGGGCGATGGTGACGCCGTCGTTGGTGATGGTGGGGGCGCCGAACTTCTTGTCCAGGACGACGTTGCGGCCGCGCGGGCCGATCGTCACCTTGACCGCGTCGGCGAGCTTGTCGACGCCGCGCTCCAGGGCTCGGCGGGCGTCCTCGTTGAACTTGATGATCTTGGCCATGGGCCCTTCCGATCAGTCAGTGCAGGGCGAAAGACGACCGCCCCGGGACCCGGTGTCTCGGGTCGCCGGGGCGATCGGTGGTGAGGCGCTGGAACCGCCCCGTCGCAGGCGCTGGAACGGCCCCGGTCCAGGGGCCCGCCCCGAGCCTGCGAGGGGTGGGGAGGAGCGGGGTCCTCTTACTTCGAGACGACGGCGAGCAGGTCGCGGGCGGAGAGCACCAGGTACTCCTCGCCGGCGTACTTGACCTCGGTGCCGCCGTACTTCGAGTAGATGACCACGTCACCGACGTTCACGTCGAGCGGGACGCGGTTGCCGTTGTCGTCGATGCGGCCGGGGCCGACGGCGACGACGGTGCCCTCCTGGGGCTTCTCCTTGGCGGTGTCCGGGATGACCAGACCGGAAGCGGTGGTGGTCTCGGCCTCGTTGGCCTGGACCACGACCCGGTCCTCCAGCGGCTTGATGCTGACCTTGGTAGCGGTCGTCACGTCGGTGACGCCCCCTTCGGTGTCGGACGGCAGGGATGTTCGATGCTGTGGCACGAGGTCGGGCACCCGCCGTCGCGGGGGTCGGGCGCCAGCCCGTGTCGTTTGGCACTCTACCCAGGAGAGTGCCAGCCGCTCAACCCGGTCGCCGGGGTGGGTGACGACGGCGCCGAGCAGCGCGTGCGCCACGCTGTGCCGGTGGACCGGCCATCCGAGGAGCAGACCGCCGAGACGGTGCGCCAGCTGCGCGCGCTGACGACGCCGGAGGGTGCGGCGGCGCTGGCGCGCGCGGCGGCGCTGCTGGCCGAGGGGGCCGAGGCGGTCACCGCCCTGACCCGGCTGCGCGCCGAGGTGGGCACCGACCTCGCCGGGCCGGCCTGGGGCATCGCCCGGCAGCGGCAGCGGGCCCGGGCCGCGTTCGGGGCCGACGCCGACCGGATGCTGTTCACCGGCGACACCCTCGAGCAGGCCGGGCGCCCCGAGCTCGCTGCCCGGCGCGCGGCCCGGCTGCTGGCCGGGGGCGCCGACTCCGTCGCCGACCTGGGCTGCGCGGCGGGCACCGACACGATCGCGCTGGCCCGCGCGGGCGCCCGGGTGCTCGCCGTCGACGTCGACCCGGTGGCCCGGGAGCTGACCGCCGCCAACGCCGAGGCGCTCGGGGTCTCCGACGACGTCTGGGTGGTGGCCGGGGACGCGGTGGAGCTCGTGGCCGCCGCGCGCGGTGGCGAGGTGGCCGGGTGCGGAGCCGCCGTCCTGGACCCCGCGCGGCGGGCCGGCGGGCGGCGGCTGATGGACCCGGACCGCTGGTCACCGCCGTGGCCGACCGTCGTGGACCTGCTCGCGAAGGTGCCCACGTCGGTGGTGAAGGTCGCGCCGGGGCTGGACCACGACCGGGTGCCCGGGGGCGTCGAGGCGGAGTGGGTGTCGGTCGGTGGCTCGATCGTCGAGGCGCTGCTGTGGGGCCCGGCCGTCTCGGTGACCTGGCGGCGGGCGAGCCTGGTGGCCGGCGGCGAGGTGCACGAGCTGACCGCCGACGCCGATCCCGGGCCCGCGCCGGCCGGTCCGGTGCGTGCCTGGCTGCACGAGCCCGATCCCGCGGTCATCCGCTCGGGCCTGGTCTCGGTGGTGGCCGCCGACCTCGGCGCGACCCTGGTCGACCCGACCATCGCCTACCTGACCTCCGACGGTCCCGCGGACAGCCCCTGGGTGAGCTCCCACCGGGTCGACGAGGTGCTGCCGTTCAACCTGAAGAAGCTCCGGGCGTTGCTGCGCGAGCGGGGGGTCGGCCGCGCCGTGGTGAAGAAGCGCGGCTCGGCGATCGAGCCGGAGACCCTGGCCCGGCAGCTCCGCGGCCCCGGCAGCGGGACGGCGACCGTCGTCGTCACCCGGGTCGCCGGCGCCCCGACGGCGCTCGTCTGCGACCTCACGTAGGGCGGGTCGAGCCGCACCACCCGACCCGGAGCCGCGCCACGGTGCGGCCTCACGGGCGCCCACGCGGCTCGACCCGTCCGGCCGTCAGCGGAGCGCGGCACCCGCCCCGGCGCGGCCGGCTACTCAGCGGCTGACGACGTCGATCGGCAGCGAGCTGTCCGCACCGAGGTCGAGGGCCGACGGCGCGACGCCGGCGGCGACCAGCCGCGACCCCAGCGCCGCCACCATCGCCCCGTTGTCGGTGCACAGCTTGGGGCTGGGCACCCGGAGCACGATGCCGGCCGCGGCACACCGCTCCTCGGCGAGCGCGCGCAGCCGCGAGTTCGCCGCCACCCCCCCGCCGAGCACCAGGTGGTCGACGCCGTGGTCGCGGCAGGCGCGGACGGCCTTGGCGGTGAGGACGTCGGCGACCGCCTCCTGGAACGAGGCGGCGACGTCGGCGACCGGCACCGGCTCCCCCGCGCGCTCCCGGGCCTCGATCCACCGGGCGACGGCGGTCTTCAGGCCGGAGAAGGAGAAGTCGTAGGCCGGGTCGCGGGGCCCGGTGAGCCCGCGCGGGAAGGCGATGGCGTGCCGGTCCCCCTCGCGGGCGGCGCGGTCGATCGGCGGCCCGCCGGGGAACGGCAGCCCGAGCACGCGGGCGACCTTGTCGAACGCCTCCCCCGCCGCGTCGTCGATGGTGCGGCCCAGCGACTGCACCTCCTGGGCGAGGTCGGGCACCAGCAGCAGCGAGCTGTGGCCGCCGGAGACGAGCATCGCGATCGACGGCTCGGCGAGCGGGCCGTGCTGCAGCTCGTCGACGGCGACGTGCGCGGCCAGGTGGTTCACCCCGTACAACGGCTTGCCGAGGGCCAGCGCGTACGCCTTCGCTGCGGCGACCCCGACCAGCAGCGCGCCGGTGAGCCCGGGACCGCTGGTCACCGCGACCGCGTCGACGTCGGCGGCGCGGACACCGGCCTCCGCGAGCGCCCGGTGCACCGTCGGGACCATCGCCTCCAGGTGCGCGCGGGAGGCGATCTCGGGGACGACACCGCCGAACCGCTCGTGCTCCTCCATCGAGGTGGCCAGCGCGTCGGCCAGCAGCGTGTGCCCGCGGACGATGCCCACCCCGGTCTCGTCGCAGGAGGTCTCGAACCCGATGACCAGCGGCTCGTCCGTCACAGCTTCTCCCGCTTCATGACCACGGCGTCCTCTCCGCTCGGCTGGTAGTAGCCGCGCCGCCGGCCGATCTCGGCGAACCCGCGGCGGCGGTAGAGGCCCTGCGCCGTCTCGTTGTCCGCCCGCACCTCCAGCAGCACCACCGGCGCTCCCCGCCGGTCGGCCTCGGCCAGCAGCGCGTCGAGCAGCCGGGCGCCGATCCCCTCGCCCTGCCGTGCGCCGGTCACCCCGATGGTGGCCACGTGCGCCTCGTCGTCGTAGGCGATCAGCCCGGCGTACCCGACGATCCCGCCGTCGTCCTCGGCCACCAGGTAGTGGCGGGTGTCGGTGCGGGAGAGCTCGTCGCGGTACATCGCCGCGGTCCACGTGTCGGGGGCGAAGAGCTCCTCCTCCAGCCCCATCACGGCGGGCAGGTCCGCGAGCGTCATCGGCCGCAGCCGGGTCACCGCGTCACGGCCTTGATCGACGTGGGCGGCACGGCGTCCGGGCGGCGCAGGTACAGCGGCACCAGGGGCGCACCCACCGGCTCGGCGAGCTGCTCCGCGGCCGCGCGGAGCAGGCCCGCCGTCGTCACCTCCGCCGGCGTCACCGGGCTGCCGAGCCGCTCCGCGAACGCGGGGTCGCCCGCGAACGGGCCGGCCCCGCCGAACTCCTCCGGGCGGATGACCCCGGGGCCATCGACCCGCCGGCCGGCGTCGTCGTAGGCGGCCCAGTAGACCTCCTTGCGGCGGGCGTCGGTCACCACCGTGCGCGCGCCGCTCCCGATCGCGTCGAGGGAGCAGACGCCGACCACCGGCAGCCCGCGGGCGTCGGCGAGCGCGGCGGCGGTGACCACTCCCACCCGCAGCCCGGTGAACGGCCCGGGGCCCAGGCCGGTGACGACGGCCTCGACGTCGCCCAGCGCGAGGCCGGCGTCGGCGAGCGCGCCCTCGATGGCCGGGGTCAGCAGCTCGGCGTGCTTCGTGCCCGAGGGGACGGCGCGCTCGGCGAGCACGTCGGCGCCACCGTCGGGGGTCCACCGGGCGAGCCCCGCGACGAGCGTCGGGGTGGCGGTGTCGAGCGCGAGGACCAGCACGACCGATCAGCGTAGGCGAGTGCCGGCGGCCACCTCGTGGACGATCTCCAGCCCGTCCTCCTCGTCGACCTGCTCCCCCACGGCGACGAAGCCCTCGGCGAGCACCAGGGCCAGAGACGCAGCGTTCCCCGGCGACACCGACGCGCGCACGGTCGTGACCCCGGGCGCCGCGGCCGCCTCCGCCAGCAGCGCGCGCAACGCCGCCCGGGCGTACCCCTGCCGCCGGTACCGCGGGTCGGTGGAGTAGCCGACCTCGACCGCGCCGGATGCGTCCGGCGGTCCGTGGAACCCGGCCCGGCCGACCGTGACACCCCGCTCGGGGTCGTGGACCACCCGGGTGATCCAGCGGGCGCTCCCCGGGTCGGCGACCACCTGCTCGGCCCGGATCCGCCAGACCGCGCGGCATTCCGGCCCGGCGAGGTACGGGCTCAGCGGCACCGGTGCGGCCGCCTCGGCCGCGGCCAGGTCGCCGTCGGCGAGCGCGCGCAGGGCGGCCGCACCCAGCGCGACCAGCTGCACCCGGCGCTCCACGGCCGCGAGGCTAGCCGGGAGGAGTCCCCCGGCGGGTCACGGCCTCAGCTCGCGTCGAGCCGGGCGGTCCAGCCCGGGCCGTGCGGCACGAGCAGGGCGGTGCGGACGTCGTCGTCGCGCCGGTCCAGCCGCACCTCCAGGTGCTCGTCGGCCAGCTGCTCCACCAGGCCCTGGCCCCACTCGACGACGGTCACCGACTCGTCGGTCGAGGCGTCCAGGTCCAGGTCGTCGACGTCGGCGTGCCCGCCGAGCCGGTAGGCGTCGACGTGCACCAGCGGGAGGCGGCCGCCGCGGTGCACCCGGGCGATGACGAACGTCGGCGAGGTGACCGGCTCCCGGACGCCGAGCCCCGCGCCGATGCCCTGGGTGAGGGCGGTCTTGCCCGCGCCGAGCGGACCCACCAGGACCACCAGGTCGCCCGGGCGGACCAGGGCGGCCAGCGCCTCGCCCAGGGCGTGCGTGTCGGCGAGGTCCGGCAGCACGTGCTCGCGCTTCACCGCTGCTCCTCGAGCGATCCGGCGACGGCGGTCAGGTCGGCCAGCAGCCCGGCCCGCGGGGCGCCGTTCGGGCCGAACCGGATGGCGGCCGACGGGTGGTAGGTCGCCCACACGGCGCGGCCGTCGACCTCGTGCGCGTGCCCCCGGACGGCGGCCAGGACGGTGCGCGGCCCGAGGAACCACTTGGCCGAGGAGAGCCCCAGCGCGACGACGACGGGGCAGCCGAGCAGCTCCAGCTGGCGGCGCAGCCAGCCGCTGCACCGCGCCACCTCCGGCGCCTTCGGGGTGCGGTTGCCCGGGGGCCGGCACTTCACCACGTTGAGCACCGCAGCCTCCGCGCGGTCCAGCCCGGCCTCGGCGAGGAGCTGGTCCAGCAGCGCCCCCGACCTCCCGACGAACGGCCGGCCGGTCTCGTCCTCGTTCGCGCCCGGCGCCTCGCCCACCAGCACGAAGCGGGGGCGGCCGGCGCGGGGCACGTCCCCGACGACCACGTGCTGCCGGGCCGCGGCCAGCTCGGGGCACGCGACGCAGGAACGGGCGGTCTCCGCGAGCGCGGCCCAGTCGGGAGCGGCCGCCGCGGCGCGGGCGACCTCGTCGGCGGCGGCGTCGAGCCGGGGCGGACGGGGCGCGGCCACCCCAGCACCCTAGCCGCGGCCGCCGGGGCGCCCCGGGGGCCGGGTCAGCTGGTGGCGCCGACGTCCGCCCCGGCCGCCACCCGGCGGAGCAACCGGGCAATCGCGCCGCTGACCTCGTCGGGCTGCTCGAGCAGCACCATGTGCCCGGCTCCGGGCACGACGACGAACTCGACGGCGTCCTCCCCGGTGCGCGCGAGCCGCTCGACGATGAGCTCGCTGTGCTCCTGGGGGATCATCGTGTCCTTGTCACCGGTGAGCACCAGCGTGGGCACCCGGCGCAGCGGCTCGAGGCGGCCGGTCTCGTCCAGGCCGGCCAGCGCCGGGTAGAACTCGGCGATGACGTCGACCGGCGTGCCCGCGATCATCGCGTCGACGTAGCGCACCAGCGCCGGGTCCACGTCGGACGAGCCGAACGACAGCGCCTTCGTCGCCGCGGACACCAGGTCGGCCGCCACCCGGCGGGTCCGCTCGGCGAAGGTCGGCCGGTGGCGCATCGTCCACGCGGCGACCGGCAGGACCGCGGCGCGCAGGCGGGTGAGCATCTCCGGCAGCCCGAAGCTGAGCTCGGCGAGGTTGCCGCTGGAGGTGGAGACCAGGGCGGCGCCCCGCACCCGGGTGCCGAACAGCTCCGGCCGCAGCGCCGCCAGCCCCATGATCGTCATGCCGCCCATCGAGTGCCCCACCAGGACCACCGGGCCCCGGGGGGCGCGGGCGTCCAGGACCGCGAGCAGGTCCCGGGCCAGCTGCTCGATCGTGGAGTGCTCCGGTGCACCGCGGCCGGACGAGCCGTGGCCGCGCTGGTCGTAGAAGACCAGCCGGGCCTGCGGCCGGTGCCCGTTCCCCGTGGCGAGGTCCGCGGCCAGCGTCCGGCGCTGGAACGCCCAGGACGCCATCGACAGCGAGTAGCCGTGCACGAAGACGACCGTCAGCGGCGCGTCGCGGGGGCCGATCTCCTCGACGGAGAGCAGCACGCCGTCGTCGGCCTGGACCAGGGCGGTGCGGTCGGCCGGCCGGGCGTCCGCGCCGAGCGGGTCGGCCTGGCGCAGCCGGCTCTCGGCCAGCGCCGTCGCCACCTCCGCCGCCGGGCCCAGCTCGGCGGCGCGCACCCGGCGGGCCGCGATGCGGCTGAGGGCGACCCCGGCCGCGGTGCCCGCGGCGGCCAGCCCGACCACGGCACCGACCACGCCGGCGGCGCGCGCCTTCGGGTGCCCGGTCTTCGGGTGCTTGCGGGCCATCAGACCGCCCCCGCCGACCCGACGTAGCGGCGGGCGAAGCGGCCACCGATCCGGGTGACCAGCTCGTAGTGGATGGTGCCGACGGCGTCCGCCCACTGCTGCGCGGTCGGCTCCCCGCCGTCGCCCGGTCCCCACAGGACCACCTCGTCCCCGGCGGCGATCGGTGCGTCGCCGACGTCGAGGACGAACTGGTCCATGCACACCCGGCCGGCGATGACCCGCTGCGCCCCCGCCGCGAGCACCGGCGCGGCGTTCCCCGCCGCCCGCGGCACCCCGTCGGCGTAGCCGGCGGGCACCAGGGCCAGCGTCGTCTCCGCGGCGGTCGCGTAGGTGTGCCCGTAGGAGACCCCAGCGCCGGCGGGCACCCGCTTGGTCAGCGCGACGCGGGCACGCACCGTCATCGCCGGCCGGAGCCCGTGCGCGGCAGGGTCGCCACCGAGCGGGTCCAGCCCGTAGACGGCCACGCCGGGGCGCACCATGTCGTACCAGGTGGCGGGCAGCGCGACCGTCGCCGCGGAGTTGGCCAGGTGCCGGCGGGCATCGGTGAGCCCGGCCGCCCGGGCCACCGCGACCGCCTCCTCGAAGACCCGCACCTGTGCGCCGATGGTCGGGTGGGTCGGGGCGTCGGCGTAGGCAAGATGGCTCCACAGCCCGGTGACGACGACGTCGCCGTCTGCCTGCGCCCGGGCGGCGGCCGCGACGAGGCCGGGCCACTCGGCGACGGGGGCGCCCTCGCGGGAGAGGCCGGTGTCGACGAACAGGTGCAGCCGCGCGGTCCGGCCGGTCGCCCGGGCCGCGGCCACCACCTCGGCCAGGCCCCAGGTCGCGTTGACCGACACCTCGACGTCGGCGGCCAGCGCGGCGGCGACGTCGGCTCCCGGGCCGTTCAGCCAGGCCAGCACCGGCGCGGTGACGCCGGCGGCCCGCAGCGCCAGCGCCTCGCTCACGACGGCCACGCCGAGCTGGTCGGCGCCCCCGGCGAGCGCCGCCCGCGCCGCGGGCACCATCCCGTGCCCGTACCCGTCGGCCTTGACGACCGCCATCAGCGGCCGGCCCACCCGCTCGCGCAGCGCCGCGGTGTTCGCCGCGATGGCGTCGAGGTCGACGACCACCTCGGCACCGGTCCCGTTCGTCACGCCCCCGAGTCTGGCAGGCCCGCCGGCGCGGTCCCGCGCACCCGGGCGACCGCGTCGGGCAGGTGCCGGACGACGTCACCGGCGACGAAGGGCCCGCGCGCCGCGGCGGCCTGCCCGGCCCGCCCGTGCACGTGCGCGGCGACCGCCGCCGCCTCGACCGCCGGCAGGTCCGCGGCGAGCAGCGCGCCGCCGATCCCCGACAGCACGTCGCCGGTGCCGGCGGTGGCCAGCCACGGGGTGCCGGTGCCGTTGACGAAGACGGTGCCGTCCGGGTCCGCGACCACCGTGGCGTCGCCCTTCAGCAGGACGACGGCCCCGAGCTCCGCGGCCAGCCGGCGGGTGGCCCCGATCCGGTCGTCCCCGGGCTCGGCGCCGAAGCGGGCGAACTCCCGGTCGTGGGGGGTCAGCACGGTGGGCGCCGTCCGGCCGCGCACCAGCTCCGGCTCGCGCGCCAGCAGGGTGAGCCCGTCGGCGTCGACGAGCACCGGCAGGTCGGTGGCCAGCACCTCGGCCAGCACGCTGCGGGCGTCGTCGCCGGTGCCGAGGCCCGGCCCGATCACCCACGCCTGCACGCGGCCGGCGTCCCCCGGCCGGCCCTCGGTGACGATCGCCTCCGGCCACGCGGCCCGGACGCCGTCGGCCGCCGTCCCGGCGTAGCGCACCAGCCCGGGCCGGGTGCGCAGCGCCGCCCCGGTGCAGAGGACGCCGGCCCCCGGGTAGGTGGCCGAGCCGGCGACGACGCCGACGACCCCCTGCGAGTACTTGTCGTCGTCGGCGTCCGGGAGGGGCAGCCGGGCGGCGGCGTCGGCGTCGGTCAGCTGCCGGGCCGACGGCGCCGGCAGGTGCGGGCCCAGCCCGATGTCCACCAGGTGCACCTGCCCGGCGCGGCCGCGGCCGGCACCGGCGACCAGGCCCGGCTTCACGGCCCCGAAGGTGACCGTGTGCATCGCCGGGAAGGCGTTCCCGGCCACGCCTCCGGTATCGGCGTCGACACCGCTGGGCAGGTCGACGGCGACCATCAGCGCCGGGCCCCGCGCCGCGCGCTCGACCAGCCCGGTGGCCGGCTCCCGCAGCCCGCCGGAGCCGCCGAGGCCGACGATCCCGTCGAGCACGAGGTCGGCGCGGTCGAGCACCGGCCCGGCCGCCGTCGCGTCGACGGTGCGCCCGCCGGCCCGGTGGAAGGCGGCGAGCGCGGCGGGATGGGCGCGGTCGGGGCTCAGCAGGACCGCGGTCGCGCGTGCACCGCGGGCGGCGAGCCGGGCGGCGGCGAAGAGCGCGTCGCCCCCGTTGTTCCCGGCCCCCGCCAGGACGGCGACGCGGGCGCCGTAGGGGCGGCCCAGCAGCCGCAGGCAGACGGTGGCCAGGCCCGCGGCGGCGCGCTGCATGAGCGCGCCGTCGGGGAGTGTGGCGAGCAGCGGGGCCTCGGCGGCGCGGACCTCCGCCGCGGTGTGCAGGTCGATCATGTGGCCTCCCGGGTCAGGCCCTCGGCGACCACCACCGCCGAGGCGATCCCGCCGTCGTGGCTCAGCGAGACGTGCCAGGAGGTGACGCCGAGCTGGGCGGCGCGGCCGGCCACCGAGCCGCGCACGGCCAGGTGCGGCCGCCCGTGCGCGCCGACGGTCACCTCGGCGTCGTGCCAGCGCAGGTCACCGGGGGCGCCGAGCGCCTTGGCGAGCGCCTCCTTGGCGGCGAACCGGGCGGCCAGCGACTCACCGGTCCGCGGGGCGCCCGACGGCGTCCGCTGCTCGTCGGCGGTGAACAGCCGGTCGCGGAGCCCCGGCGTCCGGGTCAGGGACTGCGCGAAGCGGTCGACCGGCACGACGTCGATGCCCACCCCGATGATCACGACGCCCAGTCTGCCGCGCCGGCGGCGACGCTGCTGGAACGGCCCGGCTGCAGGGAGCCGCGGCGCGCAGAGCGTGTCGTGGGGAGCAGCCGGGTCCTCCTCCCTCACCGCAGCGCGTCCCCCCTCACCGCCTGCGGTGCGGGAGGACACCCGATGATCAGGGAACCTGATCGTGGCCGCGGGCGGCGGCTACTCCACGGTGACGCTCTTGGCCAGGTTGCGCGGCTGGTCGACGTCGTACCCGCGGGTGTCGGCGATCTCGCAGGCGAGCACCTGCAGCGGCACCGTCGTCACCACCGGCGCCATCAGCGTGGGCGTGCGCGGCACCCGGATCAGCTCGTCGGCGAACGGGACGACGTCCTCGTCGCCCTCCTCGGCGATCACGATGGTCCGCGCCCCGCGGGCCCGCACCTCCTGGATGTTGGAGACGACCTTGCCGTGCACCGAGTTGCGGCTGCGCGGCGAGGGCACGATGACGACGACCGGGGTGCCCTGGTCGATGACGGCGATCGGCCCGTGCTTGAGCTCGCCGGCCGCGAAGCCCTCGGCGTGGATGTAGGCGAGCTCCTTGAGCTTCAGCGCGCCCTCGAGCGCCACCGGGAAGCCGACGTGGCGGCCGAGGAACAGGATGGTGCCCGCGTCGGCGAGCGACCGGCCCAGCGCCCGCACCGGCTCCATCTGCTCGAGCACCTCCTCCACGGCGTCGGGGAGCTTGCGCAGGTCCTCGACGATCGCGGCGATCTCGTCCTCGTACTTCACGCCGCGCACCTGGGCCAGGAAGAGCCCCACGAGGTAGCAGGCGACGACCTGGGCCAGGAACGCCTTGGTCGATGCGACGGCGATCTCGGGGCCGGCGTGGGTGTAGAGGACGGCGTCGGACTCCCGCGGGATGGTCGAGCCGTTGGCGTTGCAGATGGCCAGCACGCGGGCCTTCTGGTCCTTGGCGTGCCGCAGCGCCATGAGGGTGTCCATCGTCTCGCCGGACTGGCTGATGACGACGACCAGCGTCGAGCGGTCCAGCACCGGGTCGCGGTAGCGGAACTCGCTGGCGACCTCGACCTCGACGGGGATCCGGGTCCAGTGCTCGATGGCGTACTTGGCGATCAGGCCGGCGTGGTAGCTGGTGCCGCAGGAGACGACGAAGATCTTGTCGATGTCGCGCAGCTCCTGGTCCGACAGCCGGACCTCGTCGAGCACCAGCTCGCCGTCCTCGCCCAGCCGGCCGAGCAGCGTGTCGGCGATCGCCTGCGGCTGCTCGGCGATCTCCTTGAGCATGAACCAGTCGTAGCCGCCCTTCTCGGCGGCCGCGGCGTCCCAGTCGACGGTGTAGGCGGTCGGCTCGGCCGGCGCGCCGTCGAAGCCGGTGACCGTCAGGCCCCGGGTGCGGTCGATCTCCACGACCTGGTCCTGCCCGAGCTCGCGCGCCTGCTTGGTGTGCCCGATGAACGCGGCGACGTCGGAGCCGAGGAAGTACTCGGGGGTGCCGTCGGCGGTCTCCCCCACGCCGACCACCAGCGGGCTGCTGCGCCGGGCGGCGACCAGGGTGTCGGGCTCGGCGACGTGCGTGGCGACGAGGGTGAAGGCCCCCTCCAGCCGCCGGCAGACCGCGCGCATGGCCTCGGCCAGCCGCCCGGGACCCTCCAGCGTCGAGGCGTAGACGTCGGCCAGCAGGTGGGCGACGACCTCGGTGTCGGTCTCGGAGCTGAACTCCACGCCTGCGGCCTCGCACTCGGCCCGCAGCGCGGCGAAGTTCTCGATGATCCCGTTGTGGATCACCGCGACCGCGCCGTCGGCGGAGACGTGCGGGTGGGCGTTCCGGTCGGTCGGGCCGCCGTGGGTGGCCCAGCGCGTGTGCCCGATGCCGATGGTCGCGGCCGGGAGCGGCTGGTCGGCGAGCACCTTCTCCAGGTTGGCGAGCTTGCCGGCCTTCTTCGCCGAGCTCAGCGCGCCGTCGGCGACGACGGCGATGCCCGCGGAGTCGTACCCGCGGTACTCGAGCCGGCGCAGACCCTCCAGCACGACGGCCAGAGCGTCCTGGGGGCCGACGTATCCCACGATGCCGCACATTGGACCGAGGGTACCGGGGACCGCACCCCGTCCACGGCCCTGCGCATCCGCACGGCCCGGACGGGTGAGGTCGGAGCGGTCAGCCGACGCCGGCGACGACGGCCGCGAGCCGTTGCGCGACGGCGTCGGCCTGTTCCTGCGTCGGGGCCTCCACCATCACGCGGACCAGTTGCTCGGTGCCCGAGGGCCGCAGCAGCACCCGGCCGGTGTCGCCGAGCTCGGCCTCGACCGCGTTGACCGCCGCGGCGACCTCGTCGCTGGCGGCCACGGCGAGGCGGTCGGAGACGGGCACGTTGACCAGCACCTGCGGCAGCCGCTGCACCACGGAGGCGAGCTCGGCCAGCGAGGCGCCGGTGCCGGCCATCCGGCCGAGCAGGGCCAGCCCGGTGAGCAGGCCGTCGCCGGTGGTGGCGTGCTCGAGGAACACCAGGTGCCCGCTCTGCTCGCCGCCGAGGCTGAGGTCGTGGGCGCGCAGGGCCTCCAGCACGTAGCGGTCACCGACCGCCGTCGTGCTCACCGAGATGCCGGCGTCGCGCATCGTGTGGTGGAAGCCGAGGTTGCTCATGACGGTCGCGACGACCGTGTCGGACTTCAGCGCCCCGCGCTCGTGCAGGTCCAGCGCGCAGATCGCCAGGATGGCGTCGCCGTCGACGACCTCGCCGTCGGCGGTCACCGCCAGGCACCGGTCGGCGTCCCCGTCGTGGGCCAGGCCGATGTCGGCACCCCGCGCCCGGACGGCCTCGACCAGCGGCCCGAGGTGCGTGGAGCCCACGCCGTCGTTGATGTTCCAGCCGTCGGGCTCGCAGCCGATGGCGTGCACCGTCGCGCCGGCGCGCCGGTAGACCTCGGGCGCGGCAGCGGCGGCTGCGCCGTGGGCGGCGTCGACGACGACCGAGAGCCCGCCCAGGGGCCGGTCGACGGTCGACAGCAGGTGCTCGACGTAGGCATCGGTGCCGTCGGCCAGCGCGCTGACGCGGCCGATCGAGGCGCCGGTGGGGCGGTGCCCGTCGGAGGGGCCGGCGGTGACGGTCTGCTCGATCGCGGCCTCGACGGCGTCGGGCAGCTTGTGCCCGCCGCGGCTGAAGAGCTTGATGCCGTTGTCAGGCATCGGGTTGTGGCTGGCCGAGATCATGACGCCGAGGTCGGCGCCGCTGCGGCCGGTCAGCCAGGCCAGCGCCGGGGTCGGCACGACGCCGGCGAGGAGAACCTCGGCTCCCGCGCTCGTGAGGCCCGCGACGACCGCGGCCTCGAGCATCTCCCCGCTGGCGCGGGGGTCGCGCCCGACGACCGCGACGGGACGCGAGGTCCCGTCGCGGTCGGCGAGCACGCTTGCGGCGGCACGTGCCACCGAGAGGGCCAGCTCCGGCGTGAGGTCGGAGTTGGCCCGACCCCGGACGCCGTCGGTCCCGAAGAGGCGACCCACGGACGTACCGGTCAGCGCTTGGAGTACTGAGGCGCCTTGCGGGCCTTCTTGAGGCCGTACTTCTTGCGCTCCTTGACCCGCGGGTCACGGGTCAGGAAGCCGGCCTTCTTGAGGGCCGGGCGGTCCTCCGCCTCGACCTCGATGAGGGCGCGGGCGATGGCCAGGCGCAGCGCGCCGGCCTGCCCGGTGACGCCGCCACCCTTGAGGATGCCGACGACGTCGTACTGCTCGGCCTTCTCGAGGGTCACGAACGGCTCACGGATGAGCTGCTGGTGCACCTTGTTCGGGAAGTACTCCTCGAGGGAGCGGCCGTTGAGCTTGAACTGGCCGGTGCCCGGGAGCAGCCGCACGCGGACGACGGCCTCCTTGCGCCGGCCGACGGTCTGCACCGGACGCCCCTCGGCGTCGGTCACGGTCAGTGCGCTGGTCACTGGGCCACCTGCTTGATCTCGTAGGTCTGGGGCTGCTGCGCGGCGTGCGGGTGCTCCGGGCCGGCGTAGACCTTGAGCTTCTTCAGCATCTGCCGACCCAGCGTGTTGTGCGGGAGCATGCCCTTCACGGCGCGCTCGATGACGCGGTCGGGGTGGGTGCGCAGCTGGTCACCCACGTTGATGGTCTTGAGACCACCCGGGTGGCCGGAGTGCCGGTAGGCGAGCTTGTCGTCCCGCTTGGACCCGGTCAGCGCGACCTTGCCGGCGTTGACGATGACGACGAAGTCGCCGACGTCCACGTGCGGGGCGTACTGGGGCTTGTGCTTGCCGCGCAGGAGCTGCGCGGTCTGGCTGGCCAGTCGACCGAGCACCACATCGGTGGCGTCGATGACGTGCCAGGCCCGGGCGACCTCGCCGGGCTTGGGGGTGTACGTGCGCACGGCGCGCGTCCTCCGTCGTCGTCGGGATGGCTGGTGGGATCGCCTCGCCGAGCACGGGAGACGGATCTGCACGCGCGGCACCAGCCGGCACGCGCGCCAACCGGGCACGATACCAGCAGAAGGACCCTCGTCCCCCTCCGCCCTCGCAGGCTCGGGCGGAGCCTCTGGACGAGGGCCGTTCCAGCACGTCACCAGGCCCCTGGACGGAGGCCGTTCCAGCACGTCACCGCGCTCGGGGTCAGGTGACCTCGCGCAGGCGCCCGGTGTCGACGTCGTAGACCGTCCCCCGCACCTCGCGCGAGACCAGGTACGGGCAGTCGCGGAGCAGCCGCATCGACTCGCGCACGTCGGCGTCGACGTCGGTGAAGGTGCGCGCCGACCACGGCGGCCGCCGCCCGGTCTCGCGCTCCACCAGGTCGGCGAAGTCCACGTCGTTGCTCTTCTGCAGCCCGCAGTCGGTGTGGTGCACCAGCACGATCTCGCGGGTGCCGAGCAGGTGCTGCGAGATGGTCAGCGAGCGCACGGTGTCCTCGGTGACGACGCCACCGGCGTTGCGGATGACGTGCGCGTCACCGACCTCCAGGCCCAGGAGGGGGAAGAGCGGCATGCGGGAGTCCATGCAGGCCACGACGGCGACCTTCCGTGCGGGGGCCACCGGCTTGCTGCCGGGGAACCGCTCGGCCCACTCCGCGTTCGCCTCGAGCATCCGGTCGATCTCAGCCACGCCCGGACGATAACCGGGTGCCACCGCCGGCGCGCTCCCGGGCGACCACCTCCGCCAGCGCACCCGGGTCCAGCGCCGGGCGCCCGCCCGCGTGCGCGACCGCGGAGGCCCCCGCCGCGGCGCCGAGCCACGCCGCCTCCTCCGGGCCCCGCCGGCCGCGCAGGGCGGTGACCAGCGCCGCGACCCACGCGTCACCGGCGCCGGTGGGGTCGACCGGGGCGCCGCCCAGCCGGGGCACCAGCACCTCGCCGTCGGCCCACGCCGGCTCGGCCTCCCCCACGCCCGCCGCCACCCCGGGTGCCGGGCCGGCACGCCACACCACCAGGTCGCCCTCCGGACCGGTCGCCAGGGCCACCAGCCGGGGGCCGGCCACGAGCAGCCGCGCCGCGGCGTCCCGCGCGTCATCGGGCCCGGAGAGCCGGTGGCCCACCAGCAGCTCGGCCTCGGCGGCGTCGGCCCGGACGACGTCCGCCCGGGCGAGCACCGCCTCCCGCGTCCCGGCGTCCTCGGGCGCCCCGTCGGCCACCACCAGCGCCGTGGGCGGAGCCAGCTCGAGCGCCGCGCGCACGGCCGCACCCGGCTGCTGCAGCTGGAGGCTCAGCACCTCGCAGCCCGCGACCAGCCCGGCGGCGGCGGTGACGTCGGCAGCGGTGAGCAGCACAGCGGGCGGGACGTGCTCCACCAGCCGCCGCCGCCCGCCGTCCTCGACCAGGTCCAGCAGGAGCGCCGTCGTCGCCCCCGGGCGGGCGACCACCCCGGAGACGTCGATGCCGTCCGCGGCCGCCTGCGCCAGCGCGTCCCGCCCCGCGGCGTCGTCGCCCACGACGCCGACCAGCGCCACCGGGACACCGAGCTGCGCCAGCGCGACCGCCTGGTTGGCGCCCTTCCCGCCGAGCACCTCCGCGCGCCCGGTGACGGCGGCCGAGCCGCCTGCCTCCGGCACCGCCGGGAGCCGCAGGACCAGGTCGCGGCCGACCTGCCCCAGCACGACGACCGCTGCCACGCCCGCACCTCCCGGCCACCGCCGCTGTGGGGAGCACGGCGATGGGTGAGGATGTGCCCCGTGCGGACGGTCGAGGAACACCAGGCGGCGGTCAGCGCCCTCCTGCCCGCCCTGCCCGAGGAGACGGTGCCCCTGGCCGAGGCGCACGGGCGGGTGCTGGCGCGCGACGTCGTCGCGGAGGTGTCGCTGCCCGGCTTCGACAACTCGGCGATGGACGGCTACGCGGGCCGGTGGGCGGAGCTCGCCGGCCCCGACGGCGGCCCGGTGCGGCTCCCGGTGGCCGAGGACATCCCGGCCGGGCGCACCGACGTCGTCCCGTTGTCGCCGGGCACCGTCCACCGCATCATGACCGGGGCGCCGCTGCCCCCGGGCGCCGACGTCGTCGTCCCCGTGGAGCTCACCGACGGCGGCACCGACGTCGTGGAGATCCGCGACCGGCCCGCTGCCGGCAGCCACCTGCGGGCGGCCGGTGAGGACATCGCCGCCGGCACCGTCGCGCTCTCCGCGGGCGCCCCGCTCGGCGCCGCCCAGCTGGGGCTGGCCGCCGCGGTGGGCGTCTCGGAGCTCGTGGTGCGGCGCCGCCCCCGGGTGCTCGTCCTCTCCACCGGCAGCGAGCTCGTCGCGCCCGGGCAGCCGCTGGTGCGCGGCCAGATCTACGAGTCCAACTCCGCGCTGCTGGCCGCCGCGGTGGAGGAGGCCGGGGGCCTCCCGCGGCGGCTGCACTTCGTCCCCGACGACGTCGACCAGTTCCTCGCCACGGTGCGCGCCGAGGTGGCGACGGCGGACCTGCTGATCACCAGCGGCGGCGTCAGCGCCGGCGCCTACGAGGTCGTGAAGGACGCCTTCCGGGCGCTGGGCACCGTCGAATTCGGCAAGGTCGCGATGCAGCCCGGCGGCCCCCAGGGCGCCGGCACCGTCGACGGCGTCCCCGTGGTCACCCTGCCCGGCAACCCGGTCAGCGCCTTCGTCTCCTTCGAGGTGTTCGTCCGACCGGCGCTGCGCCGCGCCCTCGGGCACACCTCCCCCGACCGGCTGCGCGCGCCGGCCCGGCTGACCGGGCCGCTGCGCTCCCCCGCCGGCCGCCGCCAGTTCCTCCGCGGCCGCTACGACGGGGGCGAGGTCTCCCAGGTCGGCGGCCCCGGCTCGCACCTGGTCGCGCACCTGGCCCGCGCCAACTGCCTGGTCGTCGTCCCCGAGGACGTCACCGAACTGCCCGCCGGCGCCTCCGTGGACGTCGTGCTGATCGAGGGAGCCCTGCAGTGAGCGAGCCACGCCTCACCCACGTCGACGAGTCCGGGGCCGCCCGCATGGTCGACGTCTCCGCGAAGGCGGTCACCGCCCGCGAGGCCACCGCCGCCGGCCGCGTGCTGGTCAGCCAGGAGGTCGTCGGCCTGCTGCGCGGCGAGGGGGTGCCCAAGGGCGACGCGGTGGCGGTGGCGCGGATCGCCGGCATCGCCGGGGCGAAGCGGACGCCGGACCTGGTGCCGCTGTGCCACCCGATCGCGCTCCACGGCGTCACCGTCGACCTCGAGGTGGCCGACGACGCCGTCGAGATCACCGCCACCGCCCGCACCGCCGACCGCACCGGCGTGGAGATGGAGGCGCTCACCGCGGTGACCGTGGCCGGGCTGACGATGATCGACATGGTCAAGGCGGTCGACCCGCGGGCGGCGATCACCGACGTCCGGCTGCTGCGCAAGACCGGCGGGAAGAGCGGGGAGTGGACCCGGTGACCGCCGCGCTGCCGCCGGATGCCCGCGCGATGGTGCTCACCGCCTCCAACCGCGCCTACGCCGGCGTCTACGACGACCGCAGCGGTCGGGCGCTCGCCGACGGCCTGGCCGCGCTCGGCTTCGACGTCGAGGGCCCGCACGTCCGCCCCGACGACGTGACCGAGCTGGAGAACGTGCTGCGCAACGCCGTCGACGCCGGGTTCGACGTCGTCCTCACCACCGGCGGCACCGGGCTCTCCCCCACCGACGTCACCCCGGAGGCGACCCGGGCGGTGCTCGAGCGGGAGGCGCCGGGCATCGCCGAGGCGGTGCGCCGGTACGGGGCGGGGAACGGGGTGCCGACGGCGGTGCTCTCCCGCGGGCTCGCCGGCATCGCGGGACGCACCCTGGTCGTTAACCTGCCGGGCTCGACCGGCGGCGTGAAGGACGGCCTCGCCGTCCTCGGGCCACTGCTCCCCCACGTGGTGAGCCAGCTCCGCGGCGGTGACCACGCCTGACCGCCGCGGCGGTCAGGCGTGGTCACCGGCCGGCAGCGCGCGCACGCGCCGCGCACCGGACGCCCCGGCGAGCAGGACCGTCCCGGCGACGAGGACCAGCCCGGTGACGACGACGGCCCGGTAGCCGGCCACGCCGTCGAGTGCCAGCTGACCCGCCAGCGACGGAAGCAGCGCGACCCCGAGGACGGCGACACCCAGCCGCCCCGCGGCGGTGGTCGAGGGTCGCGGGAGCGCGGCCGCAGCGACGGCGACGAGCGCCACCGCCCACCAGCCGGTCGGCTGCCCCAGCGCCAGCAGCCACGGCCCGGGCTCGTCCAGCGGCCGGGCTGCGACCCACCCGGCCGTCGCGACGACCGGCGCCAGGAGCGTGACGAGCGCCGGGACGGCGACCAGCCACCGGTCCCGCCGCGGCACCCGTTCCGCGGGGACGAGCACGGCGGCGAGCAACGTCACCGCGCACGTCACCAGGGACAGCACCGCCGGCACCGCCGACGGCCCGCCGAGTCGGGAGGTCGTGGCCAGCACCAGGCCGATCAGGGCGGCGGCGGCGAGCGGCCGGGCGGTCGCCGCACCGCGGACCAGGCAGACCGCCAGCGCCACGAGGAGGACGTCCACGGCGTGCGCGAGCACCGCGCCCGGCGCGGCGACCAGCGGTCCGGGCAGGGGCGGCGCGGGCACGCCGGGCACCAGGCCGTGGACCCACGCCGTCGTCGCCAGCCCGATCGCCCCCTGGGTGGCCAGCGCGACACCGCCCGTCAGGGCGACCAGGCGCACCGTCCGCCCGGCCGCGACGGCGCGGAGGGAGGCTCCCGGCGCACCGAGGCGCAGCCGCACCGCCAGGCGCAGGACGTCGAGGCGGTCGGCCGGCGTGGGGCTGCCGAACTCGGCGTACTCCGGGTCGTCGGTGGTGGCCGCGGCCAGGTACGTCTCCACCATGTCGTCGGCCCACCGGGACCTGGCCGGCTCGGGGAGGAGGCGGAGCAGCCTGCGGTACCGCTCCTCGAGGGGGCTCATGCCGGGCGCACCGCCAACCGCCCCCGGACCGCCCGGGCGTTGGCCTCGAGGCGCGCCACCTCCGTCTCCAGCACCTGCCGACCCGCGCCGGTGAGCCGGTAGTACCGGCGCACCCGCCCGGCGTGGACCTCCTCGCGCTCGGGCTCGATGGCCCCCTCCGCCGCCAGCCGGTCCAGGACCCCGTAGAGGGTGCCGACCCGCAGCCGCACCCGGCCCCCGGAGAGCTGCTCCACCTCGCCGATCACCCCGTAGCCGTGCCGCGGGCGGTCGGCGAGGGCGGCCAGCACGAGGAAGGCCGGCTCGGTCAGGGGCCTGGGCGTCACGTCCGGGATGCTATCGCTCGCATGCCTCGGATGACGATGCATCGGCCCACGAGGTACCGCTAACCGGAGATCGCGATCCGCTCGGTGCGGGTGTAGACGTTGCAGCCGTCACCGCGCAGGAAGCCGACCAGGGTGATGCCGACCTCGCGGGCCAGCTCCACCGCCAGGGACGACGGCGCCGAGACCGCCGCCAGCACCGGGATGCCGGCCATGGCGGCCTTCTGGGTCAGCTCGAAGCTGGCGCGGCCGCTCACCATCAGCACCTGCCCGGCCAGCGGCAGCCGGCCCTCGCGGACGCCGTCGCCGATCACCTTGTCCACGGCGTTGTGCCGGCCGACGTCCTCCCGGAGGGCGAGCAGCTCCCCGTCGGCGGTGAACAGGCCCGCCGCGTGCAGCCCGCCGGTCTTGTCGAAGACCTGCTGGGCGGCCCGCAGGCGGTCGGGCAGCGCCAGCAGCACCTCCAGCGGCAGCTCCACGGCGTCGGCGGCGACGTCGAACGCGGTCTTGGTGCGGATGGCGTCGATGCTGGCCTTGCCGCAGACGCCGCACGAGCTCGACGTGTAGAAGTTCCGCTCCAGCCCGGTGTCGGGCACCGGGACGCCGGGCGCGAGGTCGACGTCCACGACGTTGTAGGTGTTGCGGCCGTCGGCGTCCACCGAGTCGCAGTAGCGCAGGCCCGCGACGTCGTCGGCCCCGCGGATGACGCCCTCGGTCGCCAGGAACCCGTGCACGAGGTCGAAATCGTCGCCGGGCGTGCGCATGGTGATCGCGAGGGCGGTGCCGCCCAGGCGGATCTCGAGCGGCTCCTCGGCGGCGACCGTGTCGGGCCGGGTGGTGTGCTGCGGACCGCGGATGCGCAGCACCGGGGTGCGGCTGGTGACTCGTCCCACGCGGGCGACGGTACCCATGCCGCGGGCCTACGGTGACGACGTGGACCCCCTGCCCCCGTACGCGGCCGTGGTGCTGGCCGGCGGCCGGGCCGAGCGGCTCGGCGGGCAGGCCAAACCGCAGCTGCGGGTGGGCGGGCGGACGCTGCTCGCCACCGTCCTCGACGCGGTCGCCGGTGCGCGGCCCAGGGTCGTGGTCGGGCCGGCGCAGGAGGTCCCGGAGGGCGTCCTGCTCACGCGCGAGGCACCGCCCGGCGGGGGTCCGGTGGCTGCGCTCCGCGCCGGGCTCGAGCCGGTGGACGCCCCCACCGTCGTGGTCCTCGCCGCCGACCTCCCCTTCCTCACCGCCGGCCTGGTGTGGGAGCTGCTCCGGCGGCTGCGCCGCGACGGCGTGCTGGTGGTCGACGGCACGGGCCGGGACCAGTTCCTGCTCGGCGCCTGGCGCACCGGTGCGCTGCGCGCCGCGGTGGCCGACCCGGCCGGTCCCCGGGCCCTGCACCGCGTGGTGTCCGCGCTCGACGTCGACCGCTGGTCCCCGCCGGTCGAGCCGGGCCGGCCCGCACCCTGGCTGGACTGCGACACCCCGGAGGAGCTGGCACGGGCCCGCGCGGTAGCCGGCGGACCACCCGGGTAGGGCCCCGGGCATGCGCATCGTCATCGCCGGGGCCCACGGGCAGGTCGCCCGCCGCCTCGGCCGTCTCCTGTCCGGCCGCGGCGACACCGTCGTCGGCCTCGTCCGCAACCCCGACCACCGGGCCGACCTGGAGTCCGACGGCAGCACGCCCGCGGTGCTCGACCTGGAGTCCGCCTCGGTGGACGACGTCGTCGAGGTGGTGCGGGGTGCGGACGCCGTCGTCTTCGCCGCGGGCGCCGGTCCGGGCAGCGGGGCGGCACGGAAGGACAGCGTCGACCGGGGCGCCGCGGTGCTGCTCGCCGACGCCGCCGAGCGGGCCGGCGTGCGGACCTACCTGCTGGTCTCCTCCATGGGCACCGACCTGGTGGCCGGGAGCGGCACGCCCGAGGGGCTGGACGACGTCTTCGCGGCCTACCTGCGCGCCAAGCTCGCCGCCGAGCAGGACCTGCTCGCCCGCCCCGCCCTCGGGGTGACGGTGCTGCGCCCGGGCGGGCTCACCGACGACCCCGGGACGGGCCGGGTCACCCTCGACCGGCACGTCGAGCGGGGGGAGATCCCGCGGGACGACGTCGCCGCCGTCCTGCTGGAGTTCCTGGACCACCCGCGCGACGGCGCCGTCGTCGAGCTCGTGGCGGGCGGCACACCGATCCCCGAGGCGGTCGCCGCGGTGCCGTGACCGGGCCCCGGCGTCACCCGTCCCGGCGGGCCCGGGTGACGCCGGTGCGGGCGGCGAGCCCGGCGTCCGGCGGGTAGTCGACGGCGAGCAGGGTCAGCCCGTGGGCGGGCGCGACCGGCACCTCGCTGGCGCGTTCGGTGCGCCGGAGCAGGCCCACCGGCCAGTCGAGCGGCCGACGCCCCTCCCCCACCGCGATGAGCGCACCCACGAGGCTGCGCACCATCGAGTGGCAGAACGCGTCGGCCGAGGCGTCGATGCGGACCACATCGCCGCCGGGACCCTCGCCGGTGCGGGAGACGTCCAGCCGCAGCAGCGTGCGGATGGTGGTCGCGCCCTCGCGCCGCTTGCAGTAGGCCGCGAAGTCGTGCTCGCCGAGCAGCAGACCGGCGGCGAGGTCCATGGCCGTGGCGTCGAGCCGGCGGGCCCAGGCCACCGTGTCGGTGCGGCGCAGCGGCGGAGGCCCGGCGGGGTCGTCGGTCAGCCGGTAGGCGTAGTGGCGGGCCAGCGCGGCGAACCGCGCGTCGAAGTCCGGGTGGGCCTCGGTGACCGCGCGGACCGCCACGTCCGGCGGCAGCACCCCCCGGAGCCGGCGAACCAGCTTCGGCGCCTGCTTCACCCACAGCTCACGGGGCACGTCGCAGTGCGCGACCTGCCCGCTGGCGTGCACGCCGGCATCGGTGCGGCCGGCGACGGTGAGGTCGACGTCCCGCCGCAGCACCGTGGCCAGGCCGCGCTCGAGCTCCTCCTGCACGGTCCGCACCGCCGGCTGGCGGGCCCAGCCGTGGAAGCCGGTGCCGTCGTACTGCACGTCGAGCCGGAGACGGACGAGCCCGCCACCGGGTTCGGTGGCGGGCTCATCCTGGCGCTGGTGCGTGGTCAGCGGCCGGTCGCGTTCTTCAGTGTCAACGCGGGTCGGGCGCGGCGTCGCCGCCCTGGTACTGCTGGCTGGCCGTGGCGGCGTCGCCGAGCTCGGCGGCCTCGACCTCCGCGGCGGCGGCGCGGGCCACCTCCGGCGAGAGGGCGGGGTCCTCCACGACGGCGGCGTTCTCGCGCTGCGGCTGCGGCGTCACGTCGCCGTCGTCCTGGCGCTCGTCGTCGGGGTTGTAGAGGTCGGTGACGACCTCCTGTGCCTCGTCGCTGACGGTGCCGTCGGTCACGGCCGGCGAGGTGTCGCCACCGGGACCGGTGGTCTCACCCTCGAACGTGGCCCCCTGGTCGCCGCCGCCGGCGGAGACGCCGGAAGCGCCCGCGCCCGGGACGTCCTGGGGCTCGCTCATCGGGCGTCCGTGCCCTCGGCGTCGGCGTCCGCGGCCGGCGCCTCGGCGACGACCTCGTCCGGCGAGTCGGCCGAGTCGGCCGAGTCGGCGGAGTCCACGCTGTCGGCGGACTCCGGGCTGTCGACGGAGTCGGCGGAGTCCGTGGGCTCGACGACGTCGGCCGTGACCTCGCCGGCCGCCGCGGCGGCGCCGGCACCGCTGGCGAACTGGGTGCCGCGAGCACGCTCGGCCTCGCCGACGGCCTGCTGCCCCACGGTCAGGGCCTCGACCAGCTCGATGACCGCCATCGGGGCGTTGTCGCCCTTGCGGGGACCCACCTTGGTGATGCGGGTGTAGCCGCCCGGCCGGTTCTCGAAGCGAGGACCGATCTCGGCGAACAGCGTGTGGACGACGTCCTTGTCACGGATGGTCGTCATCACCTGACGACGGGCGTGCAGGTCACCGCGCTTGGCGAAGGTCACCAGCTTCTCGGCCAGCGGACGCAGCCGCTTGGCCTTCGCCTCGGTGGTGGTGATCCGCCCGTGCTCGAACAGCGAGGTGGCCAGGTTCGCCAGCATCAGCCGCTCGTGCGCCGGCGAGCCGCCGAGACGGGGGCCCTTGGTGGGGGTGGGCATGTCGGTCCTTCCTCAGGCGGCCGGGCGCTCGGTACCGGCTGCATCCGTGGTGCAAAGCGTCTGTGGTGCGTCGTCCAGTGTTGCGCCTCGGACGGCGGTGCCGGGCAGCGGGTCACCCCACCGCCCGGCTGCGCCGTCCTCAGAGCTGCTCGGTCTCCTGGTAGGAGCCGTCGTCGTACTGCGCCTGGTCGTAGCCCGCGGCGTACTCGCCGGTGCCCTGGTAGGCGTCGGTCTCGTACCCCTCGTCGTAGCTCTCGATCGAGGTGGGGATGAACCCGGGCGGGCTGTCCTTGAGCGCCAGGCCCATGGCCGCCAGCTTCATCTTGACCTCGTCGATCGACTTGGCCCCGAAGTTCCGGATGTCCAGCAGGTCGGCCTCGGAACGCGTGACGAGCTCACCGACGGTGTGCACGCCCTCGCGCTTGAGGCAGTTGTAGGACCGGACGGTGAGGTCCATGTCCTCGATCGGCATCGAGAAGTTCGCGATGTCGGCGGCCTCGGCCGGGCTCGGCCCGACCTCGATGCCCTCGGCGTCGACGTTCAGCTCGCGGAGCAGGCCGAACAGCTCGACCAGGGTCGACCCGGCGGACGCGATGGCGTCGCGCGGGGCGATGGAGGGCTTGGTCTCGACGTCGACGACGAGGCGGTCGAAGTCGGTGCGCTGCTCGACGCGGGTCGCCTCGACGGCGTAGGTGACCTTGAGGACCGGCGAGTAGATGGAGTCGACCGGGATGCGGCCGATCTCCTGGCCGGGCTGCTTGTTCTGCGGGGCCGGCACGTAACCGCGGCCGCGCTCGACCACCAGCTCGATCTCCAGCCGACCCTTGCCGTTCAGGGTGGCGATGTGGAGGTCGGGGTTGTGCACCTCGACCCCGGCCGGCGGCGCGATGTCCGCGGCGGTAACCTCGCCCGGGCCCTGCTTGCGCAGGTACATGGTCACCGGCTCGTCGGAGTCGGAGCTGACGACCAGGCCCTTGAGGTTCAGGATGATCTCGGTGACGTCCTCCTTGACGCCCGGCACGGTGGTGAACTCGTGCAGGGTGCCCTCGATGCGGATGCTGGTGACAGCGGCACCGGGGATGGACGACAGCAGCGTGCGACGCAGGGAGTTGCCGAGGGTGTAGCCGAAGCCGGGCTCCAGCGGCTCGATGACGAACCGCGAGCGCTGCTCGGTGATGGTCTCCTCGGTCAGCGTGGGGCGCTGTGCGATGAGCATTGCGTTTCTCCTTCAGGTCCTCCGGCACCCGCCATATGACGCCGTGAGGGGGTGGTGCCGGCGGGGCGGACATCTGTCCGCCCGCCCCGCCGTCGTGCAGGTGACGTGCTGGAACGGCCCCCTCGCAGGGTCCCGGCCCGAGCGGAGCGAGGGTCGGGGGGCGAGGGGGTCCTTCCGCTACTTGGAGTAGAGCTCCACGATCAGCTGCTCCTGGACCGGGGTGTCGATCACCTGGCGGGCCGGGATGCCGTGCACGAGCACGCGCAGCTGGCTGCTGATGACCTCCAGCCACGGCGGCACGGGGCGCTCACCGGCACGGGCCTGGGCGACCTCGAACGGCATCATGGTGCGCGACTTCTCGGCGACCTCGATAATGTCGTTCTCGCTGACCCGGTAGGACGGGATGTCGACCTTGCGGCCGTTCACCCGGATGTGGCCGTGGCGCACCAGCTGGCGGGCCATGTCGCGGGACTCGGCGAAGCCGGCCCGGTAGACCACGTTGTCCAGCCGCGACTCGAGGATCTGCAGCAGGACCTCACCGGTCTTGCCGGTCTTGCGGTTGGCCTCTTCGTAGTAGCCGCGGAACTGCTTCTCCAGCACGCCGTAGATGCGGCGGGCCTTCTGCTTCTCACGCAGCTGGAGCAGGTACTCGCTGTCCTTGCTGCGGCCACGGCCGTGCTCGCCCGGCGGGTACGGCCGGATCTCGATCGGGCACTTGGCGGACTCGCACTTGCTGCCCTTGAGGAACAGCTTCATCTTCTCGCGCCGGCACAGGCGGCAGTCGGCTCCGGTGTAACGGGCCACGTCTATCTACCTCGTTCGATCTCGTCGGTGGCCGGTCAGACCCGGCGGCGCTTCTTGGGGCGGCAGCCGTTGTGCGGCTGCGGGGTGACGTCCTGGATCTGCCCGACCTCGAGGCCGGTGGCCTGCAGCGAGCGGATAGCGGTCTCGCGGCCGGAGCCGGGACCCTTCACGAAGACGTCGACCTTGCGCATGCCGTGCTCCTGCGCCTTGCGGGCCGCGTTCTCGGCGGCCATCTGCGCGGCGAACGGCGTCGACTTGCGCGAGCCCTTGAAGCCGACGTGGCCGGCGGAGGCCCAGCTGATCACGTTCCCGGTCGGGTCCGTGATCGACACGATCGTGTTGTTGAACGTGCTCTTGATGTGCGCGGCACCGTGAGCGACGTTCTTCTTCTCCTTGCGGCGGACCTTCTTGGCACCGGCCGCGGCGCGAGCCCTGGGAGGCATGAGTCTGTCGGTTCCTTCTCTTCGTGGCCTAGAGAGGCAGCACGCGGGCGCCTCGTCGCTCCCCCCTCACGGGCTCTGCGACGACGCGCTCTCGCGGCTTACTTCTTGCCGGCCTTCTTCTTGCCGGCGATGGTCTTGCGCGGGCCCTTGCTCGAGCGCGCGTTGGTGCGGGTGCGCTGACCGTGCACCGGCAGGCCACGGCGGTGCCGCAGGCCCTGGTAGCAACCGATCTCCACCTTCCGGCGGATGTCGGCGGCCACCTCGCGGCGGAGGTCACCCTCGACGCGGAAGTGCTCGTCGATGTAGTCGCGCAGCTTCAGCAGGTCCTCGTCGCTGAGGTCCTTGGCGCGCAGGTCGGGGTCGACCCCCGTCGCGGCCAGGGTCTCCTGGGCGTGGTGCTTGCCGATGCCATAGATGTAGGTGAGCGCGATCTCCATCCGCTTCTCGCGGGGCAGGTCGACGCCAGCCAGTCGTGCCATGTTCGGGTACTCCCTCAGCCCTGGCGCTGCTTGTGCCGGGCGTTGTCGCAGATGACCATGACCCGGCCGTGCCGGCGGATCACCTTGCACTTGTCGCAGATCTTCTTCACCGACGGCTGGACCTTCACCGGTGCCGCCCCTCATTCCTCGAAATCGATGTGCCGGGACCCCGCACCTCGTGCGGGTCCGCGACGGTCACTTGTAGCGGTAGACGATGCGACCGCGCGTCAGGTCGTAGGGCGAGAGCTCCACGACCACGCGGTCCTCGGGCAGGATGCGGATGTAGTGCTGCCGCATCTTGCCGCTGATGTGGGCGAGCACCCGGTGCCCGTTCTGCAGCTCGACCCGGAACATCGCGTTGGGCAGCGGCTCGACGACGCGACCCTCGACCTCGATGGCCCCGTCCTTCTTCGCCATGCCGTGCACGCGCTCCTTGACTCGGTGGTACTGGTTCCTCGTGCGCCCGCGCCGGGACCCGGCTGGACGCGCTCGGAGATTGCAGATCGGGTGGTGCAGGCGCTCTCGCAGAGGGCGCTCCGGGTCATGCGGCCACAGCACGACGGCGGAACGGCGCTAGCGCCACAGAGGATCGTACCCCGCTGCCCCACGAGTCACCAACCCGCCCCTGGGGTGACGACCCGCACCCCCGCACCGCGCTGGAACGGCCCCGTCGCAGGGACCCACCGTGAGCGTGCGAACGGTGGGGAGCGACGGGGTCCTTTCTCAGGTGCGAGGGGTGATCCCGAAGGGGGCGAGGCCGGCGACGCCGCCGTCCTCGGCGGTGAGGACCCACGGACCCTCGGGCGTGATCGCGACCGTGTGCTCGAAGTGCGCGGCGCGCGACCCGTCCTTGGTGACGACGGTCCACCCGTCCTCGAGCTCCACCGTCGCCGGGTCCCCCACCGTCACCATGGGCTCGATCGCCAGCGCCAGCCCGGGGACGAGCTTGGGCCCGCGACCCGGCCGCCCGTAGTTCAGCACGTGCGGGTCCTGGTGCATCTCGGTGCCGATGCCGTGCCCGCCGTAGTTGTCCACGATGCCGTAGGGGTGCTGCTCCCGGCGGATCTCCTGCTCGACCGCGGAGCTGATGTCGGTGAGCCGGCCACCGGCCACCGCCCGTGCGAGACCTGCCCACATGGACCGCTCGGTGACGGCCATGAGCGCCGCGTCCTCCGCCGAGGGCTCCCCCACGGTCATCGTCACGGCGGAATCACCGTGCCAGCCGTGGAGGATGGCGCCGCAGTCCACGGAGATGTTGTCGCCGGCCGCGAGGGTCCGGTCCTTCCGCGGGATGCCGTGCACGATCTCGTCGTTGATCGACGCGCAGATGCTGCCGGTGAACCCGTGGTAGCCGAGGAACGAGGGCACGGCGCCGGCGCTGCGGATGTGGTCCTCGGCGATGGCGTCGAGCTCACCGGTCGTCACACCCGGCCGGACGGCCGCGCGGACGGCGGCGATGGCCCCGGCGACGACGAGGCCGGCCCCGCGCATCAGCTCGATCTCGTGCGGCGTCTTGATCTGGATCATGCGTCCACTCCACTTCGCGAGCAACGGAAGACGGCCGAGGAGCCCTGCCGTCATCCGCTGCGCCGCTTCTCCACCGCGCCCGACCGCCGGGTCAGACGGCAGCCGGCTGACCGGCCTCGCCGTCGCCGTCGGCACCGAGCGCGCGCAGTGCGCGGGAGGTGACCTCCTCGACGGAGCCGATCGCGTCGATGCGCGCGAGCAGCCCTTCGCCCTCGTAGAAGCCGGACAGCGGTGCGGTCTGTTCCCGGTACACCTCCAGCCGGTGCCGGACGGTCTCGGGCTTGTCGTCGTCGCGCTGCACCATCTGGCCGTCGACGAGCATGCGCCGGCCGGAGAGCCGGCGGACCAGCTCCTCCTCGTCGACGACCAGCTCGAGCACCCGGTCCAGCCCGTGCCCGAGCTCCTGCAGCGATTCGCGCAGCTGCTCGGCCTGGGCGATGGTCCGCGGGAAGCCATCGAGCAGGAAGCCGCCGACGGCGTCGGCCTCGGCCAGCCGGTCCTTGACCATGGCGACGGTGATCTCGTCGGGGACGAGGTCACCGGCGTCCATGAAGACCTTGGCCTTGCGGCCGAGCTCGGTCTGCCCGCTCACGTTGGCCCGGAAGATGTCGCCCGTCGAGATGGCGGGGACACCGAGCTTGCCGGCGATGATCTGCGCCTGGGTGCCCTTGCCCGCTCCGGGCGGCCCCAGGAGGACGACGCGCACTACTTCAGGAACCCTTCGTAGTTGCGCTGGTTGAGTTGCGTCTCGATCTGCTTCACCGTCTCCAACCCCACTCCGACCATGATCAGGACGGCCACGCCGCCGAACGGGAAGTTCTGGTTCTGCCCCTCCTGCGTGATGGCCAGGAAGAAGTTCGGCAGGACGGCGACCACGCCCAGGTAGATCGACCCCGGCAGCGTGATCCGGGACAGCACGTACTGGAGGTACTCCGCCGTCGGCCGACCGGGGCGGATGCCCGGGATGAACCCGCCGTAGCGCTTCATGTCGTCGGCCCGCTCCTCCGGGTTGAACGTGATCGACACGTAGAAGTACGTGAAGAAGACGATCAGGCCGAAGAAGACCGCGATGTGGACCGGGCTGCTCTGGTCGATGATGTACGTCTCGAAGAACTGGCGGACGCCACCGGTCTCGGTGCCCTGCAGCTGGACGACGAGCTGCGGCAGGTACAGCAGCGACGACGCGAAGATCACCGGGATGACGCCGGCCTGGTTGACCTTGAGCGGCAGGTAGGTGGACGTCCCCCCGTACATGCGCCGGCCGACCATCCGCTTCGCGTACTGCACCGGGATGCGCCGCTGCGCCTGCTCGACGTACACGACCGTGCCGATGATGACGACGGCGAAGGCGCAGACGACGGCGAAGACGATGCCGCCGCGGGTCTGCAGGATCGAGCCGCCCTCGGCCGGGATGCGCGCGGCGATCGAGGTGAAGATCAGCACGGACATGCCGTTGCCGATGCCCTTCTCGGTGAGCAGCTCGCCGAGCCACATGATCAGCGCGGTGCCGGCCGTCAGCGCGATCACCAGGACCACGGTCGTCCAGATGGACTCCGACGGGATGATCTGCTCGGAGCAGTTCGGGAAGAGCTGCCCGCTGCGGGCCAGCGCGATGATGCCGGTGCTCTGGAGCACGGCCAGCGCGATGGTGAGGTAGCGGGTGTACTGGGTCAGCTTGGCCTGACCCGACTGCCCTTCCTTCTTCAGCTGCTCGAAGCGCGGGATCACCACCACCAGCAGCTGCACGATGATGCTCGCCGTGATGTACGGCATGATCCCGAGCGCGAACACCGAGAGCCGCAGCAGCGCCCCACCGGAGAACAGGTTGACCAGCGAGTAGAGGTCGCGCTGGTCGGATGCCTGGGCCTGCTCGAGGCAGCTGTTGATCGCCTCGACCGAGACCCCCGGTCCGGGGACCGCGGCACCCAGCCGGTACACGGCGATGATCGCCAGGGAGAACAGCAGCTTGCGCCGAAGATCTGGCGTCCGGAACGCCGCGGCGAACGCCTGCAGCACGAGCCCTCCCCTTGTCGGTCGGTCGAGATTAGCAATCGGTCCGGCGGCCTAGCGGGCCGCCGGACCGAATGCGATAGAACGGCCACCCTTCAGGGGCCCGCGCCGAGCGTGCGAGGCGTGGGGGGAAGGGTGGTCCTTCTAGATGCGGGTGGTGCTGCCCCCGGCAGCGGCGATCTTGTCGGCCGCCGAGCCCGAGAACGCGTGGGCGTGGACGTGCACCTCGATGCCGCCGAGGTCGCCGGTGCCGAGCACCTTGACGGGCTGGCCGCGGCGCACCGCGCCGGCTTCGGCCAGCGAGTCGGGGTTGATCGACCCGCCCTGCGGGAAGAGCGCCGCGATCCGGTCGAGGTTGACGACCTGGAAGACGACCTTGTTGTTGTTCTTGAAGCCCGAGAGCTTGGGCAGCCGCATGTTCAGCGGCGTCTGCCCACCCTCGAACCGCGCGGAGACGGTGCCCCGCGCGCCGGTGCCCTTGGTACCGCGCCCGGCCGTCTTGCCCTTGGAGCCCTCACCGCGACCCACGCGGGTCTTCTTGGTGTGGGCGCCGGGGGCCGGCCGCAGGTGGTGGACCTTCAGAGTCATAGCGAGTCTTTCCTCAGACCTCTTCGACGGTGACCAGGTGCGGCACCGTGGCGACCATCCCGCGGATCTCGGGACGGTCCTCCTGGACGACCGAGTCGTTGATCTTCTTCAGGCCCAGCGAGCGCAGCGTCTGGCGCTGGTTGGGCTTGGTGCCGATCGCGGACTTGATCTGGGTGACCTTCAGCTGCGCCATCTCAGACCCCCTGACCCGCACGGGCACGGAGCATGGCGGCCGGGGCGACGTCCTCGAGGGGCAGGCCGCGGCGGGCCGCGATCTCCTCAGGGCGGACGAGGTCCTTCAGCGCCTGCATCGTGGCGTGCACGATGTTGATCGGGTTCGACGAACCGAGGCTCTTGGAGAGCACGTCGTGGATCCCGGCGCACTCGAGCACGGCGCGCACCGGGCCACCGGCGATGACACCGGTACCGGGGCTGGCCGGCTTGAGCAGCACGACGCCGGCGGCCGCCTCACCCTGCACCGGGTGCGGGATGGTGCTGGCGATGCGCGGCACCTTGTAGAAGTGCTTCTTGGCCTCCTCGACACCCTTGGCGATCGCCGCGGGCACCTCCTTGGCCTTGCCGTAGCCGACGCCCACGGTGCCGTCACCGTCGCCCACGATCACCAGGGCGGTGAAGCTGAAGCGCCGACCACCCTTGACGACCTTGGACACGCGGTTGATGGCCACCACGCGCTCGATGTAGTTGCTCTTCTCGGCGGGCGCGCCTCCGGGGCCCCGCCCGCCGTCACGGCGGTCCCGGCGGTCGTTGCCGCCGCCGGCGCCGCCGCCGCGTCGCTGTGGTCCTGGCATCAGACGTCCCTCTCGATCTGCTCGCTCGTGCTGGTGGGGTGGGTGGTCATCAGAAGTCCAGCCCACCCTCGCGGGCACCGTCGGCCAGCGCGGCGATGCGCCCGGCGTAGCGGTTGCCACCGCGGTCGAAGACGACCGCCGTGATCCCGGCGGCCTTCGCGCGCTCGGCGACCAGGGCGCCGACCTGACGGGCCAGGGCCGACTTGTCGCCCTGGGCCCCGCGCAGGCCGGCGTCCATGGTGGAGGCGCTCACCACGGTGCGGCCGACGGTGTCGTCGACGACCTGCACGTGGATGTGGCGGGAGCTGCGCTTGACCACCAGGCGCGGACGCTCCGGCGTGCCGGAGACCCGCTTGCGCAGCCGGTTGTGACGACGCAGCCGCGAGGTGCGGCGCGCCGTGCTGATGTCGGTGCCGACGGGCTTGCGGCCGCCGGCGGTCTTCCCGTTGGTGGGAGCAGTTGCCTGAGCCATCACTTACCCGTCTTCCCGACCTTGCGCTTCACGATCTCGCCCTGGTACCGCACGCCCTTGCCCTTGTACGGGTCGGGCTTGCGGATCTTGCGGATCTTGGCCGCCACCTCACCGACCAGCTGCTTGTCGATCCCGCTGACCCGCAGGCGGGTCGGGGACTCGACCGCGAAGGTGATGCCCTCGGGGGCCTTCACCGGCACGGGGTGGCTGAAGCCCAGGGCGAACTCGAGGTCCGAGCCGCGCGCCTGGACGCGGTAACCGACACCGACGATCTCGAGGGTCTTGGTGTAGCCCTCGGTGACGCCGGTGATCATGTTGGCGATCAGAGTCCGCGAGAGCCCGTGCAGGGCGCGGTTCTGCCGCTCGTCGTTGGGGCGCTGCACCCGCAGCGTGCCGTCCTCGTCGCGCTCGACGGTGATCGGCGTGGCGACCGTGTGGCGGAGCTCGCCCTTGGGTCCCTTCACGCTGACCGTCTGACCGTCGATGGCGACGTCCACACCACCGGGCACGGCGATCGGGAGTCGTCCGATCCGTGACATCTTCGCTCGCTCCTCTTACCAGACGTAGGCGAGGACTTCCCCGCCCACGCCCTTCTTGGTCGCCTGCTTGTCGGTCAGCAGCCCGGTCGAGGTCGAGATGATCGCCACGCCGAGCCCGCCGAGGACCTTGGGCAGTGCGGTGGACTTCGCGTACACCCGCAGACCGGGCTTCGAGACCCGGCGGACCCCGGCGATGCTGCGCTCGCGGTTGGGGCCGTACTTCAGGTCGATCACCAGCTGCTTGAAGGGGTTGCCGTCCTTGTCGACGTCGTCCACGCGCCAGCCGGCGATGTAGCCCTCCTGCTGGAGGATCTCGGCGATGTGCGTCTTCAGCTTCGACGACGGCATGACCGCGGAGTCGTGGTACGCCTGGTTGGCGTTGCGCAGACGCGTCAGCATGTCTGCGATCGGGTCGGTCATGGTCATGACGTGAGTGGTGCCTCTCTCGCCGCGGTTCCTCGTGCGCCGGGTCTCGGGGACTTGGCGCCGGGCCTCTCGGCGATCGGTGGTGCCTGGTGGATAGGTCGTGCTGCGTGCTCAGCCTGCGACAGGCCCCGTCCCGGGCCCCACCCCGAGCTTGCGAGGGGTGGGGAGGACGGGGTCCTTCACCAGCTGGACTTGCGCACGCCGGGAAGCTCCCCGGCGTGAGCCATCTCCCGCAGGCAGATCCGGCACAGGCCGAACTTGCGGAAGACCGAGTGCGGGCGACCGCACCGCTGGCAGCGGGTGTAGCCGCGCACCTTGAACTTCGGGGTGCGGGCCGCCTTGTTGATCAGCGCCTTCTTGGCCATCTCTTCTCTCCTGCCCGGCTCAGCGGACGGTCGTGACGACGGGCTGGCCGGCGAAGGGGAAACCGAGCTGGCGGAGCAGCTCGCGACCCTCCTCGTCGTTGGTCGCGGTCGTGACCAGGGTGATGTCCATGCCGCGGGGACGGTCGATCTTGTCGACGTCGATCTCGCGGAACATCGACTGCTCGGTCAGACCGAAGGTGTAGTTGCCGTTGCCGTCGAACTGCTTGGCGCTCAGCCCGCGGAAGTCGCGGATTCGCGGCAGGGCCAGCGACAGCAGGCGGTCGAGGAACTCCCACATGCGGTCGCCGCGGAGGGTGACCTTCGCGCCGATCGGCATGCCCTCGCGCAGCTTGAACTGCGCGATCGACTTGCGGGCACGGACGACGGCCGGCTTCTGGCCGGTGATGGCGGTCAGGTCGCGGACCGCGCCGTCCATCAGCTTGGCGTCGCGGGTGGCCTCGCCGACGCCCATGTTGACGACGATCTTCGTCAGGCGCGGGATCTGCATGACGTTCTCGTAGCCGAACTCCGACTGGAGGGCGGGGACGATCGTCTCGCGGTAGTGGGCGAGCATGCGGGGCAGCTCACGGGTGGGTGCGCTCATGAGGTTCAGAGGTCCTTACCGGTGCGCCGCGAGACCCGGATGCTGCGGCCTTCCTCGTCCTTGCGGTATCCGACCCGGGTCGGCTTCTCCTCGGAGTCGACCACCATCACGTTGCTCACGTGAATGGCCGCCTCCTGCGTGACGATCCCGCCCTGCTGGGCGCCACGCTGGTTGGAGCTGATGCGGGTGTGCTTGCGCACGCGACCCACACCCTCGACCAGCACGCGCTGCAGCTTCGGGTAGGCGGCGATGACGCGCCCCTTGGCACCCTTGTCCTTGCCGGACAGGACCAGGACGGTGTCGCCCTTCTTGACCTTCATCGACGGCGTCTTGCCGTTGCTGGCGGCAGCCATGATCACAGCACCTCCGGGGCGAGCGAGATGATCCGCATGAAGCGCTTGTCGCGGAGCTCCCGGCCGACGGGGCCGAAGATGCGCGTACCGCGCGGGTCGCCGCTGTCACGGATGATGACCGCGGCGTTCTCGTCGAAGCGGATGTAGGAGCCGTCGGGACGACGCCGCTCCTTGACCGTGCGGACGACGACGGCCTTGACCACGTCGCCCTTCTTGACGCCGGCGCCCGGCAGCGCGTCCTTCACGGTGCCGACGATCACGTCGCCGATGCCCGCGTAGCGTCGCCCGGAGCCGCCGAGAACCCGGATGCAGAGGATCTCCTTCGCACCGGTGTTGTCGGCGACCCGCAGCCGCGACTCCTGCTGGATCACGTCCTACTCCCCAATACTTGTGGTGACAGCCGGGCCGGAACGGTGAACCGGCTGTCCGGCACTCGCGTGCGGACGCACCGGCGGCAGCTGCCACCGGTGCGTCCGAAGCGCGGGTGCCGGGATGCGGCGCGCACCCGGGGTGCGCGCCAGTCGTCCAGGGTACTCCTACCCGTCACGACCCCGGAGGGCCGCCTCTTACTTGGCCTTCTCGATGACCTCGACCAGCCGCCACCGCTTGGTGGCCGACGTCGGCCGGGTCTCCATGATCTGCACGCGGTCACCGATGCCGGCGACCCCCTGCTCGTCGTGCGCCTTCAGCTTGCTGGTCCGGCGGATGACCTTGCCGTAGAGGCCGTGCTTCACGCGGTCCTCGACCTCGACGACGATGGTCTTCTCCATCTTGTCGCTGACGACCAGGCCCTCGCGGACCTTGCGGTAGCCGCGGCCGGCCAGGCCGGGGCCCGACGCCTGCTGGGTCTCGCTCATGCCACACCCTCGCTCGGGGCGACCGAGAGACCCAGCTCGCGCTCGCGCATGATCGTGTAGATCCGGGCGATGTCGCGGCGGACGGTCTGCAGTCGCCGGTTGTTGTCCAGCTGGCCGGTGGCCACCTGGAACCGCAGGTTGAACAGTTCTTCCTTCGACTCGCGCAGCCGCGAGGCGAGCTCATCCACGGAGAGCTCGCGCAGCTCGGGAGCGGTCAGACCAGCGGCCATCACACTTCTCCTTCACGCGTGATGAAGCGGCACTTCATCGGCAGCTTGTGGATCGCGCGACGCATGGCCTCGCGGGCCACGGGCTCGGCGACACCGGACAGCTCGAACAGCACGCGGCCGGGCTTGACGTTGGCCACCCACCACTCGGGCGAACCCTTACCGGAACCCATGCGGGTCTCGGCGGGCTTCTTGGTCAGCGGGCGGTCGGGGTAGATGGAGATCCACACCTTCCCGCCACGGCGGATGTGCCGGGTCATCGCGATACGCGCCGACTCGATCTGCCGGTTGGTGACGTAGGCCGGCTCCAGGGCCTGGATGGCGTACTCACCGAAGTTGATCTCGGTACCGCCCTTGGCCCGGCCGGAGCGGCTCGGGTGGTGCTGCTTGCGGTGCTTGACGCGCCGTGGGATGAGCATGGCTCAGCTCTCCGTGTTCTCGGTCGTCGCCTCGGCGGCGGCCGTGCCCTGCGGGCCGGCTGCCTCGGCGACGGTCTGCTCGGGAGCGACCTCACCGGAGGTCTGCGCGACGACGGCGTCGGTGGTGTCGGCCACCGGCCCCGTCGTGGACTCCGCCGCGGCGCGCCCGGCCTCGGTGCCACCGGCGGTGGTGCCCGAGGAGCCCGAGCGGCGCTGGGGCCGCTGCGCGCGCTCACGGCGCTGCTGACGCTGGGCGAGTGCCTCGAGGGCCTCCCGCTCGGCGCGCGAGCCGCTGACGTCGCCCTTGTAGATCCACACCTTGACGCCGATGCGACCGAAGGTCGTCCGGGCCTCGTAGATGCCGTAGTCGATGTTCGCGCGGAGCGTGTGCAGGGGCACGCGGCCCTCGCGGTAGAACTCCGACCGGCTCATCTCGGTGCCGCCCAGGCGACCGGAGCACTGCACCCGGATGCCCTTGACCTGCGGGCTGCGCTGGGCCGACTGCATGGCCTTGCGCATCGCGCGGCGGAAGCTCACCCGGCTGGAGAGCTGCTCGGCGACGCCCTGGGCGACCAGCTGCGCGTCCGACTCGGGGTTCTTCACCTCGAGGATGTTCAGCTGCACCTGCTTGCCGGTGAGCTTCTCGAGCTCGCCGCGGATGCGGTCGGCCTCGGCGCCGCGGCGGCCGATGACGATGCCGGGGCGGGCGGTGTGGATGTCGACGCGGACCCGGTCACGGGTGCGCTCGATCTCCACCTTGGAGATGCCGGCCCGCTCCATGCCCTTGGACATGAGCTTGCGGATCGCGACGTCTTCCTTGACGTAGTCCTTGTACAGCTTGTCCGCGTACCACCGGGACTTGTAGTCGGTGGTGATCCCGAGCCGGAACCCGTGCGGGTTGACCTTCTGACCCACTATCGGGTCCCTCCCCTCGTGTTGTTGGTGGACTGCTGGGTGGCCGGGCCCGACTGGCCGGTGTCCCGGCGCGCCTTGCGCGACTTCTGCGCGAGGACGGCGCTGCTGGCCACCTCGCTCACCTCGACGGTGATGTGGCTGGTCCGCTTGTTGATGCGGAACGCCCGGCCCTGCGCCCGCGGACGGATCCGCTTGAGCGTGGGGCCCTCGTCGACGTAGGCCGCGCTGACCACGAGCGCAGCCGGGTCCAGCTGCAGGTTGTGCTCGGCGTTGGCCACCGCGCTGGCGACGACCTTCGCGACCGGCTCACTGGCCGACTGCGGGGCGAAGCGCAGCAGCGCGAGGGCCTCGTCGGTCGGCAGGTAGCGGATCAGGTCCACCACGCGGCGGGCCTTCATGGGGGTCACGCGGACGAACCGGGCCGTAGCCCGGGCGACCGGCGCCTCCTGTCCCAACTGGGAAGTCATCTGAATCTCTCTCTACCTGGTCAGCCCCGCCGCGAGCGGCGGTCGTCCTTGACGTGCCCACGGAAGGTGCGCGTGGGCGCGAACTCCCCGAGCTTGTGCCCGACCATCGCCTCGGTGACGAAGACCGGGACGTGCTTGCGGCCGTCGTGCACCGCGAGGGTGTGGCCGAGCATGTCCGGGATGATCGTCGAGCGGCGCGACCAGGTACGGATCACGTTCTTGGTGCCCTTGGCGTTCTGGGCGTCCACCTTGGCGAGCAGGTGGTCGTCGACGAACGGGCCCTTCTTCAGGCTGCGTGGCATATCTGTCGGACTCCTCTACCCGCTCAGCGCTTCTTGTTGGTGCGCCGGCGGCGCACGATCAGGGCGTCACTGGCCTTCCGCTTGCGCGTCCGGCCCTCCGGCTTGCCCTTCGGGTTCACCGGGTGGCGACCACCGGAGGTCTTGCCCTCACCACCACCGTGCGGGTGGTCCACCGGGTTCATGGCGACACCGCGGACGGTCGGGCGCTTGCCCTTCCACCGCATGCGGCCGGCCTTGCCCCAGTTGATGTTCGACTGCTCGGCGTTGCCCACCTCGCCGACGGTCGCGCGGCAGCGCACGTCGACGTTGCGGATCTCGCCCGACGGCATGCGCAGCTGCGCGAACCGGCCCTCACGGGCGACCAGCTGGACGCTGGTCCCCGCCGAGCGGGCGATCTTGGCGCCGCCACCGGGACGGAGCTCGATGGCGTGAACCACGGTGCCGACCGGGATGTTCCGCAGCGGCAGGTTGTTGCCCGGCTTGATGTCGGCCGCGGGGCCGCACTCCACCGTGTCGCCCTGCTTGAGCCGGGCCGGCGCGATGATGTAGCGCTTCTCGCCGTCGGCGAAGTGCAGGAGCGCGATCCGCGACGTGCGGTTGGGGTCGTACTCGATGTGCGCGACCTTGGCCGGCACGCCGTCCTTGTCGGCCCGGCGGAAGTCGATCACCCGGTAGGCGCGCTTGTGCCCGCCGCCCTGGTGACGAGCGGTGACCTTCCCGTGCACGTTGCGCCCGCCACGACCGTGCAGCGGTCGGACCAGCGACTTCTCGGGGTGGTCCCGCGTGACCTCGGCGAAGTCGGCGACGCTGGAGCCGCGTCGGCCCGGCGTCGTCGGCTTGTACTTGCGGATAGCCATTGCTGACTCAGTCCTCTATCTCTGGTCCGAACGGTCACGGCGCTCAGGCGCCGGGACCACCGAAGATCTCGATGCGGTCGCCGGCAGCCACGGACACGATGGCGCGCTTGGTGTCCTTGCGCTTGCCCATCTGCGCGCCGCGGCTGCGCTTGCGCTTGCCCTGGCGGTTGATCGTGTTCACGCCGAGGACCTTCACCTTGAAGATCTGCTCGACCGCGATCTTGATCTGCGTCTTGTTGGCATCCGGGCGCACGATGAACGTGTACTGGTTGCCGTCGAGCAGCCCGTAGCTCTTCTCGGAGATGACCGGGGCGAGCAGGACGTCCCGGGGGTCGCGGACGCTCATGCCTTCTCCTCGGTGGTCTCTTCGACGGTGCCCTCGCCGGCGGCGGGAGCGATGGACGGGATGCCACCCGGGGTCTCGTGGGTGGCGAGGTCGGGCAGGTCGGCGCCGGAGCGCTTGCCCTTGGCCGGGCCCGCCACGAACTCCGCCAGCGCCGTCTCGGTGAAGACCACCTCGTCGGACACGAGCACGTCGTAGGTGTTGAGCTGGCCGGCCTCGATGAGGTGCACCTCGGGGACGTTGCGCAGGCTCACCCAGTTGAGGACGTCGTCGCGGTCGAGGACCACGAGGACGCGCGCGGCCTGGGTGACGGCCTTGAGCGTCGCGAGGGCGGCCTTCGTCTTCGGGGCGTCGCCGTCGACGAACGCGGAGACCACGTGCACCCGGCCCTCGCGGGCCCGGTCGGAGAGGGCACCGCGCAGCGCGGCGGCCTTCATCTTCTTCGGGGTCTTCTGCTCGTAGTTGCGCGGCTGCGGCCCGTGGACGGTGCCACCACCGGCGAACTGCGGCGCGCGGGTCGAGCCCTGGCGGGCGCGGCCGGTGCCCTTCTGGCGGTACGGCTTGGCGCCACCACCGCTGACCTGGCCCCGCGTCTTGGTGGCGTGCGTGCCCTGGCGGGCGGCAGCCAGCTGCGCGACGACGACCTGGTGCATCAGGGAGACGTTCGCGTTGGCGTCGAAGAGCTCACCGGGCAGCGTGACGCTGCCGGAGGTCTCCCCCGCCGGGGTGCGGACGTCGACCTGCCGGTCGGTGCGCGTCTCGGTCGATGAGGTCACTTGTCGTCACTCCCCACGGGACCGCCCTTGACGGCCGAACGGACGAGCACGAGGCCGCCCTTCGGGCCGGGGATGGCGCCCTTGATCAGCAGCAGACCGCGCTCGGTGTCCACCTTGTGGACGACCAGCGACAGGGTCGTGGTCTTGACCGCACCCATGCGGCCGGCCATGCGCAGGCCCTTGAAGACCCGGCCCGGCGTCGAGGCGCCACCGATGGAGCCCGGCGACCGGTGCTTGCGCTGGGTGCCGTGCGCCGCGCCGAGGCCCTTGAAGCCGTGACGCTTCATGACGCCGGCGGTGCCCTTGCCCTTGCTGGTGCCGATGACGTCGACCTTCGCGACGCCGTCGAACACCTCGGTGGTCAGCTCCTGGCCGACCGTGTAGCTCCCCGCGTCCGAGGTGCGCAGCTCCACCAGGTGGCGCCGCGGCGTCACGCCCGCCTTGGTGAAGTGCCCACCCTCGGGCTTGTTCACCTTGCGCGGGTCGATCTCACCGAAACCGAGCTGCACGGCCGAGTAGCCGTCCACCTCGGGGGTGCGCACCTGGGTCACCACACACGGGCCCGTCTTGACGACGGTCACCGGCACGAGGCGGTTGTTCTCGTCGAAAACCTGGGTCATCCCCAGCTTCTCGCCGAGGAGACCACGGAATGTGCTCGCCATGTCTGCTGACTGCCCTTACTGGATGTTGACGTCGACCGAGGCCGGCAGGTCGATGCGCATGAGCGCGTCGACCGTCTTCGGCGTCGGGTCGAGGATGTCGATGAGCCGCTTGTGGGTCCGCATCTCGAAGTGCTCGAAGGAGTCCTTGTACTTGTGCGGAGACCGGATCACGGCGTACACGTTCTTCTCCGTCGGCAGCGGCACCGGGCCGACGACGCGCGCTCCGGTCTTCGTCACCGTGTCCACGATGCGCCGCGCCGAGGCGTCGATGGCCTCGTGGTCGTAGGCCTTCAGCCGGATGCGGATCTTCTGTCCCGCCATCGCCTGTTCTCGCTCCTGCCGATCGGTTGTGAAAGATCAAGTGGGTCTGCTGACCCGGTGGGTCCGAGACCCGGGGGTTGGCTCCCGCGGTGCGTCCGCGGAGCCCATGGCCGGGCGGCGGCCGGAGCCCCGGCCGCCGCCCGTCAGGGTGTTACTTGATGATCTTGGTGACGCGCCCGGCGCCCACGGTGCGGCCACCCTCGCGGATGGCGAACCGCAGACCCTCCTCCATGGCGATGGGCTGGATGAGCTCCACCGTCATCTCGGTGTTGTCGCCCGGCATGACCATCTCGGTGCCGGCGGGCAGGGTCACGACGCCCGTCACGTCCGTCGTCCGGAAGTAGAACTGGGGACGGTAGTTGTTGAAGAACGGCGTGTGACGGCCACCCTCGTCCTTCGAGAGGATGTAGACCGAACCCTCGAAGTTGGTGTGCGGGGTGATCGAGCCGGGCTTCACGACGACCTGGCCGCGCTCCACGTCCTCGCGCTTGATGCCGCGGAGGAGCAGACCCACGTTGTCGCCGGCCTGGCCCTGATCGAGCAGCTTGCGGAACATCTCGACGCCGGTGACGGTCGTCTTCGTCGAACCCTCGCGGATACCGACGATCTCGATCTCCTCGGAGACCTTGACGATGCCACGCTCGACGCGGCCGGTGACGACCGTGCCACGACCGGTGATGGTGAAGACGTCCTCGACCGGCATGAGGAACGGCTTGTCGATCTCGCGCTCCGGCTCCGGGATCGCGGTGTCGACGGCGTTCATCAGCTCCATGAGCTTGTCGCCCCACTCGGCGTCGCCCTCGAGGGCCTTCAGCGCCGAGACGCGGACCACGGGGACGTCGTCGCCCGGGAACTCGTACTCGCTGAGCAGCTCGCGGACCTCGAGCTCGACGAGCTCCAGGATCTCCTCGTCGTCCACCATGTCGGCCTTGTTGAGGGCCACCACGATGTAGGGGACGCCGACCTGGCGGGCCAGGAGGACGTGCTCCTTGGTCTGCGGCATCGGGCCGTCGGTCGCCGCGACCACCAGGATCGCGCCGTCCATCTGCGCAGCACCGGTGATCATGTTCTTGATGTAGTCGGCGTGCCCGGGGCAGTCGACGTGAGCGTAGTGACGGCTCTCCGTCTGGTACTCGACGTGCGCGATCGAGATCGTGATGCCGCGGGCCTTCTCCTCGGGCGCCTTGTCGATCGAGTCGAAGGCGGACGCCTCGTTGAGGTCCGGGTACTTGTCGTGCAGGACCTTGGTGATCGCCGCGGTCAGCGTCGTCTTCCCGTGGTCGATGTGCCCGATGGTGCCGATGTTGACGTGCGGCTTGGTCCGCTCGAACTTGGCCTTGGCCACTGGGTTCCTCTCCTCGTGGTTACGCAGGTGGTGCGTGCTCTGGGGGTTGCGGGCTGTGCTCGGGGAGCGCGGGCGGGGCCGCCCGCATTCCGGTTACTCGCCGGTCGCCTTGGCGATGATCTCCTTGGCGACGTTGGCCGGGACCTCGGCGTACGAGTCGAACACCATCGAGTAGCTCGCCCGTCCCTGGGTGCGGCTGCGCAGGTCGCCCACGTAGCCGAACATCTCCGACAGCGGGACCAGGGCCCGGACGACGCGGGCGCCGGAGCGCTCCTCCATCGCCTGGATGATCCCGCGGCGGGAGTTCAGGTCGCCGATGACGTCGCCCATGTTCTCCTCGGGCGTCGTGACCTCGACCGCCATCAGCGGCTCGAGCAGGGCCGGGTCGGCCTTGCGCGCAGCCTCCTTGAAGGCGATCGATCCAGCGATCTTGAAGGCCATCTCCGAGGAGTCGACCTCGTGGTACTGGCCGTCGAGGAGGAGCGCCTTGACGCCCACCATCGGGTAGCCGGCCAGCACGCCGTACTGCATGGCGTCCTGCATGCCCTGGTCGACCGAGGGGATGTACTCCTTCGGCACGCGGCCGCCGGTGACCTTGTTCTCGAACTCGTAGGTCGCCGAGTCGGAGCCCATCGGAAGCGGCTCGATCGCGATCTGGACCTTCGCGAACTGGCCGGAACCACCGGTCTGCTTCTTGTGGGTGTAGTCGTACCGCTCGACGGCCTTGCGGATCGTCTCGCGGTAGGCCACCTGCGGCTTGCCGACGTTGGCCTCGACGTTGAACTCGCGGCGCATGCGGTCCACCAGGATCTCCAGGTGGAGCTCGCCCATGCCCGAGATGACCGTCTGGCCGGTCTCCTCGTCCAGCTTCACCTGGAAGGTCGGGTCCTCCTCGGCGAGCTTCTGGATCGCGGTGCCCAGCTTCTCCTGGTCGCTCTTGGTCTTCGGCTCGATGGCGACCGAGATGACCGGAGCGGGGAAGGTCATCGACTCGAGGATCACCGGCTTCTGCGGGTCGCAGAGGGTGTCACCCGTCGTCGTCTGCTTGAGGCCGTTGACCGCGACGATCTGGCCGGCGCCCACGCCCTCGCGCTCCTCGCGCTTGTTCGCGTGCATCTGGTAGATCTTGCCGACCCGCTCCTTGCGGTCCTTGGTGCTGTTGAGCACCGGGGACCCGGCGTCCAGCCGGCCGGAGTAGACGCGGATGTAGGTCAGCTTGCCGAGGTGCTGGTCGGTCTGGATCTTGAACGCCAGCGCGGAGAACGGCTCGTCCTCGTCGGCGTGCCGCAGCACCTCGGTCTCGCCGTCCATCGCCGTACCGACGATCGACTCGACGTCCAGCGGGCTGGGCAGGTAGTCGGTGACCGCGTCGAGCAGGGGCTGCACGCCCTTGTTCTTGAAGGCGGTCCCGGTCAGGACCGGGTTCACCTGCGCGGCGATCGTCGCCTTGCGGATGGCGGCCTTGAGGCGCTCGACCGAGATCTCCTCGCCACCGAGGTAGGCCTCCATGAGCGAGTCGTCGAAGTCCGCGATGTTCTCGAGGAGCTTCTCGCGGTACTCGGCGGCCTGGTCGGCGAGCTCCGCGGGGATCTCCTCGACCGCGTAGTCCTCACCCATCTTGGTCTCGCCGCGCCAGGTGAGCGCCCGCATCTGCACCAGGTCGACGACGCCGATGAAGTCGGCCTCGGCACCGATGGGCAGCTGCAGCACCAGCGGGTTGGCCCCGAGGCGCTCGACCATCATGTCGACGCAGCGGAAGAAGTCGGCACCGGTGCGGTCGAGCTTGTTGACGAAGCACATGCGCGGGACGCCGTACTTCTCCGCCTGGCGCCAGACCTGCTCGGTCTGCGGCTCCACGCCGGCCACACCGTCGTAGACGGCGACCGCACCGTCGAGCACCCGCAGCGACCGCTCCACCTCGACGGTGAAGTCGACGTGCCCGGGGGTGTCGATGATGTTGATGTCGAAGCCGTTCCAGGAGCACTTCGTCGCGGCGGACGTGATGGTGATGCCGCGCTCCTGCTCCTGCTCCATCCAGTCCATCGTGGCCGCGCCGTCGTGGACCTCACCGATCTTGTAGTTGATACCGGTGTAGAAGAGGATGCGCTCGGTCGTGGTCGTCTTGCCGGCGTCGATGTGCGCCATGATCCCGATGTTGCGGGTCTTGGCGAGCTGGGCCTCGTTGCTGGCCATTCCTTACCCCTCTTGCTGGTTGTCCGTGTGCGGGTGCCGGGGATCGCCCGGGGGTCCCGCCGACGGCGGGCGCTGGTGGTTACCAGCGGTAGTGCGCGAAGGCCTTGTTCGACTCGGCCATCTTGTGCGTGTCCTCGCGCCGCTTCACAGCAGCACCCAGACCGTTGCTCGCGTCGAGCAGCTCGTTCATCAGGCGCTCGGTCATCGTCTTCTCGCGGCGGGCCCGGCTGTACTGGATGAGCCAGCGGAGGCCGAGCGTGGTGCTGCGCGAGGCGCGGACCTCGACCGGGACCTGGTAGGTCGCACCACCGACGCGGCGGCTGCGGACCTCGAGGGCCGGCTTGACGTTGTCGAGCGCGCGCTTGAGCGTGACGACCGGGTCGGTGTCGGTCTTGGCGCGGGCACCCTCGAGGGCGCCGTAGACGATCGCCTCGGCGACCGAGCGCTTGCCGTCGACCAGCACCTTGTTCACCAGCTGGGTGACCAGCGGCGACTGGTAGACCGGGTCGGCAACCAGCGGACGCTTCGGCGCGGGGCCCTTGCGCGGCATTAGCTCTTCTCCTTCTTCGCGCCGTACCGGCTGCGAGCCTGCTTGCGGTTGCGGACACCCTGGGTGTCCAGCGAGCCACGGATGATCTTGTAGCGGACGCCCGGCAGGTCCTTCACACGACCACCGCGCACGAGCACCATCGAGTGCTCCTGCAGGTTGTGGCCGACGCCCGGGATGTAGGCGGTCACCTCGATGCCACTGGTGAGGCGGACGCGAGCGACCTTGCGCAGCGCCGAGTTCGGCTTCTTCGGCGTCGTCGTGTACACGCGCGTGCAGACGCCGCGACGCTGGGGCGAACCCTTCAGCGCCGGGGTCTTGGTCTTCTCGACCTTGTCCTCGCGGCCCTTGCGGACCAGCTGGTTGATCGTGGGCATGGGTGGCCTGGATCTCCTACCTGCGCTGGGGTGGTGCTCGTCTGTTTGCTGCTCTACGGGTGGTGCTCGGGTGCCGGCTCCTGGTCGGAACCTCCCCGACCCCGGTCGTGTTCCACGTCCGGTCCACGCGGTCGGGCGTGTTGCCCTCCCCCGGACCGGTCCGCTGCCAGACCGAGCTCGGATGCCCCTCGCGACCCCGGCGCCGCCACCCTCCGGCGTGACCGGGGGGTGGTTTCCCGGCGACCGGAGGTTCGACACCTCCGGGCACCCAGGCGCACCGCGAACGGGAGCAGGCCCAGGACACCCTGGGCACGGCTGACCACGATACCCGGGCCCGGACAGGCGGTCAAAGCCGGGTCCCTCACACCGGTCGACACGTCGACCGGGGGCCCCTCCGGCAGCGCAGGTCGTCGGGACACTACCGCCGCCGGGAAGCCCGCGACAGCTCCCCCGCCCGCCCGCGCGGCGACCGCTACCGTGCGGGAGGCGCCAACCGTGGCGCCGCGGAGCAGAGGAGCGCACGTGCGGATCGGCATCCAGGCCAGCTACAGCGGCGGTTTCCAGGAGACGGCGGCGGAGATCCGCGACCTGGAGGCCGCCGGCCTCGACCTCGCCATGGTGGCGGAGGTCTACACGTTCGACGCGGTGAGCCAGCTGGGCTACCTCGCGGCGGTGACCGAGCGCGTGGAGCTGCTCAGCGGCATCCTGCCCATCTACAGCCGGACGCCGGCGCTGACTGCCATGACCGCGGCCGGCCTGGACTTCGTCTCCGGCGGGCGGTTCACCCTGGGCCTGGGCGCCTCCGGTCCGCAGGTGATCGAGGGCTGGCACGGCCTGCCCTACGACGCCCCGCTGCAGCGCACCCGCGAGATCGTCGAGATCTGCCGTCAGGTGTGGCGCCGCGAGCGGTTGCAGCACGAGGGGAAGAAGTACTCGATCCCGCTGCCCGCCGAGCAGGGCACCGGCCTGGGCAAGCCGCTCAAGCTGATCAACACGCCGGTCCGCGAGCGCATCCCGGTGATGCTCGCGGCGCTCGGCCCCAAGAACGTGGAGCTGGCCGCCGAGATCGCGGAGGCCTGGGAGCCGATCTTCTTCGTCCCGGAGAAGGCCGCGTCCGTCTGGGGCGACTCGCTGGCCGCCGGCAAGGCCAAGCGCGACACGGCCCTCGGCGAGCTGCAGGTGATCACCGGCGTCCCCGTGGCCATCGGCGACGACGTCGAGGGGCTCCTCGACTTCGTGCGCCCCTCGCTCGCCCTGTACATCGGCGGCATGGGCGCGCGGGGCAAGAACTTCTACAACGACCTCGCCGTCCGGTACGGCTACGAGGCCGAGGCGAAGACGATCCAGGACCTCTACCTGGACGGGAAGAAGGACGAGGCGGCCGCGGCGGTGCCCGACGAGCTGGTGCGGGCGTCGTCCCTGATCGGTCCTGAGGGGTACGTCGCCGAGCGCATCGCCGCCTTCGCGGAGGCCGGTGTCACCACGCTGATGCTGCAGCCGCTCGACGGCAGCCGCGAGGCCCGCCTGCGCACGGTGGAGACCATGAAGCGGCTCGCGGGCTGATCCTCCCCGCGGCGATCACCACGAGAGCCGCCCCGCAACCGCCACAGCCGCGGTGCGGGGCGGCTCTCGCCGTTGCACGGCGGGTCAGGCGCCGAGGTCGGTACCCGTCCGGCGTCCTCCCTCACCGCAGAGGGTCCTCCCTCACCGTCTGCCGTGGGGGTGGAAGCGCGATGATCAGGGAACCTGATCCCGGCGCGGCCCCGGACGCGGAAGGGCCCCCAGGTCAACTGCTGACCTGGGGGCCCTTTCGTCACTGCCTAGCGGGCGTCAGCCCCGCCAGTCGTACTCCTCGAGGCGGACGGCCTCGCCGGTGCCCTGACCGAAGACGTCCGGGCTGTAGTACTGCCCGTCCTCGTAGCCGGCCATGGTGTAGACGGCGGCGCGCGCCTCCTCGGTCGGCTCGACCGTGATGTTCCGGTAGCGGCTGATGCCCGTACCCGCCGGGATCAGCTTTCCGATGATCACGTTCTCCTTGAGGCCGAGCAGGCTGTCGCTCTTTCCCTGGATCGCGGCGTCGGTGAGCACCTTGGTCGTCTCCTGGAAGGAGGCGGCCGACAGCCACGACTCGGTCGCGAGCGAGGCCTTGGTGATGCCCATGAGCACCGGACGGGCCGAGGCCGGCTCGCCGCCCTCGGCGACGACGCGACGGTTCTCGGTCTCGAACAGCGTCCGCTCCACCAGCGCACCGGGCAGGAACTCCGTCGCGCCCGAGTCGATGATGGTCACCCGCTTCAGCATCTGGCGGATGATCACCTCGATGTGCTTGTCGTGGATCGACACACCCTGGCTCCGGTAGACCTCCTGGACCTCGCGGACCAGGTGCAGCTGCACCTCGCGGGGGCCCATGATCCGCAGCACCTCGTGCGGGTCGACCGCACCTTCGGTGAGCTGCTCGCCGACCTCGACGTGGGCGCCGTCCTCGACCCGCAGCCGCGAGCGACGCGACAGCTTGTCGTAGACGACCTCGTCGGAGCCGTCGTCCGGGGTGATGGTGAGCTTGCGGAACTGCTCGCCGTCCTCGATCCGGACCGTGCCGGCCAGCTCGGCGATCGGGGCCTTGCCCTTGGGGACGCGGGCCTCGAAGAGCTCCACCACACGCGGCAGACCGTGGGTGATGTCCTCACCCGCGACACCACCGGTGTGGAAGGTGCGCATCGTCAGCTGGGTGCCGGGCTCACCGATCGACTGGGCGGCGATGATGCCGACCGCCTCGCCGACGTCCACCAGCTTGCCGGTCGCGAGCGACCGGCCGTAGCAGGTGGCGCAGGTGCCGAGCAGCGACTCGCAGGTCAGGACGCAGCGGACCTTGACCTCCGCGACGCCGGCGTCGACGAGCTGCTGGATGAGCACGTCACCCAGGTCGGCGTTGGCCGGGGCGATGACCGTCCCGTCCTCGGCGACGACGTCGGCGGACAGCGCGCGGGCGTAGACGCTGGTCTCCACGTGGGGGTCACGGGTGACCACGCCGTCGACCAGCGTGCCGATCGGCATGAGGACGCCGCGGTCGGTGCCGCAGTCCTCCTCGCGGATGATGACGTCCTGCGAGACGTCCACCAGACGACGGGTGAGGTACCCGGAGTCGGCGGTGCGGAGCGCCGTGTCGGCCAGGCCCTTGCGGGCACCGTGCGTGGAGATGAAGTACTCCAGCACGGACAGACCCTCCCGGAAGTTGGCCTTGATCGGCCGCGGGATGATCTCGCCCTTCGGGTTGGCGACCAGGCCGCGCATACCGGCGATCTGGCTGATCTGCATCATGTTGCCTCGGGCGCCCGAGTTGACCATGACCCAGACCGGGTTGGTGGTCGGGAAGTTGTCCACCATCGCCTGGCTGACCTCGGCCCGCGCGCGGGTCCAGATCTCGATCAGCTCGCCACGGCGCTCGGCGTCGGTGATGACGCCGCGCTCGTACTGCTTCTCGATCTTCGCCGCCTCGGCCTCGTGCCGGTCGAGGATCTCCTGCTTGACCGGCGGCGTGACGACGTCGTCGATGGCGATGGTGACGCCCGACCGCGTGGCCCAGCGGAAGCCGGCCGCCTTGAGGGCGTCCAGCGTCGCCGCGACCTGCACCTTGGGGTAGCGCTCGGCGAGGTCGTTGACGATCGCCCCGAGCTCCTTCTTCGGCACCTGGTAGTTGACGAAGCGGTAGTCCTCGGGCAGGGCCTCGTTGAACAGCACCCGGCCCAGGCTGGTCTCGACGACCGCCGGCTGGCCCGGCGCCCAGTCCTCCGGCTGCTCCCACGGCTCGTTCACGGTGCCGTTGTCGACGCCGAAGACCTCGTCGAGCCGGATGTAGGCCCGCTCCTGCAGCGCCAGGGCACCCATGTCGAACGCCATGAGCGCCTCGGCCGGCGAGGCGTAGGCCGCGGGCTTGCCACCGTCGGCCTCGTGCCGCGAGGGCACGACGGTCGTCAGGTGGTACAGGCCCAGCACCATGTCCTGGGTCGGCGCGGTGATCGGGCGACCGTCGGCCGGGCTCAGGATGTTGTTCGAGCTCAACATCAGGATGCGGGCCTCGGCCTGGGCCTCGGCCGACAGCGGCAGGTGCACCGCCATCTGGTCACCGTCGAAGTCCGCGTTGAACGCGGTGCAGACCAGCGGGTGGATCTGGATGGCCTTGCCCTCGACCAGCTGCGGCTCGAAGGCCTGGATGCCCAGGCGGTGCAGCGTCGGCGCCCGGTTCAGCAGGACCGGGTGCTCGGTGATGACCTCCTCCAGCACGTCCCAGACGACGGGACGCGCGCGCTCCACCATCCGCTTGGCGGACTTGATGTTCTGCGCGTGGTTGAGGTCGACCAGCCGCTTCATGACGAAGGGCTTGAACAGCTCCAGCGCCATCTGCTTGGGCAGGCCGCACTGGTGCAGCTTCAGCTGCGGGCCGACGACGATGACCGAACGGCCCGAGTAGTCGACGCGCTTGCCGAGCAGGTTCTGGCGGAACCGGCCCTGCTTGCCCTTGAGCAGGTCGCTCAGGGACTTCAGGGGACGGTTGCCCGGGCCGGTGACCGGCCGGCCGCGGCGGCCGTTGTCGAACAGCGCGTCCACGGACTCCTGGAGCATCCGCTTCTCGTTGTTCACGATGATCTCGGGCGCGCCGAGGTCGAGCAGCCGCTTGAGCCGGTTGTTCCGGTTGATCACGCGGCGGTACAGGTCGTTCATGTCGCTGGTGGCGAAGCGGCCACCGTCGAGCTGCACCATCGGGCGCAGGTCCGGCGGGATGACCGGGACGCAGTCCAGCACCATGCCCATGGGCGAGTTGCGGGTCTGCTGGAACGCCGCGACGACCTTGAGCCGCTTGAGCGCGCGCAGCTTGCGCTGGCCCTTGCCGCTGCGGATGGTCTCGCGCAGCGAGGCGGCCTCGGCGTCGAGGTCGAAGCCGGCGAGCAGCTTCTGCAGCGCCGCGGCGCCCATGCCGCCCTCGAAGTACTCGCCGAAGCGGTCCCGCAGCTCGCGGTACAGCGACTCGTCGGCGATGAGCTGCTTGACCTCGAGCTTGCGGAAGGTGTCCATCACCTCGTCGAGGCGGTCGATCTCCCGCTGCGCGCGGTCGCGCAGCTGGCGCATCTCGCGCTCGCCGCCCTCGCGCACCTTGCGGCGCACGTCGGACTTGGCACCCTCGGCCTCGAGCTCGGCGAGGTCGGCCTCCAGCTTCTGCTGGCGGGCCTCCACGTCGGCGTCGCGCCGGTTCTCCAGGTTCGACTTCTCGGCGCTGATCTCGGCCTCGATGGTCGGGAGGTCGCGGTGGCGCGCCTCGTCGTCGACCGAGGTGATCATGTAGGCCGCGAAGTAGATGATCTTCTCGAGGTCCTTGGGCGCCAGGTCGAGCAGGTACCCCAGGCGGGACGGCACACCCTTGAAGAACCAGATGTGGGTGACCGGGGCGGCCAGCTCGATGTGCCCCATCCGCTCACGCCGCACCTTGGCGCGGGTGACCTCGACGCCGCAGCGCTCGCAGATGATGCCCTTGAACCGGACGCGCTTGTACTTGCCGCAGTAGCACTCCCAGTCCCGGGTGGGACCGAAGATCTTCTCGCAGAAGAGACCGTCCTTCTCCGGACGCAGCGTCCGGTAGTTGATGGTCTCGGGCTTCTTCACCTCACCGTGGCTCCACTGGCGGATGTCGTCGCCGGTGGCCAGACCGATGCGGAGCTCGTCGAAGAAGTTGACGTCGAGCAAGGTGTGACCCCTTTCAGGGGCTAGTGCTTCGCTTCTATGGCTTGGGGTGGGTGGCCGGCCGGCCCCGACTGCTCAGGGCCGGCCGGCGGCCGATCAGACGTCCTCGACGCTGGAGGGCTCGCGGCGGGACAGGTCGATGCCCAGCTCCTCCGCGGCCCGGAAGACCTCGTCATCGGTGTCGCGCAGCTCGATCGCCTGGCCGTCGCCCGACAGCACCTCGACGTTGAGGCAGAGCGACTGCAGCTCCTTGAGCAGCACCTTGAACGACTCGGGGATGCCCGGCTCGGGGATGTTCTCGCCCTTGACGATCGCCTCGTAGACCTTGACGCGGCCGAGGATGTCGTCGGACTTGATGGTGAGCAGCTCCTGCAGCGCGTAGGCCGCGCCGTAGGCCTGCATCGCCCAGCACTCCATCTCGCCGAACCGCTGGCCACCGAACTGCGCCTTACCACCCAGCGGCTGCTGCGTGATCATCGAGTACGGGCCGGTCGAGCGGGCGTGGATCTTGTCGTCGACCAGGTGCAGCAGCTTGAGGATGTAGACGTAGCCCACCGAGATCGGCTCGGGGAACGGCTCGCCGGAGCGACCGTCGAACAGGCGCGCCTTGCCGGTCGGCTGCACCATCCGGTCGCCGTCGCGGTTCGGCGTCGTCGAGCCGAGGAGGCCGATGATCTCGTCCTCCTTGGCGCCGTCGAACACCGGCGTCGCGGTGCGGGTACCCGGAGCCGCCGACCGCGCGGCCTGCGGCAGGTTCTTCGCCCAGTCCGGGTCGCCGTTGACCTCCCAGCCCTGCTTGGCGATCCACCCGAGGTGGGTCTCCAGCACCTGGCCGACGTTCATGCGGCCGGGCACGCCGAGCGGGTTCAGGACGATGTCGACCGGGGTGCCGTCCTCGAGGAAGGGCATGTCCTCCTGCGGCAGGATCTTCGAGATGACGCCCTTGTTGCCGTGGCGCCCGGCGAGCTTGTCGCCGTCGGAGATCTTGCGCATCTGGGCGACGTAGACCCGGATCAGCTCGTTGACGCCGGCGGGCAGCTCGTCGCCGTCCTCGCGGGAGAACACGCGGACGCCGATGACCTTGCCGGACTCACCGTGCTTGACCTTCAGCGACGTGTCGCGGACCTCGCGGGCCTTCTCGCCGAAGATCGCGCGCAGCAGCCGCTCCTCGGGGGTCAGCTCGGTCTCGCCCTTCGGCGTCACCTTGCCGACGAGGATGTCGCCGGGGACGACCTCGGCACCGATGCGGATGATGCCGCGCTCGTCGAGGTCGGCCAGCACGTCCTCGGAGACGTTCGGGATGTCCCGGGTGATCTCCTCGGCACCGAGCTTGGTGTCGCGGGCGTCGACCTCGAACTCCTCGATGTGGATCGAGGACAGGACGTCGTCCTGCACGAGGCGCTGCGACAGGATGATCGCGTCCTCGTAGTTGTGGCCCTCCCACGGCATGAAGGCGACGAGCAGGTTCTTGCCCAGCGCCATCTCGCCCTGGTCGGTGCAGGGACCGTCGGCGATGACCTGGCCGACCTCGACCCGCTGGCCCTCGTCGACGACGGGGGTCTGGTTGATCGAGGTGCCCTGGTTCGAGCGGCGGAACTTCAGCAGCCGGTAGGTCTGCCGGGTGCCGTCGTCGGCCATCACGGTGATGTAGTCGGCGGTGGAGTCCTCGACCACACCGGCCTTCTCCGCCACGACGACGTCGCCGGCGTCGACGGCGGCCCGCAGCTCCATGCCGGTACCCACCAGCGGGGCCTCGCTGCGCAGCAGCGGCACCGCCTGGCGCTGCATGTTGGCGCCCATGAGCGCGCGGTTGGCGTCGTCGTGCTCGAGGAACGGGATCATCGCCGTCGCGACCGAGGTCATCTGCCGCGGCGAGACGTCCATGTAGTCCACCTGCTCGGGCGAGAGGTAGTCGACCTCGCCACCCTTGGTGCGGACCAGGACGCGCTCCTCGGCGAGGCGGCCCTGCGCGTCGAGCGGGCTGTTGGCCTGCGCGACGACGAAGCGGTCCTCCTCGTCGGCGGTCAGGTAGTCGATCTGGGTGGTGACCTGGCCGTTCTCGACCTTGCGGTACGGCGTCTCGATGAAGCCGAAGGCGTTCACCCGGCCGAACGAGGACAGCGAGCCGATCAGGCCGATGTTCGGGCCTTCCGGCGTCTCGATCGGGCACATCCGGCCGTAGTGGCTCGGGTGGACGTCGCGGACCTCCATGCCGGCCCGCTCACGCGACAGACCACCCGGGCCCAGCGCCGACAGGCGGCGCTTGTGGGTCAGGCCCGCGAGCGGGTTGGTCTGGTCCATGAACTGGGACAGCTGGCTGGTGCCGAAGAACTCCTTGATGGAGGCGACGACCGGCCGGATGTTGATCAGGGTCTGCGGCGTGATCGCCTCGACGTCCTGGGTGGTCATGCGCTCGCGGACCACGCGCTCCATGCGGGAGAGGCCGACCCGGATCTGGTTCTGGATCAGCTCGCCGACGGTGCGCAGGCGGCGGTTGCCGAAGTGGTCGATGTCGTCGACGCCGTGGTCGGCCTCGCCGGCGTGCAGGCGCACCACGTACTCGATGGTGGCGACGATGTCGTCCTCGGTCAGCGTGCTGGTGCTCTGCGGCACCTCGACGCCCAGCTTCTTGTTGACCTTGTACCGGCCGACCTTGGCCAGGTCGTAGCGCTTGGGGTTGAAGAACAGGTTCTCCAGCAGCGCCTGCGCCGACTCGCGCGTCGGCGGCTCGCCCGGCCGCAGCTTGCGGTAGATGTCGAGCAGGGCCTCGTCCTGCCCGGCGATGTGGTCCTTCTCGAGGGTGGCCAGGACGGTCGGCGACCACTGGAAGTGCTCGCGGATGCGGTCCTCGGTCCAGCCCAGCGCCTTGAGCAGCACGGTGACCGGCTGGCGGCGCTTGCGGTCGATGCGCACGCCCACGGTGTCGCGCTTGTCGACGTCGAACTCCAGCCACGCACCGCGGCTGGGGATGACCTTGGCGCTGAAGACGTCCTTGTCCGAGGTCTTGTCCAGCGTCTTGTCGAAGTAGACGCCGGGGCTGCGGACCAGCTGGGAGACGACGACGCGCTCGGTCCCGTTGATGACGAAGGTGCCCTTGTTCGTCATGATCGGGAAGTCGCCCATGAACACCGTCTGCGACTTGATCTCGCCGGTGGTGTTGTTCATGAACTCGGCGGTGACGAACAGCGGCGCCGCGTAGGTCATGTCCTTGTCCTTGCACTCCTCGAGGGACGCCTTGACGTCCTCGAAGCGCGGGTTGGAGAAGGACAGCGACATCGAGCCGCTGAAGTCCTCGATCGGGGAGATCTCCTCGAGGATCTCGGCCAGCCCGCCGACGGCGTCGGCCTGCTCCTCGGGCGAGAGCGTCGCGCGCCACTCGGGGCTGCCCACGAGCCAGTCGAAGGAGGCGGTCTGGAGCGCCAGGAGGTCGGGGACCTCGAGGGGCTCGGAGATCTTGGCGAACGAGACGCGCAGCGGCGCGCCGGGGATCTTCTGCTGGTCGGCCTCGCCAGTGCGGGGACCGTCCTGCGTGGCCGGGGTCGTCTGGGTGGTACCGGACTCGGTGGTGCCGGGGGTGATGCTGGTGGGGCGAGAGCCTGCCAAGATGCGTCCTTCCAAGGACCTCACGACGTGCGGGCGGTGGGCTGCGGGGTCGTCCTGGGTCGTCGTCGGTGATGGCGAGGCTGTCCGCGACGGCCGCGATCGCTCGCCGGACAGGTCAGCACGGGCGTCGCCCGGGAGATTCCCGGGCACCCGTCGTGACCCGTCTCGGCGGGCAGGCAGTCAGAGGGCAGCGCAACAGGAGACCCTACCCCCACCGGAGCGCCGTGTCCACGTCGGGGGCACCGGTGGGACCGGTGCCACACCCGCGGGACGCGCAGGCCCGGAGGGACCCGGCGGGGGCGTGCGCCGGACCCATGATGACAGCGGAGGGTCCGTGGTGGGACCGCCACGCCGTCGGCCCTCCCGGACGGCCGCCGCTCAGGAGGTGGTGAGCAGCGTGAGCTCGCTGATCTTCCACCCGCCGTCCACGGTGACCATGCGCACCTGCACCGTCTGCACGCAGGACTGCGCCCCCTCGGGCGTGACCTGGCACTCCGACCCCTCGGGGGGCTGCTGCCCGCCGGTGTTCACCGAGCGGACCACGTACTGCCCGAAGACGACGAGCGTCGCGGTGTCCTGGGCCTCGTTGATCTGCTGCAGCCCGACGTCGCCGACCTCGTAGCTGGTCGTGGCCGACACCTGCTCGTAGGTGTCGATGATCCCGCCCTGCGAGAGGTCGCGCTCGTACTGCTCCCGCAGCTCCCCGGTGAGCACCGCGAGCTTGCCCTCGACGCTGCCCTGCGAGTCCTGGTAGTCGTAGGCGTAGAGCGCCCGGACGCCGTCCCCCGCGGCCTCGATGACGCCGGTCTGCACGTAGCGCGGGTCCAGCCGCTCCCGCAGCAGCACCCCGGTGCCGACGGCGGCCAGCAGGCACAGCACGGCGAGGACCGCGACCGGCGCGCGGCCGGGGCGCCGGCGGCGCGGGACGGGGTTCGCGCGCGGCGCCGCGGCGTGCCGGCGGGGCGATGCCGCCCGCCGGGTCGCGGGCCCGGCCGGGGCCTCCGGGGCGGCGACCGGGCTCCCGTGCGCGGAGACCGGGCCGTCCTCGCGCTCGCGCCGGCTCCCCGCGACGCGCGGCCGCGGGGTGGGCCGGGCCGCGGGTGCGGGCCGGGGACGCGCCGTGGGGCGCGGGCGGTCGGCCGGTTCCTGGCTCATCGGTGCCTCACCCTCCCCGGATCGCGGACAGCAGCCACCGGCCGTCGACCTCGGTCAGCTCGACCTCGATCCGGTAGCGCAGCAGCTGGGCCTGCTCGTCGGCGTTGCTCTTCTGGGTCGACTCGATGACCAGCAGCGCGGTCGCCTCGCCCGCGTCGGCCCGGGTGATGCCGGCCCCGACGACCTCGGTGCTGACGACGGCCTCGGACTCGACGATCTGCTGGCGGCGCTCCTCCAGCTGGGCGACGGTCTCCTCCCCCAGCTCACCGGTCGCCACCTGCTCGATCTCGCGGATGTCGTCGTCGAGGGTGAGGTGGTCGAAGGAGGTCAGGTCGACCACGTGCGCGCGGGCGGCCTGCAGCGCGTCGACGTAGTCGTCGGTGCGGATGGTCGACGGCTCCGGCCGGGTGGCGAGGAGGAAGGCGGCGGCGCCCAGCAGCACGACCAGCAGGACCGCGAGCAGCGGCACCACCGGGACCGCGGGGCGGCGGTCCGCGCTGTCGGCCGGGGCACCCTCGGCCACCGGATCCTCGTCGGCCGCTCCGACGGCGGCGACGGCGGGCTCCTCGTCCGCGGGGGCCTCGGGCGCACCGGCGCCCGGGGCGTCCCCGGGCGTCCGCGACCACGCGTTCCTGATCACCGGCGCATCCTCCTTCGTCAGCTCGGGGTCCGGGCCCGCGGCGCACCGCGACCGACCCGGACGGGTGGGGTCAGGCCGCGGTGCGGGCGAAGGGGCTGGCGCCCAGCAGCTCGCCGAGCAGCTCCTCCAGGCCGGCCAGCACGGGGGGCCGGGCGCCGCCGCCGCTCTGCGGCCCGGTCCCGCCGACGCCGCCGGAGCGCCCGATGTTCTGCTCCCCGCGGATGCTGGTGCCGGTCTCGTCGACGCCGTCCCCCGGGTCCGGGTCGGCCCCGTCGACGACCGCGCAGCGCACCGCGTCGGTGTCCAGCGCCTGCACCGCGCCGGGGCCCGGCAGCGCGCCGGTGGGGACGTAGCCGCTGGTGCACGCGTGCGGGTCGCCGGCGTTCAGGACGAACCCGAAGTGCGCCCGCATCGTCCCGCCGTCGTCGCGCACGACGCTGAAGCCGCCCGAGACCACGTCGGGGTAGGTCACCAGCAGCTGCTCGACGCCGTCCAGGCGCGGGACCGTGACCCGGTTCAGGACGTCGAGGTTGCGGATGAGCGGGCCGAGACCGGGGCCGGCCTCCTCGACGAGGCGCTGCAGGGCGTCGCCGGCCTCGGGCGCGGTGCCCAGCAGGCCGCGGAGGTCGGCGTCGCTGGCCACCAGCGTGTCGCTCACCAGCCGCAGGTCGGCCGCCCACTGCTCGATCGCCGAGCGCCCGGCCACCTGGGTGTCCAGCACCGTCCGGCTGTCGCGGATGAGCGCGAGCGTCTCGGGCAGCGACTCCTGGGCCCGGGCGAGCAGGAGGTCGCCGTTGTCGATGAGCCGGCCGAGGTCGTCCCCGGCCCCGGCGAACGCCCGGCCCAGCTCGTCGACGACGATCCGCAGGTTCTCCCGGTCCAGCGAGCCGACCAGCTCGTCGACGTTCAGCAGCAGCTGCTCGACCGGCACCGGGATCGCGGTCCGCTCCTGCGGGATGACCGCGCCGTCCTCCAGGAAGGGTCCCTCCCCGTCGTCGGGCACGAGGTCCACGTAGTGCTCGCCGACCGCGCTGCGGGTGGAGACCACGGCCCGGGTGTCGGCGGGGATGGGCTCGGCGCCGGGGTCGATGGTGAGCGTCACGCGCACCCCGTCCTCGACCAGGTCCATGCCGGTCACCCGGCCGACGGAGACCCCCCGGTAGGTCACCTCGGCGTTCTCGAAGATCCCGCCGGAGTCCCGGAAGTCGGCGGACACCTGGTAGCCCGTGCCGAGGAGCACCCGGTCCAGGCCGACGTAGGTGAACCCGAGGTAGGCCATCCCGAGGACGGCCACCAGGGCGAAGGCGGTGAGCTGCAGCTTCACGGTCCGGGTGATCACGGCCGGCCCCCCAGCAGGTCGGGGAGGCCGACGAGGCCGCCTTCCCCGGGGACCCGGCCGACGATGCCCTCCGGGAGCAGCGCGCCCAGCCCGGTCCGCCGGCCGGGGTCGGCCGTGCCCGCGCCGCCCGGCGGGGCAGCGGAGCCGTTGCCGGGCGGGGTGCCCGGGACGCCGCACCGCTCCCCGGTGAGGTCCCCGGGCGCGAGCTCCTCCAGGGCCCCGGTGAGCGGGTCGACGGCGTAGCGGCAGAGCACCTCGGTGAGGTCCAGGTCCAGCGCGGCGGTCATGTTGGTGAACAGGCCGTAGCCACCGGTGCGCAGGTCCTGCCGGTAGTTCAGCGCCGACAGCGAGCTCGCGGGGAACGGGTAGGTGAGCAGCAGGTCCAGCGAGCCGGCCAGGTCGGGGCCCGCGGAGGCGAGCTGGGTGAGGATCGGCTGCAGCAGCTCGAGGTCCTCCACGGTGTTCGCGCCCGCCTGCTCGATGACGCGGGTGCCGACGTCGCCCAGCCGGGCCAGGCTGTCCAGCATCGAGACCAGCAGGTCGCGCTGCTGGTCCACCACGTCGAGGCCGGGGCCGATGGCGTCCAGGGCCGTCTCGATGGTCCCGGTCCGCTCGGCCAGGCTCGCCGCGAGCGCGTCCACGCTCTCCAGCGCCCGGCTGATCTCCGACCGCTGGGCGTCCAGCCCGCCGAAGAACGTGTCCAGCTGCGCCAGCGTGCTGCGGATCGCCGTCTCCCGGCCCTCCAGCGCGGTCCCGAGCTCCCGGGTGATGGTCTGCAGCTGCGTCAGCCCGCCGCCGTTGAGGACGAGGGACAGCGCGCCGAGCAGCTCCTCGACCTCGACGTTGCGGTTGGTGCGGTCCAGCCCGATGCGCGCGCCGTCCGCCAGCACGCCCTGCGGCTCCTCGCCGCCGGGGGGCGCCAGCTCGACGAACTTCTCGCCCAGCAGCGAGGTCTGCTGGATCATCGCGACGGCGTTGGCCGGCAGCTCGACGTCGCCGTTGACCGACAGCGTCACCACGGCGGTCCAGTCCTCGCCCAGCTCGATCTCCTCCACCCGGCCGACCGGCACGTCGGCGACGCGCACCCCGGACTGCGGCACCAGGTCCAGCACGTCGAGGAACTCCACCTGCACGGTGAAGGGCTCGTCCCCGAGATCGGCCCCACCGGGCAGGTCCAGGGAGTAGGCGCCGCGGAAGCCGCACCCGGCGAGCAGCAGCACGCTGCCGGCGAGGGCGGTGACGCGCGCGAGGTGCCGGGTCACCGCGGGGCTCCGGCCAGGTCGGGCAGCCCGATGAGCGGACCACCGCTGCGGCCGCCGGGGGCGCCGCCGCCGAAGAGCTCGGTGAGCAGCTCCTGCAGGTCGCTCACGCCGTTGCCGTCGACGTCGTCGAGGGTGCCGTCGGCGTCCGCGTCCCCGGAGAGCAGCCGGGTGCAGATCTGCTCGATCGGCGGCAGCTGCAGGCCCTGGGTCAGCGGGTCGGTGAGCACGTCGGGCACCAGGTCGAGGTCGAGCCGCAGCCGCCCGGTCGCGCCCAGGAGCTGGCAGACGATGACCTCGGGGCTGGTGGCCCCCAGCGAGTTGTCCCGCGTGTCCAGGGTCCCGTAGTCGGGGTTGTAGGCGTGCGACAGGTTGCCCAGCGCGGCGGGCGCGACGTCGAGCACCTCGGCGAGCGCGTCGCGCTGCTGGACCAGCGCCAGGGTGACGTCGGCCAGCCGGTCGACGTTGGTGCGCAGCAGGTCGGTGTTGTCCCGGACGAAGCCCGCGACGTCCCCGAGCGCCTGGGACAGCAGCCGGATCGCGGTGGCGAGGTCCTCGCGCTCCCCCTCGAGCAGGTCTGCGACGGCGGCCAGGTTCTCGTTGAAGAGCCCGACCTGGTTGTCGATGCCGGCCAGCGCGCTGGTGAACCGCTGCAGGTTCTCGACCGAGTCGAAGAGGCCGTCGCGGTTCTCGGCCAGCGTCTCCACCGCCTGCGAGAAGCCGGTCAGCGTCCGGTTGAGGGCGTCCCCGTTGCCCTGCAGGTTCGCTGCCCCGACGTCGATGAGGTCCGCCAGAGCACCGTCCGCGTTCGCCCCCGTCGGCCCCAGCGCCGTCGACAGCTCGTCGAGCGCGCCGTAGACCGCGTCGAGCTCCACCGGGGTCGCGGTGCGCTCGACCGGCACCTCCGCGCCGTCCCGCATCGTCGGCCCGCCGGAGTACACGGGGGCGAACTGCACGTACCGGTCGGAGACCAGGGAGGGCGCGAGCACCACCGCGTCGGCGTCGGCCGGGATGTCGTAGCCGTCGTCGATCAGCATCTCCACCCGCACGCGGTCGCCCTCGGGCCGCACGTCGGTGATCTCGCCGACGTCGATGCCGAGGATGCGGACGTCGGAGCCGGCGTAGAGCCCCACCGCCTGCCCGAACCACGCGGTGACCCGGTACTGGCCGGCGGGCCGGAGCACCGTCCAGCCGAGGGCACCGACCAGGACCACCGCCGCGGCCAGCGCGACGCCGCGCTGCAGGGAGCCGCTCATCCGTTCCCCTCCCGGCAGGACACCGGCGCGCCCACGACGCCCGGCCCGCCGCAGACGATGCTGCCGACCACGCCGGGCAGCAGGTTGTCCACGAAGCTGTCGAACCACCGGCCGTTGCCCAGGGTGTTGGTGAACACCCGGACGAAGGGCGCCAGCCGGTCCACGGTCTGCGCGATGTTCTCCCGGTTGCGCGCCAGGATGTCGGTGACCCGGGAGAGCTGCGCCAGGGCGGGCGTCAGCGCCGCGCGGTTGTCGGCGACCAGCCCCGACAGCTGCGCGGACAGCTCCTGGGTGCTGGTCAGGATCGCGTCGATCAGCTGCCGCCGCTCCTGCACCTCGGCCAGCAGCGTGTTCGAGTCGACGATCAACCGGGTGAACTCGCCGTTGCGGTCGGCGAGCACCTCGGTCACCGTCCGCGTCGCCGAGAGCAGCTCCCGCAGCTGGGCGTCGCGGGAGGCGATGGTGCCCGACAGCCGGGCCAGCCCGTCCAGCGAGCTGCGCACCTCGTCGGGGGTCTCGGCGAAGGTCTCGGCCAGCACCTCGAACGAGCCGGCCAGCTGGGCGGTGTCCAGGTCCTGCACCGTCGTCGAGAGGTCGGCGAAGGCCTCGACGACGTCGTAGGGCGAGGCGGTGCGGGTCAGCGGGATGCGCTCGTCGGGGTCCAGCGGCGCGCTCCCCCGCGGCACGAGCGCCAGGTACTTCGCGCCCAGCACCGTCTCGATCTTGATCGCGGCCTCGGAGCGGTCGCCGACGAACGCGTCCCGGACGCGGAACTCGACGGTCACCGCGCCGTCCTCCAGCGAGAGGCTCTCGACGCTGCCCACCTTGACGCCGGCGACGCGGACGGGGTCGTCGGGCCGGAGGCCGGCCGCCTCGGAGAACTGCGCCCGGTAGACGGTGCCGCCCCCGATGAGCGGCAGCGACTGCGCGTTGAACGCCAGCAGCACGAGGACGACGATCACCGCCAGGCTGACCGCGCCGATCGGCACGGGGTTGCGGCTGCGGAAGGGCCGGGACGCGCGGGCCATCAGGCGCACCCCCGCTCACCGTTGCGCAGGCCACCGGTGGGGACCTCGACGGCGTTCTCGGTGCCGTCGGGGCCGCTCACGGGCAGGACGACGTTGCCCGAGGCCCCGCAGAGGAAGAAGTTGAACCAGCTGCCGTTGACCGCCGTCCGGGTGACCAGGTCGAGCTTGGTGGGCGCGAGCTGGAGGAAGTCCTCCAGCACGTCCCCGCTGTCGGCCAGGTTCGTCGACAGCGCCTCCAGCCCCCGGATGTCGGCGGTCAGCGGCGCGCGGACGTCGACGAGCAGGTCGGTGGTGGCCCGGGCCAGCCCGTCGACCGTCTGCAGGGAGTCGAAGATGGCCTCGCTGTCGCCGGCCAGCCCGGTGACGAACTGCTGCAGGCTCACGACCAGGCCCGACAGCTGCTCGTCGCGGGCGGCGACGCTGCCGAGCACGGTCGTCAGGTTGTCGATGACGCTGCCGATGACGGCGTCCTCGTCGGCCAGCGAGCCGCTCAGCGACGCGATGTGCCGCAGCAGGCTCTGCACCGTGCCGCCCTCGCCCTGGAAGACCTGGATGATCTCGAAGGAGAGCCGGTTGACGTCCGCCGGCGAGAGCGCCTGCAGCAGCGGCTGGAACCCGCCGAAGAGGGTGGTGAGGTCCAGCGCGGGGGTGGTCTGCGCCAGCGGGATCAGCGCGTCCTCCTCGAGGACGCGGCCGGCCGAGCCGTCCCCCTCCTCGAGGGCGACGTAGCGCTGCCCCACCAGGTTGCGGTAGCGGATGGTGGCCCGGACACCGGCCGGCAGCGGCACGTCGGCGCTGACCTCCAGGGCCACCTCGGCGACGGGGCGCTCGGTCCCCTCGGCCAGCCCGATGGCGGTCACCTGGCCGACCCGGACGCCGGCGATCCGGACCTCGTCCCCCTCGACGAGGCCGGCGACGTCGGTGAACTGCGCCCGGTACGCGCGGTGGTCCCCGTAGCCGGCGTTGGTGATGGTGCTGACCAGCACGTAGCTGGCCAGCACGGTGACGAGCGCGAACGCCACCAGCTTGGTCACCGGCGCGGCCAACCCGCGCAGCGCGCCCCTCACCGGAACGCCACCTGGGTGCCGCGCAGGACGGGGGCCAGCGAGGAGACGGCGAGGTCGGAGACCTGCTCGGGCCCGGTCCCGGTCTGGTGGGCGAGGATGCTGCGCACGAAGTCCAGCTCCGCCGTCGACCCGGCGAGGTCGGAGGGCAGGGAGTCGCCGAGCCGGGGGTTGGGGTCGCCCGCCCCCTCGGGCACGTCGTCGGGGTCCCGGCCACCGAGGCAGAAGGGGTTGCCCGAGACCGGGTTGTCGGCCGAGTCCACGCCGTCCTCCGGCGGGGTCGGGCAGTAGTACTCGCCGCGCTCGGCGGCCCGGATCAGCCCGTCGATGTCGTCCAGCCCCTGGCAGTCGGGGCCGCTGCGGTCGAGGTACGCGGGCTGGTCGCCGGGCACGTAGGCGTTGCGCGGCGGCAGCGTGACCACGATGTTCAGGTCGAGGGAAGGGTCGCCGTCGGCGCCGAACGCCTCGCTGATCATCGGGTTGAAGCGGGTGAGGCCCTCCAGCAGGCAGGGGTACACCGGCGAGTACTCGGCGAAGACGCCCAGCACCGGCCGTGCGGTCTCGGCCAGCGAGATGATGTTCCGCTCGTTGACCTCGAGGAAGCCCGCGGTGGCGTCACCGGCCGCGCGCCCGACGGTGAAGGTCCGGCGCAGCTGCTCCTGCTGGTCGACCAGGGTGGTGCTGGTGACGGCGAGGTTGTCGAGCACCGCCAGCAGGTCGTCGGCGGCCGACTCGTAGGTGTCGGCGAAGTCGGCCAGCCCGGTGATGTCGGCCTGCAGGTCCGGCAGCACGGTGTTCAGCTCACCGACGTACCGCCCCACCGCGGCCAGGTTGGCGCCCAGCCGGTCGCCCCGCCCGCGCAGCGCGTCGGCGACGGCGCCGAGCGTGGTGGCCAGGTCCTGCGGCTCGACCGCCTGGAGCAGCGGCAGCAGGCCGTCGATGACCCGCTGCAGCTCGATGGCGTTCTCGCTGCGGTCCTGGCCGATCACGTCGCCGTCGGCGAGGCGCTCGGCGGAGGGCTGCTCGGGCAGCTCGAGGGAGACGAAGCGCTCGCCGAACAGCGTCTTGGGCAGCAGGCGCGCGGTGACGTCGGCCGGGATCTCCTCCAGGAACTCGGGCCGGATGGCCAGCTCGATCTCCGCGCCGTCGGCGCGCGCCCGGACCTCGCGGACGTCGCCCACGATGACCCCCCGGACCTTGACGTCGGAGGCCTCCTGCAGCTGGTTGCCGACCGTGTCCGCCTGCAGCGTCACCCGGGCCACCTCGGTGAACGCCTTCTGGTAGGCGGCCACGGCCAGGCCCAGCAGCAGCACCAGCACGACCAGGAAGGCCAGCCCCTGCAGCCGCCGGCGGACCACCGCCCCGCGCGCGCTCATCTCCCGCTCACCCCGCGATCCGGACCGTCGTCGTGGAACCCCAGATCGCCAGCGACAGGAACAGGTCGATGACCATGACCGCGACGATCGAGAAGCGCACCGCGCGGCCGACCGCCAGGCCCACGCCGGCGGGGCCGCCGCCGGCGCGGAAGCCGTAGTAGCAGTGGCTCAGGATGATGACCACGGCGAAGACGAGGACCTTGAGGAACGACCAGAACACGTCCTGCGGCGGCAGGAACAGGTTGAAGTAGTGGTCGTAGGTGCCGGCCGACTGCCCGTAGGCCTGCGTGGTGATGGTGCGCGTGGCGAAGTAGCTGCTGAGCAGGCCGAGCACGTACAGCGGGATGACGGCGATGAAGCCGGCGACGATGCGCGTGGTCACCAGGAAGGGCAGCGACGGCACCCCCATCACCTCGAGGGCGTCGATCTCCTCGTTGATCCGCATCGCGCCGATCTGGGCGGTGAACCCGCAGCCGACCGTCGCCGACAGGGCAAGCCCGGCCACCAGCGGGGCGATCTCCCGGGTGTTGAAGTACGCGGAGAGGAACCCGGTGAAGGCCGAGGTGCCCAGCTGGTCGAGCGCGGCGTAGCCCTGGAGCCCGACCTCGGTCCCGGTGAAGAAGGAGAGGAAGGCGATGACGCCGACCGTCCCGCCGATCACGGACAGCGCGCCCGACCCGAACGTCACCTCGGCCAGCAGCCGGAGGACCTCCCGCTTGTAGCGCCGCAGGGTGCGCGGCACCCAGCCGAGGGCCCGCCCGTAGAAGCTGAGCTGGTCGCCGAGGTCGTCGAGCGTGTCGAGCGGCCGCCGGTACACGGTCGTGACGACGCGGCGCAGCCGGAGCCGGACCCGGTCGGCGGGTGAGAGGAGCGCCATCACGCCCCCTTCGGCGGGACGAGCTGGAAGTACAGCGCCGTCATCACGAAGTTGACCGCGAACAGCAGCAGGAAGGTGATCACGACCGCCTGGTTGACGGCGTCCCCCACCCCCTTGGGTCCGCCACCGGCGCCCAGCCCCTTGTAGGCGGCGACGATGCCTGCGATCAGCCCGAAGACCAGCGCCTTGATCTCCCCGGACCAGAAGTCCTCCACCTGGGCCAGCGCGCTGAAGGAGGCGAGGTAGGCCCCCGGCGTGCCGCCCTGCAGGACGACGTTGAAGAAGTAGCCGCCGGCCACCCCGACGACGCTGACCAGGCCGTTGAGCAGGGTGGCCACCACCATCGCGGCCAGCACGCGCGGGACGACGAGCCGCTGGATCGGGCTGATGCCCAGGACCTCCATCGCGTCGATCTCGTCGCGGATCTTGCGCGCGCCGAGGTCCGCGCAGATGGCCGACCCCCCGGCGCCGGCGATCAGCAGGGCGGTGACGATCGGGCTGGCCTCGCGCAGCACGGCGAGCACCGAGGCCGACCCGGTGAACGACTGGGCGCCCAGCTGGCGGGTGAGCGACCCCAGCTGCAGGGCGATGACGGCGCCGAAGGGGATCGCGACCAGCGCCGTCGGCAGGATGGTCACGCTGGCGACGAACCAGGTCTGCTGGACGAACTCCCGCACCTGGAACGGCCGCTTGGGCACGGCCCGCAGCACGTCGAGGGCGAAGGCGAACAGCTTCCCGCTCGCCGCCAGCGGCCGGGTCGGCGAGTACCTGCCGTCGAGCAGCCCGGGCGCGGCCGGCTTCCCGCCGGCGCTCACCCGTCGCCCCCTGCCCGCGGCAGCACGACCGTGGGGGCCGTCGCGCCGGGCTCCGCCGCCCAGTGCCGGCCACCCGGCGCCGGCGTCGGGCCGAAGAGGCCCGCGTCGGCCTGCGCGAGCAGGTCCGCGGGCAGGGATGCCCGGATGGCCGCGGCCGTGGCGGGGTCGAACTCGTGCAGCATGCGGGCGACCCGCTCCTGCCGGCGGCGCACGGCCCTGCGCTCCGGCAGGCCCGGGGAGGGGTCGAGCTGCGGCGGGACGGCGTCCCCACCGGTGGCGCCCTTGGGCCCGACGCCGTTGTGCTGGTCGCCGCCGCGCGCCTCCAGCGCCGCCATCTCGGCCTCGACCTGGGCGACGTCCTTCTCCTCACTCATGCCGATCGGGCCCTCGCGGCGGCCGTTGAGGAACTGGCGGACCACCGGCTCCTGCGAGGTGAGCAGTTGCTCCCGCGGGCCGAACATCGCCAGGTGGCGGCGGAAGAGCAGCCCCAGGTTGTCGGGCACGGTGCGGGCGGTGCCGATGTCGTGGGTGACGATGAGGAACGTCGCGTCGATCTGGGCGTTGAGGTCGACGATCAGCTGGTTGAGGTAGGCCACGCGGACCGGGTCGAGCCCGGAGTCGGGCTCGTCGAACAGGATGATCTCGGGGTCCAGCACCAGGGCCCGGGCGAGGCCGGCGCGCTTGCGCATGCCCCCGGAGATCTCGCCCGGGAGCTTGCCCTCGGCGCCCTGCAGCCCGACCATGTCCATCTTCTCCAGGACGATCCGCCGGATCTCGGACTCGCTCTTGCGGGTGTGCTCGCGCAGCGGGAAGGCGATGTTGTCGAACAGGTTCATCGAGCCGAAGAGGGCGCCGTCCTGGAACAGCACGCCGAAGAGCTTCCGGACCTCGTAGAGGCGGGACTCGCTGGTGCGCACGATGTCGGTGCCGGCGATGGCGATCGAGCCGCGCTCGGGCTTGAGCAGGCCGACCAGGGACTTCAGGAAGACCGACTTGCCGGTGCCGGAGGGCCCCAGCAGGACCGAGATCTCGCCGGGCGGCAGCGTGAGGGTGACGTCGCTCCAGATGTTCTGGCTGCCGAACGACTTGGTCAGCCCCGAGACCTCGACTGCGACGCCCACGTGCCCCTGCCTCCCGTCCCGGCTCCGCCGCCGGTTCCACGCCCTCCGCGTCGGCGGGTCCCGGCCGTGCGCTGCTCCGCGATCCCGCTGCGTGCGGAGGGATCGCACCGCTCCACTACCGGTCAGTAACGATCACGCTCGGCGGAGGTTACGTGTGTCACCGGGTTTCGGTGACGCGGGTCTCCACCTCCGGCCGCGAAACCACCCGGACATGCGACAGGGGCCGTCCTCCCGAAGGAGGACGGCCCCTGTGCGGCGAAGCCGCGAGGCAACGCGCTGGAACGGCCCGGCGCAGGGTCCCGGCCCGAGCGGAGCGAGGGCTGGGGGGGCGCCGGGTCCCTTACTTGACGGTGACGGTGGCGCCGGCGCCCTCGAGAGCGGCCTTGGCCTTCTCGGCGGCGTCCTTGGCGACCTTCTCCAGGACCGGCTTCGGCGCGTTGTCGACCAGGTCCTTGGCCTCCTTGAGGCCGAGCGAGGTCAGGCCGCGCACCTCCTTGATGACCTGGATCTTCTTGTCACCGGCGTTCTCGAGGATGACGTCGAACTCGTCCTGCTCCTCGGCGGCGGCACCGGCGTCGCCACCGCCACCACCGGCGGCGGGGGCGGCCCCGACGGCGACCGGGGCAGCAGCGGTGACCTCGAAGGTCTCCTCGAACTGCTTCACGAAGTCGGACAGCTCGAGGAGGGTCATCTCCTTGAACGCGTCGAGCAGCTCCGCGGTGGACAGCTTGGCCATGGTGTCTCCTTCTTGGGTCAGTCGGTGCTGGCCGCGGCGTCGGCGGCGTCAGCGTCGGGGGTGGTGTCAGCAGCAGCGGCTTCGGGAGCGCCGGCCTCGGCGGGCTTCTTCTCCTTGAGCGCCTCGGCGAGCCGGGCGACCTGCGACAGCGGGGCCTGGAACAGCCCGGCAGCCTTGGTCAGGTTGCCCTTCATGGCGCCGGCCAGCTTGGCCAGCAGCACCTCGCGCGGCTCGACGTCGGCCAGGGCGGTGACCTCGGCGGGGCCGACGGTGCGGCCCTCGACGACGCCGCCCTTGACGACGAGCAGCGGGTTGGCGCGCGCGAAGTCGCGGATGGCCTTGGCGGCCTCGACGACATCGCCCTCGATGAAGGCGATCGCGGTCGGGCCGTTGAGCAGCGGGGCCAGGTCGGAGTGCCCGACCGAGTCCGCCGCCCGCTTCGTCAGGGTGTTCTTGACGACGGCGTAGCTGCTGCCCTCACCGAGGGAACGGCGCAGCTGGGTCAGCTGCGCCACGGTCAGCCCGCGGTACTCGGTGAGCACCGCCGCGCTGGACGACTGGAACCGCTCGGTGATCTCGTCGATCACCGCGGCCTTCGCCTGCGTGGGCATGGGCCTCCTCTCGTCTGTCGGGCGACTGCTGGACGCTGCACGACTGCGTGCGACGGAGGGCCCGGAGACGAGGAACGCCCCGGCGCAGGACGCACGGGGCGAGGGGCGGGCGCGGACGCCGGCCGATCGAACCGTCCTCCTGCGCGGGTCGCCCGGAGCTCCGGGACCTTCGATCGCACGCGGACGTGCGACGACCAGCGGTCTTGGGGGGAACGGGAGCAAGAGTACGCGATGACCGCGGGAAGGCGGTAACCGCCCGGGTGGAAGACGCCGGATCACGTGATCTCGGCGCGCCACAGGGCCGGAAGGGCCGAGATCGCGGGATCCCGGCAGGGGGAGCAACGCGCGGGGCCCCGCTCCGCGGTGCGGAACGGGGCCCCGGTCGGGCGACGGGCTGCCTACGCGGTGGGCTCGTCCACCGTCAGGTTGCGGGTGCGGTTCGGGTCGACCGGGATGCCCGGGCCCATGGTGGTGGAGATGGTGACCTTCTTCAGGTACCGGCCCTTCGCCGAGGACGGCTTGGCGCGGAGCACCTCGTCGAGGGCGGCGGCGTAGTTCTCCACCAGCTTGGCCTCGTCGAAGGAGGTCTTGCCGATCACCAGGTGCAGGTTGGCCTGCTTGTCGACGCGGAAGTTGATCTTCCCGCCCTTGATGTCGTTGACGGCCTTGGTGACGTCGGGGGTCACCGTGCCGGTCTTCGGGTTCGGCATCAGGCCACGGGGCCCGAGGATGCGGGCGATGCGGCCGACCTTGGCCATCTGGTCCGGCGTCGCGATCGCGGCGTCGAAGTCCAGGAAGCCGCCCTGGATGCGCTCGATCAGGTCGTCGGAGCCCACGACATCGGCGCCGGCGGCCTCGGCCTCGGCGGCCTTGTCGCCGGTCGCGAAGACGATGACGCGGGCGGTCTTGCCGGTGCCGTGCGGCAGGTTGACCGTGCCGCGGACCATCTGGTCGGCCTTGCGCGGGTCGACGCCCAGGCGCATGGCGACCTCGACGGTGGCGTCGTAGGCCGTCGTCGACGTCTCCTTGGCCAGCGTGGCGGCCTGGAGCGGGCTGTACAGGTTGTCGCGGTCGACCTTCTCGGCCGCTGCGCGGAACTTCTTGCCGTGCTTCGCCATGGTGGTTCCTCTCCCCCGGACGTCGCCGGGGATCGCGTGGTTCACGGGCCAGGCGTGGCCCTCCCACGTGAAGGACCCCGTCCTCCTCAGCCCTCGCTCGCTCGGGCCGAGCCTCTGGACGAGGCCGTTCCATCGGGTGTCAGTTGGTGACGGTGATGCCCATCGACCGGGCGGTGCCGGCGATGATCTTCTCGGCCTGGTCGAGCGAGTTGGCGTTGAGGTCGGCCATCTTGGTGGTGGCGATCTCGCGGACCTGGTCACGGGTGACCGTGGCGACCTTGGTCTTGTGCGGCTCGCCCGAGCCCTTCTCGACACCAGCGGCCTTCAGCAGCATGCGCGCCGCCGGCGGGGTCTTGGTGACGAACGTGAAGGACCGGTCCTCGAAGACCGAGATCTCCACGGGGATGACGTTCCCGCGCTGCGACTCGGTCGCGGCGTTGTACGCCTTGCAGAACTCCATAATGTTGACGCCGTGCTGGCCCAGCGCCGGACCCACGGGCGGGGCGGGGGTGGCCGCACCGGCGTTGATCTGGAGCTTGATGACCGCGGTCAACCGCTTCCTGGGGGGCATGCTTCCTTCTCCGGTTCAGATCGGGTGGTGAGGTCTTCGGGCCTGTCGCTCAGATCTTCTGGACCTGGCTGAACGAGAGCTCGACGGGCGTCTCGCGGCCGAAGATGGAGACGAGCACCTGCAGCTTCTGCTGCTCGGCGTTGATCTCGTTGATGGTGGCGGGCAGCGTGGCGAAGGGGCCGTCCATGACGGTGACCGACTCGCCGACCTCGAAGTCGACGACGGCGGCCGGCGCGGCGGCGGCGCCGCCACCCGTGCTCGCGGCCGCGGTCTCGGTGGCCCGCGGAGCCTGCGGCGTGGTGGCCGGGGCGAGGATCTTCACGACCTCGTCGATCGTCAGCGGCGAGGGCTTGGAGGTCGCGCCGACGAAGCCGGTGACGCCGGGGGTGTTGCGCACCGCGCCCCACGACTCGTCGTTGAGCTCCATGCGCACCAGCAGGTAACCCGGCAGGACCTTGCGGTTGACCTGCGAACGCTTGCCGTTCTTGATCTCGGTGACCTCCTCGGTGGGCACCTCGATCTGGTAGATGTAGTCCTCCACGTCGAGGGACTGGATGCGCGCCTCGAGGTTGGTCTTCACCTTGTTCTCGTAGCCCGCGTACGAGTGGACGACATACCAGTCACCGGGGGCGATCCGCAGCGCCTTGCGCAGCGCCTCCACCGGGTCCTCGTCCTCCTCCACCGCGACGTCGGAGTCCTCGGCGGGCGCGGCCTGGGGGTCGGTGGCCAGGGTGTCGGGGTCACCGGTCTCGATCTCCGGCGCCGCGTCGGCGACCTCGCCGTCGGAGATCGCAGCACCCGCGGCCAGGTCGGCGGTGTCGCCGGACCCCTCGGCGGCACCGGCCTCGCCGGCGCCGGTCTCGACATCAGCGGTGCCGCGCTCGTCGAATCGGGCGTCGTCCAGGTCGGTGCCCTCGACCGCGTTGTCGGTCTCGAAGGGCTCGCGGGGGTCCGTCACAGGGGGTCTCTTCCTTGTCAGGGGGCGTTCAGGCGCGGGGGCGGGTCAACCGAAGACGGCGAGCACGCCCTGCGCGAAGAGCAGGTCGAGGCCGGCCACCAGCGCGACGATGAACGCGACGAACACGATCACCACGGTCGTGTAGGTGATCAGCTCCCGCCGGCCGGGCCAGATGACCTTGCGCAGCTCGGCGACCACCTCGCGCAGGAAGCGCATGATCGAGCGGCGCGGCCGCATCTCCTCGGCGCGCGCCCGCTCGGCCGCGGCCCGCGACCGGGTCGGGGAGCCCTCGCGGTCCGACGCCGTGACCGACCGCGCGGCGCGGCGGGAGGGCGCGGCGGCCTCGTCGTCCTCCTCGCCGTCGGCGGTGATCCGTCCCCGTCGGCGGGCGGCCCGGTCGCCCCGCGGCGCGGCGACGACCTTGTCCTCGTCGGCCTCGGCCTCGCCGGCCACCTCGTCCTCGGCGGCCTCCAGCGCGGCGGCGTCGTCGACACCCGGCGCCTCGCGGTCCAGCTGCTCGTCGGTGAGCTCGGCGTCGGAGGCGGCGCGCGCGTCGTCGTCGCGGCCCGGCTTCTCGTCGCTCACTGCGCCTCGCTCGCCTCGTCGGTGGTGGCCACTCCCGCGAGGGCCGTCGGTCGGTCGTGCCGTGTCCTGCTGGCAGGGGTGACAGGACTTGAACCTGCAGCCTGCGGTTTTGGAGACCGCTGCTCTGCCAATTGAGCTACACCCCTGTGCCCTGGGTGGGCCCCGGGCGTCTCGCCGCCACGCCGGCACCGGCCCCGAGGTGGGATCCGGGGCACGCCGGTGGCGGGGTCAACAGGCCCCGGTGCCAGCCAGTGTACGGGACCGCGGCGGCGGGGAGCCAACGTCCCACCGGGGGCCTCCCTCGCGGGAGCACCCGCGCGCGAGGGAGGCCCGCTCGGGACCGGGCGGGCGACCCCCAGGGCGTGGTCTTTGACACGATGGGTCCCATGACCGACGCCTCCGCCACGGAGACCGCCCGCACCTCCGAGCTGCCGCCCGCCGCGCGCCGCATCTCCCGTCGCATCGGCGCCATCGCCGAGTCCGCGACGCTGGCCGTGGACGCGAAGGCGAAGGCCCTGAAGGCCGCCGGGAAGCCGGTGATCGGCTTCGGCGCGGGCGAGCCGGACTTCCCGACGCCGGACTACGTCGTCGAGGCCGCGATCACCGCCGCCCGGACGCCGTCGATGCACCGGTACACGCCCGCCGGCGGCCTGCCCGCGCTCAAGGAGGCGATCGTCGCGAAGACCGCGCGCGACTCCGGCCTGCAGCTGACCCCGGCCCAGGTGCTGGTGACCAACGGCGGCAAGCAGGCGGTCTACGAGGCGTTCGCGACGATGCTCGACCCCGGCGACGAGGTGCTGCTGCCCGCGCCGTACTGGACCACCTACCCCGAGGCCATCCGGCTGGCCGGCGGCGTCCCGGTGCCGGTGGTGGCCGACGAGCAGAGCGGCTACCTGGTCTCGGCGGCGCAGCTCGAGGCCGCCCGCACCCCCCGGACGAAGGCGCTGCTGTTCTGCTCGCCGTCCAACCCCACCGGGGCGGTGTACCCGCCCGAGCAGGTGGAGGAGATCGGCCGCTGGGCGCTCGACGCAGGCCTCTGGGTGCTCACCGACGAGATCTACGAGCACCTGACCTACGGCGGGCTCACCGCGCCGTCGATGCCGGTGCTGGTGCCCGAGCTCGCCGACCGCTGCATCGTGGTGAACGGGGTCGCCAAGACCTACGCGATGACCGGGTGGCGGGTGGGCTGGATCGCCGGCCCGGCCGACGTCGTCAAGGCGGCGACCAACCTCCAGTCGCACGCGACGTCCAACGTCGCCAACGTCTCCCAGGCGGCGGCGATCGCCGCGCTGACCGGCGACCTCTCGGCGGTGGCCGAGATGCGGACGGCGTTCGACCGGCGCCGGCGGACCATCGTGCAGATGCTGCGCGAGATCCCCGGCGTGGCCTGCCCCGAGCCGCACGGCGCCTTCTACGCCTACCCGTCGGTCAAGGGCCTGCTCGGCCGGCCGATCGGCGGGCGCACCGCCGAGACGAGCGCGGAGCTGGCGGAGCTGATCCTCGAGCAGGCCGAGGTCGCGGTCGTGCCGGGCGAGGCGTTCGGCACCCCCGGCTACGTCCGGATGTCGTACGCGCTGGGCGACGAGGACCTCGTCGAGGGGGTCTCGCGACTCCAGCGGCTGCTGTCCACGGCCGGCTGACCGCGGCCGACCACGACCCGGGCGTCAGCCGGGACGGACCACCGCACGGGCGAGGGAGAGGACCTTCTCCCCCTCGCTCGTGACGGTCAGGTCGACCCGCACCCGCCCGTCGTCCAGCAGGGCGGCCACCGTGCCGCGGACGGTCAGCTCGGCGCCCCGGTCGTCGTCGGGGACGACGACCGGGCGGCCGAAGCGGACCTGGTAGTCGAGCAGCGCTGCCGGATCACCGGTCCAGTCGGTGACCGCCCGCGCGGCCAGCGCCATCGTGAGCATGCCGTGGGCGATGACGCCGGGGAGGCCCACCTCGCGGGCGACCCGCTCGTTCCAGTGGATGGGGTTGAAGTCGCCCGAGGCGCCGGCGTAGCGGACCAGGTCGGCGCGGGTGACCCGCACGACCAGCTCGGGGAGCTCGGTGCCGACCTCGGCGGTCATGCCGCCCCCCGCGCGACGAGCATCGAGGTGGCCGTGCAGACCGGCTCGCCCTCCGCCGTCGCCAGCTCCACCCGGGCGGTCAGCAGGTCGTTGCCCGCGACGGTGCGGGCCGCGTCGATCGTGGTCGTGGCGACCAGCCGGTCGCCGGCGCGGATCGGCCGGTGGTGGGCGAACTTCTGCTCACCGTGCACGACCCGGCTGTAGTCCAGACCCACCTCGTCGTCGGTGAGCACCACGAACGCGGCCTCCAGGCTCACCACGATGGCGAAGGTCGGCGGCGCGATCACGTCGCCGTGGCCCGCGGCGCGGGCGGCCTCGACGTCGTGGTGCACCGGGTCGGTGGCCCCGACCGCGGCCGCGAACTCGGCGATCTTCGCCCGGCCGACCTCGTAGACGGCAGAGGGCGGGTAGCTGCGCCCGACCAGTGCCCGGTCCAGCGCCATGCTCCCGCCCTCGCTCAGCAGCCGGGGACCGTCAGCGGGTCTCGCGGTGCAGGGTGTGCTTGCGCTCGCGCGGGCAGTACTTCTTCAGCTCGAGCCGGTCGGGGTCGTTCCGCCGGTTCTTGCGGGTGATGTAGTTCCGGTTCTTGCACTCCTGGCAGGCCAGGGTGATCTTCGGACGGACGTCGGTGGCTGCCACGGGAGCGCTCCTAGCCTTGTGGGACAGGCCCCGGGTCCGGGACCTGCTGCCGCACCGACCGGAGGCCGGAACGGCGACGGACCCGGCTTGCCGGGTCCGTCGGGAGTAGCGGTGACCGGACTTGAACCGGTGACACAGCGATTATGAGCCGCTTGCTCTACCAGGCTGAGCTACACCGCCGGGATGACCACGCGGGCCGGTCTCGCGACAGGACCGGTCGGTCGGGTACTGCCAGAGCCCCTTTACGGAATCGAACCGTAGACCTTCTCCTTACCATGGAGACGCTCTGCCGACTGAGCTAAAGGGGCGTGCTCCGAGGAGCCGTCGAAGACTCTACCTGATGCCCGGCACCGCCTCGCAGGGGGTCCCGGCGAGCCCCGTCACGTCCGCACGTACAGGCGGCGGTGAGTGGCGCCGGGCGCAGCGGATCGGACGCCGGTGCGCGCGAGCAGCCACTTCTCCAGCCGGTCCTCCGGCAGCGGGCGGCTGATCAGGAAACCCTGCAGCTTGTCGCAGCCCATCGCGATGAGCTGGTTGCGGGTCATCTCGTCCTCGACGCCCTCGGCCACCACGCACAACCCGAGGTTGTGGGCCAGCTCGATGATCGACCGCGCGATGAAGGACTCCCCCTGGCTGGTGGCCATGGACAGCACGAAGGACTTGTCGATCTTCACCTCGTCGATCGGCAGCTGCCGGAGCTGGGAGAGCGACGAGTAGCCGGTGCCGAAGTCGTCCATCGACAGCCGGAGCCCCAGGCCGTGCAGGTCCTCCAGCACGGCGCTCTCCCGCACCGAGTCGTCGACGACGCTGCTCTCGGTGAGCTCGAGCACCAGCAGCTCACCGGGGACGCCGTGCCGCTCCAGGGCGCCGCGGACGCGGTCGACCAGGTCGGGTTCGCTGAGCGAGAACGCCGACACGTTGACCGCGACCGACAGCGAGATCCCCTGGTCCAGCCAGCGCCGGCAACGGGCCAGCGCGAGATCCAGGACGTGGTCGGTCACCGCCCCGATCCGGCCGATCTGCTCGGCGAGCCCGATCACGTCCTCGGGCGGGATGCTGCCGAAGCGCGGGTGGGTCCAGCGGACGAGGGTCTCCACGGACACGATGTCGGAGGTCTGCGCGTCGATGACCGGCTGGAAGACCACGCCGATCTGCCCGTCGGCCATCGCCTGGGCGAGCTCGGTGCCCAGCTGCAGGCGGCGCAGGCTCTGCTGGTCGAGCACCGGGTGGTAGCTGGCGACGCCACCGGACTCCCCGGCCGCCAGCAGGGCGACGTCCGCCCGCTGCATCAGGGTGCCGGCGTCGGTGCCGTGCTCCGGCGCCGCGGCGACGCCGATGGTCAGCGAGACCTCGAGGTCCAGCCCGGCCACGCGGACCCGCGTGGCCGCCGCCTCGCGCAGCCGCCGCGCGGCCTGCTCGGTGGCGGCCAGCGAGAGCCCGGGGAGGAGGACCGCGAACTGCTCGCGCTCCATCCGGGCCAGCAGGGCGCGCGGCGGGGCGTGCTCGCGGAGCAGGCCGGCGGTGACCAGGAGCAGCTCGTCGCTGGCGGCGTGCCCCAGGGTGTCGGTGACGTCGGCGTAGGTGCCGAGGGAGGCGAGGATGAGCCCCGCCCCGGGGCCGGCGGGCTGCGCGGTGAGCAGGTCGTCGATCTCCGCGGCGAGCCGCTGGCGGTTCGGCAACCCGGTGAGCCGGTCGTGGTCGGCGTCGAAGCGGATGCGGGTCAGCAGTTGCTGCTGCCGGATCGCCGCGTTGACGTGGGTGAGCATCGACTCCAGCGCGCCGCGCTCGCTGCGGCCGAAGGACACGATGTCGCTGCGGCGGTCGCAGACCTCGAGGTAGCCCGGTTCACCGGCGGCCGTGGTCACCGGTGCGCCCAGCAGCTCGGACACGCCCCGGCGCGCCAGCGCGGCGGTGTCGCGCTCGTCGGCGCGGCCGGCCGAGACGCGGATCGCCCCGCCCGTGGAGCCGACGGCGCGGCGGCGCAGCGGGTCGTCGGAGTCGCCGGGTCCGTCGTACCAGTCCGCACCGTCCTCGGCGGCCACCACCAGGCGGGGCCCCTCGTCGAGGTAGGGCGGCAGCCAGAGGGCCACCCGCTCGGCGTTGAGCAGCTCGCGCACGGCCTGGACGATCTGCCGGGTGCCGGCGTCGTCGGGCGCCACCTGCTCGACCCGGCGGGCGAACTCGTAGACCCGCTCGAGGGAGTGGCTCTGGCGGGTCACCCCGGCGAAGCGGCGGTAGACCAGCACCAGCGCGACGACCAGCGGCACGACCAGGAGCAACGACCACGCGGTCGTGTGCAGCAGCAGGAGGATCGCCAGGCCGATCGTGACGGCGACCGGCTGCACCACCACGACCGGGACGAAGAGGCTGGTCCAGATCGCCCGACCGGGATACCCCTGGGTGAGCGTGATCGCCGCGGCCACGAGGCCTGCGCCCACGACGTTCGCGGCGAAGACGGCGACCAGGCTGGACAGCCAGGTCGAGGGCGTGGCGAGGCCACCGGTCGGCAGCACCGCGAGGATCGCGGTGGCCACCCCGGCCTCCAGCACGGCCACGGCGGTGTTGAAGACGACCTTGGCCGTGGGGAGCCGGTGGGCCAGCAGGACGACGGCGACCGCAACGGCACGCGTGGCGGCCGTCCACGCGCCACCGACCTCCAGGAGCGCGATGACGAAGGCCACCTCGCTCGCCGAGCTGTGGAAGCTCTGCCGGCGGAACTCGACGTGGACGTTGACGCCTTCCGCGGCGACCGAGGCGAAGAGCACCAGCAGGAGTACCGCGGCCGGGACGACCAGCGGCTGGCTGGTGAGCAGCAGCGCGGCCACCGGGCAGGCGAGCGACAGCCCGAGCAGCGCCGGCATCCACGGACTGCGCACCGCGGGCGGCCGGCGAGGCTCGCGAACGTGCTGCTCAGGCTCCTGCAACTGCGCTCTCTCCCGGGTCGTGGGGCGGGCGAAGGCTAGCAGCGACCTCGATCACCGCCAGCCTCGTCCGCCCCGGAAGAGTCAGTCGACCCCGGTGCAGGACAGCGCGTTCATGGGCAGTGACGCTCCGGGGCTCCGCTTCTCGGAACGGCCACCCGGGAGACGCGTGCGGAAGGTCAGGACGACTGACGGGTCCACTTGACGCCGCGGGTCCACTTCACGCCGCGGGTCCACTTCACGCCGCGGGCCTGGGCGGTGCACTGCACGGTGCTGTTCATGACGTCTCCCTGTGGGCACGACTGATTGGCTGAGCGGCAGCCATCCATACGCGCGGGGGCAGAGCGTCGTCGAATACGGACCGCGCGGGAGACACTCCTTCCCGTCACGGGTCCCCACAAGCATCTCGATCACGACACGCCGCCGGAGACGCCATGTCGTGACCATCCGCCACCCTTTTCACACGCCAAGTGATCCACTTCACCGGCGCGCGGGCCCGCGGCCGGCCACCGGACGTCACGTCGTCCACACCCGCCGACCGGAGGACACGGGGACGGGTGAACCTCCGTCCACAGTGTCCACAGATCGTGTCCACAGGCAGTGGACGACGGCGGGCGGCTGCTTACGCTCCCGCGCGTGCACCCCGACCGAGACGACCGCGAGCGCGGCTCGACGCTCCCGTTCGTCCTGGTCTGCTGGCTCGTCGCGGCGCTCATGGCCTTCGGGGCGATCGCCGCGTCCGACGCCTTCCTGGAGCAGCAGGAGGTGCAGTCGATCTGCGACGGCGCGGCCCTGGCCGCCGCCAACCAGGCCGACGAGGCGGTCGTCTACGCCCACGGGGTGGGCACCGAGCTCCCCCTCACCCGCGCCGCCGCCCAGGCCGCGGTCGGCGACCAGCTCGCCGACGGCGGGGTCACGCTGGACAGCTGGGCCGCGGAGACCGACGGCGCCGAGGTGACCGTGCGCTGCACCCGCCACGTGGACATCGCCTTCGGCTGGCTGTTCCTGGGCGGGCAGCAGCTCGAGCGCACCGCCGTCTCCAGCGCGCGGGCCCCGACGACGCCCTGATCCGGGCGGGGAAGCGCGACGGCCCCCGACCTGGTGGTCGGGGGCCGTCGTACCGGGCGTGGCGGGTGAAGGATTCGAACCTTCGTAGGCTAAGCCGACGGATTTACAGTCCGCTCCCATTGGCCACTCGGGCAACCCGCCGCGATGGGTACGCGGGAGAGAGTAACAAGCCAGGGGCCCGGCACGTGACGGGTCCCCACCGACGGGGCGTCCGGACGCCCCGTCCCGCACGGAGAGGAAACGACATGGCCGACTCATCCTTCGACGTCGTGAGCAAGGTCGACCGCCAGGAGGTCGACAACGCCCTGAACCAGGCGGGCAAGGAGCTCTCCCAGCGGTTCGACTTCCGCGGCACCAACGCGACCATCGCGTGGGCCGGCGAGGACGGCGTCACGCTGCAGGCCGACACCGAGGAGCGCGTCTCGGCGGCCCTCGAGGTGTTCAAGGAGAAGCTGATCAAGCGGAACATCTCGCTCAAGGTGCTCGACGCCGGTGAGCCCCAGGCCTCGGGGAAGACCTACAAGATCGGCGCGCGGATCAAGCAGGGCATCGAGTCCGACACCGCCAAGAAGATCGCGAAGCTGATCCGCGACGAAGGCCCCAAGGGCGTCCAGGCGCAGATCCAGGGCGACCAGCTGCGCGTGAGCGGCAAGAAGAGGGACGACCTGCAGGCGGTGCAGCAGCTCCTCCGCGGCGCCGACCTCGACGTCGCCCTCCAGTTCGACAACTACCGCTGAGCCGCCGGGGGCCGGCTCTCGAGGGCCGGCAGCCGGGGGCACGGCTCCGGGCGGCGGGCCCGGTCGCTGCGCGCCGGGCCGTACTCTCGGGAGCCGGCGTCCACCCCGGGCGCCCGACGACCCCCGGAAGGCCGCAGTGACTGCCCGCAGCAAGATCGCCGCCCTCGGCGGCGCAGTGGCCGTCGGCGGCTTCGTCGTCCTCGCGGCGAACTACGTCCCGCCCAACGAGCGCGCGCAGGTCGGCGAGGGGGTCGAGCTGCTCAGCGGCTCCCTCGTCGGCGCCGGTTCCAGCGCCCAGCAGGCGGCCATGCAGGGCTGGACGGCCGGGTTCACCGCCGTCCAGCCCCGCGTGGACGTCAGCTACGACCCCATCGGCTCCGGCGGCGGCCGCGAGCAGTTCCTCGCCGGTGGCACCGACTTCGCCGGCTCCGACGCCGCTCTCGACGAGGAGGAGCTCGCCGAGGCCGAGGAGCGCTGCGGCCCCTCGGGCGTGTTCGAGCTGCCGAACTACATCTCCCCCATCGCCGTCGTCTACAACCTGCCCGGCGTCGACGGGCTCAACCTGTCGCCCGCGACCCTGGCCGGGATCTTCGACCAGCGGATCACCCGCTGGGACGACCCGGCGGTCGCCGCCGACAACCCCGGCACGGGACTGCCCGACCTGCCGGTCGCCCCGGTGAACCGCGCGGACGAGTCCGGGACCACCGAGAACTTCACCGAGTACCTGGCCGAGGCGGCCGACGGCGCGTGGCCGCACGAGCCCGACGGCAGCTGGCCGGTGCCCGGTGGCGAGGCGGCCCAGGGCAACTCCGGGGTCGTGGCCGCCGTCCGCGGCGGCGAGGGCACCATCGGTTACGCCGACCTCAGCCAGGCCGGCGATCTCGGCATCGCCGACATCGGCGTGGGCGGCGAGTTCGTCGCCCCGTCACCCGAGGCCGCCGCGGCCGTCGTGGAGAACAGCCCGCGCCTCGAGGGCCGCGGTGAGCACGACGTCGTCATCGAGCTGAACCGGGACACCACCGGCTCCGGCGAGTACCCGATCGTGCTGGTCAGCTACCACATCGGCTGCATGGAGTACGACGACCCGGCGGTCGCCGAGCGGCTGCAGGCCTTCATGGGCTACGTGGTCAGCCCCGAGGGGCAGCAGGCCGCCGCCGAGGTCGCCGGGTCGGCCCCCATCTCCGACGGCCTGCGGGCGCAGGCGCTCGCCGCGATCGACGCGGTCCGCGCGACTTGACGTCCGAGTCGGCCGCTCAGCGCTGGCCGAGCTCGCGGGCCATCTGCTCCAGGCGGGCGATCCGCTGCGGCATCGGCGGGTGGCTGGCGAACAGCGAGGCCAGGCCCTGCCCGCGGAACGGGTTGGCGATCATCAGGTGGCTCTGGGTGACCAGCCGCTCCTCCTGCGGCAGCGGGCGGGCCGCCGTCCCGCGCTCGATCACGCGGAGGGCGTCGGCCAGCGCCAGCGGGTCCTGCGACAGCTGGGCCCCGGAGGCGTCGGCCTGGTACTCGCGGCTGCGACTCACCGCCATCTGCACCAGGCCGGCGGCCAGCGGGCCGAGCAGCATGAGCAGCAGGCCGCCGAGGGCGTTGCCGCCACCCCGGTCCTCGTCGGAGCGGCCACCGAACAGCGAGGCGAACATCGCCATGTGCGCGAGGTAGGTGATGACCGTCGCCATCGCCCCGGCGACGGAGCTGATCAGGATGTCCCGGTTGTAGACGTGCGACAGCTCGTGCGCGAGGACGCCGCGCAGCTGCCGCCGGTCGAGCAGCTCGAGGATGCCCTGGGTGACGCAGACCGCCGCGTTGCGCGGGTTGCGGCCGGTGGCGAACGCGTTGGGCTGGTCGGTCGGGCTGACGTAGAGCCGGGGCATGGGCTGGCGCGCCTCGGTCGCGAGCTCGCGCACCATCGCGTACAGCTGCGGCGCCTGTGTCTCGGTGACCGGGAAGGCCCGCATCGCGCGCAGCGCCAGCTTGTCGGAGTTGAAGTAGGCGTAGCCGTTGACCCCCAGCGCGACGACCAGGGCGATGACCAGCCCGCCGCGGCCGCCGATCAGGGCGCCGGCCATGAGGATCAGCCCACCCATCAAGCCGAGCAGGAGGGCGGTCTTCAGTCCGTTGGTCATGCGCTGCACGTCCGGTCCAACGCCGCGCCGGAGGTGGCCGTTCCCTGCACGGGTGCGCCCACTCCCTCGCCGTGGTGAGGGACACCGGTCGCCTGTCCGGCGACCTGGTCCGCGAGTCGGCGGACCGCCGCGACCCTGCAGCGCCGTCTCGTCGCCCGCGAAGCCCCGCCCGCGGTGGCGCCCGCCCCGCGCGCGGGGGTCACGGATGCGTGGACGCCGAGGAACGCGGGGGCTGCGTGCGTCCACTCACGCGGGTGTGGTCCGGACCGAGCCGACGAGCGGACTACCGTGGACGTGCCCGTTCGCACAGCGACGGGAAGTGAGCCCGGCAGCCCTCCGGACGGTCGACGAGCCGCAGCCCCCGGGTCGGCTCGCGACCGCTGAGGGACCGACCGGAGCTCAGCCCTCCACCGCGGTGGGGGAGGCGCCGACCGGCGCGCCGTCCACCCACGGGCGGGACGAGTGCTTGGCCTTGAAGTAGTCGCCACCCTTGCGGACGGCGTCGTCGGTGCCCCACGCCTGCGGCACGTCGGAACGCTTGATCATCTGCGGGATGTGCTTCGAGCAGTGGATGTAGGCCTCGACCACGTCCACCCGCACCCACCGCTCGGGCTTCCGCCCGCCGTCCTGCAGGAGCGCGTCGAGCACGCCGACCGGCAGCGCCCCCTGCGCCAGCAGGTCCTCGTTCTCCAGGATGGCCGCCCGACCGTTGACGTGCAGCCCGATGGCGTCCCCGCAGAAGTCGATGAACAGCAGCCCGATGTGGCGGTTCTCGACGATGTTGCCGAGGCTGGCCATCACCCCGTTGCCCCGGTATTCGGGGTAGGCGAGGGTGCGCTCGTCCAGCACGCAGACGAACCCGGGAGGGCCGGCGCGGAAAGAGCAGTCCGCCTCGCCGCCGCCGTCGGCGGTGGCGACGAAGACCATCTCCATGCGGGAGATGTACTCCCGCATCTGGTCGTTGACGTGGTCGAGCATCTGGTGGTTGTAGAAGCCCCGGGCGCGCGGCTTGGTGCCGAAGCGGTCCTGGAGCAGGTGCTCACCGAAGGAGCCGGGCATGGGAAGTCCCTCTGTTCGGACGATGCGCGCGGTCAGTGGACGGGGGCCGTCGACGGTTGCCCCAGCAGCGGCCCGAAGGCGGCCATCGGGGTGTCGGGCTGGGCCATGAGCGAGGTCAGGGTCGGGGCGTCGAGCGGCCGGGCGAAGAAGTAGCCCTGAGCGATGTCGCAACTGAGCTCCTGCAGCTCGCGCACGTGCTCGCTGCGCTCCACCCCCTCGGCGACGGTCTCCAGCCGCAGGGCCTTGGCGAGGGACACGATGGTCCTCGTGACGGCCGACTCCTCGGCGTTGTCACCCCCGAGCCCGTCGATGAAGGACTTGTCGATCTTCAGGACGTCGATCGGGAAGCGCTGCAGGTAGGTCAACGACGAGTACCCGGTGCCGAAGTCGTCGATGGCCAGCCGCACGCCGAGGTCCTTGATCGCCTGCAGCGTCTCGATCGTCGACACCATGTCGTGCATGAGCACCGACTCGGTGATCTCGAGGACGAGCTGCTCGGCCGGAAAGCCCGAGTCGGCCAGCGCCGCGGCCACCTCGTCGACCAGCCGCGGCTGGGTCAGCTGCCGACCGGACAGGTTCACGCTCATGACCAGCGGCGGGTGGTCCGGGAACTGGTCCCTCCACACCCGGCCCTGCCGGCACGCCGCCTGCAGCACCCAGCGACCCAGCTCACCGATCATGCCGGTCTCCTCGGCCACCGGGATGAACTCCAGGGGCGGGACCAGTCCCCGCTCGGGGTGCACCCACCGCAGCAGCGCCTCGACGCCGACGAGGGTGTTGGTGCGCAGGTCGATCTGCGGCTGGAAGTGCAACATGAACTGCTCGCGCTCGAGGGCCCGGTGGAGGTCGTTGACGATCTCCAGCCGGCGGACGGCGCCCGCGCGCATGTGCGCGTCGAACACCTCGTGACGGGCGCGACCGGACTCCTTGGCCCGGTACATCGCGGCGTCGGCGTCCCGCAGCAGGGTCGGGGCGTCGGCCTCGGCGCCCCGGCCGACGGCGATCCCGATGCTCGCGGTCACGAACATCTCCTCGCCGCCGACGTCGAACGGCTGCGCGAGCGCGGCCGTGATGCGCTCGGCGAGACCCTCGGCGTCCCGCTCGTCGACGACGGACTCGGCCAGGAGGACGAACTCGTCGCCACCGAAGCGGGCGACGGTGTCCCCGGGCCGCAGCACGGCGCGCAGCCGCATGGCGGCGCTGCAGAGCAGGGCGTCCCCGGCCGCGTGGCCCAGGCTGTCGTTGACCAGCTTGAAGTGGTCGAGGTCGACGAAGACGACGGCGACGCCGCCCCGGCTCCGCTGGGCCAGCGCCACCTCCAGCCGGTCGAGCAGCAGCGTGCGGTTCGGCAGCCCGGTCAGCGGGTCGTGCAGCGCGTGGTGGGTCAGCCGCTCGCGGGCTGCCTCCCGCTCGACCACCCGGCCCAGCTGGTTGCCGATCTGGCCCATGACCTCGCACAGCGCCTCGTCCGGCTCGAGGCGCTCGGAGGCGAAGAACTCCAGCACCGCGGCGACGTCGGACCCGACCATCACGGGGAAGGCGAAGGCCGCGGCCAGGCCACCGGCACGGGCCGCGTCGCGGCGCGGGAAGTTGTCGTCGGCGGTGACGTCGGTGATCCAGCAGGGCTCCTTGGCGGCGAGCACCCGGCCGGGCAGGCCGGTGCCCGCCAGGAACGGCGTGGACGTCGTGGCCTGCAGGAAGGCGGCCAGCCGCTCGTCGTCGGGGTGCACCCACACGTTGGTGGGCTCGAGGATCTGACCGGCGTCGTCGGCGAGGTAGATGTGCCCGACCGGCCAGCCGGTGTGCTCGGCGATCATCCGCAGGCCGGTCTCCAGCGCCTCGCGGCCGCTGGAGGACTCGTTCGAGGCGACGCTGACCCGCTGCAGGAGCTTGACGAACCCGGCTTCGCGGGCGAGGGCCTCCTCGGCACGCTTGCGCTCGGTGATGTCGCGGAGGATGCCGGTGAAGAACCGGCCCTCGCCCTCGGCCCAGTGCGACAGCGAGAGCTCCACCGGGAACTCCGTGCCGTCCTTGTGCTGGGCGTGCACCTCGACCGTGGAGCCGATGACCCGCGGCTCCCCCGTCAGCAGGAACCGGCCCATGCCGCGCTCGTGGGCGTCGCGGTAGCGCTCGGGCATGAGGATGGTCAGCGGCTTGCCGATCACCTCGGCCTCGTCGTAGCCGAACATGGCCTGGCCACCGCGGTTCCAGCTCACGATGAGGCCGCGCGCGTCGGCGGAGACGATCGCGTCGTTGGCCGACTCGGTCACCGCCCGGTACTTCATCTCCAGCTGCGCGAGCGCGGCCGCGGTGTCCTCTCGGGCTCCCACGTCCTGGAACCAGCACACCGCGACCGGCTCGCCCTCGTGGGAGACCAGGGACGTGACGTACTCGACGGCGAGCGGCCGGCCGTCCACGCGGACGAGCGTCGCGGACCCGCGACCGGGCTGGCCGGTGCTCAGCGGCGTGCACATCGGGCACTCCGCCACCGGCTCCCCGGCCGGACGACCGTGGTGGCGGTCGTGGACGGTGGTGCCCAGGAGCAGCGTGCGGACGGTGCCGAGCATCTGGGCGGCCGCATCGTTGGCGACGACGCAACGGCCGTCGACGTCGACGGCGTAGACACCGTGCTCGGTCACGGCCAGGAGCCGTTCGGAGAGGCTGGGTGCCGAGATGCCGGCGTCGACGACTGGCCGGCGCCAGGGCCGCAGGGTCCGAATCATGACCACCGCATCGGTCGGCTCGACGCGCTCCTTGAACAACTCCGCGCTGGTCGCGCCATTCCTCCCCCGTCAGGGTTGGTGCAGCGACGGCCCTTCAGTTGTGCCGTCGAGCAGCCGACTGCTACCGCGTGACCGTTTCCAGGGGCCGCACCACTCCGACCCACTGCCCGTACTGCTCCCTGCAGTGCGGGATGTCGTTGACCGCGGGGAACGGCACCGTCTCCGTGGCGCCCGCCGACTTCCCCACCAACCGTGGTGGCCTGTGCGCCAAGGGCTGGTCATCGGCCGAGCTGCTCACCCATCCCGAGCGGGTGACGCGGCCGCTGGTGCGCGCCGTCCCGGGGGACCGCACGAGCGCCCTGGTGGAGTCGAGCTGGGACGAGGCCCTCGGCCGACTGGTGACGGCGATCCGGCGCACGCAGGCGCAGCACGGCCGGGACGCGGTCGGCTGCTTCGGCGGCGGCGGCCTCACCAACGAGCAGGCCTACCAGTTCGGCAAGTTCGCCCGCGTCGCGCTGCGGACGCGCTCGATCGACTACAACGGCCGCTTCTGCATGTCCTCTGCCGCCGGCGCGGCGGTGCGGGCGTTCGGCCTCGACCGCGGGATGCCGTTCCCCCTGTCCGACCTCGCGGAGGCCGACGTCGTGCTGGTCGTCGGCGGCAATCCGGCCGAGACCATGCCGCCGGCCATGCAGCACCTGGAGACCGGCCGGGCCTCCGGAGCGCTGCACGTGGTCGTGGATCCCCGGCGGACGGCGACCGCCCGGCAGGCCGGCCTGCACCTGCAGCCGCTGCCCGGCACGGATCTCGCGCTGGCCAACGGCCTCCTGCACATCGTGGTCGCCGAGGGGCTGGTGGACGAGGACTACGTGGCCGCGCGAACGACGGGGTTCGACGCCGTCCGGGCCGCCGTCGCCGGCTACTGGCCCGACCGGGTCGAGCGGATCACCGGTGTGCCCGTCGCCCACCTCCGCCGCACGGCGTTCGCGCTGGCACGGGCCGAGCGGGCGGTCGTGCTCACCGCCCGCGGCGCCGAGCAGCACCGGTCGGGTACGGACACGGCGCAGGCCTGGATCAACCTGGCGCTGGCCCTCGGGCTGCCCGGGCGGCCGGGCAGCGGCTGGGGCACGATCACCGGGCAGGGCAACGGCCAGGGCGGCCGTGAGCACGGGCAGAAGGCCGACCAGCTCCCGGGCTACCGCAAGCTCGACGACCCCGCCGCCCGGGCGCACGTCGCGGCCGTCTGGGGCGTCGACCCGGACGACCTCCCCGGCCCGGGGCCGTCGGCATTCGAGCTGCTCGACGCCCTCGGCACCGACGGCGGCGTGCGCACCCTCCTGGTGCTCGCCTCCAACGTCGCCGTCTCGGCGCCGGACGCGCGCCGCGTGCTCAGCCGGCTGCGCGAGCTGGACTTCCTGGCCGTCAGCGACTTCTTCCTCTCCGAGACGGCGGCGCTGGCCGACGTCGTGCTGCCCAGCGCGATGTGGGCGGAGGAGGAGGGCACCATGACCAACCTGGAGGGACGGGTGATCCACCGGCGCCGCGCCGTGCCGGCACCTCCGGGGGTCCGCGACGACCTGCAGCTGCTGGCCGAGCTGGCCGGGCGGCTCGGTGCCGGGCACCTGTTCAGCGCCGACCCGGCGACGGTCTTCGCCGAGCTGGGCCGGGCGTCGGCCGGCGGGCCGGCGGACTACTCGGGCATCACCCTCGCGCGGATCGACGCCGAGCAGGGCGTCTTCTGGCCGTGTCCCGCGTCTCCCGACGGCGCGCCCGAGCACCCCGGGACCCCGCGGCTGTTCACCGAGCGGTTCGCCACGCCGGACGGCCGGGCCCGTTTCCTGCCGGTCGAGCACGTGGCGCCGCACGAGGAACCGGACGACGACTATCCCTACGTCCTGACCACCGGCCGGGTGCTGGCGCAGTACCAGTCGGGCGCGCAGACGCGGCGCACGCCGAGCCTGCACGGGCTCGCCCCGGTCCCGCGGGCCGAGCTGCACCCGGACCTCGCCGCCCGCGTGGGCGTGGCCCAGGACGACGTCGTGGAGCTGTCCACCCGGCGCGGCCGTGCCCGGTTCGCCGCCACCGTCACCGACACCATCCGTCCCGACGTGGTCTTCGCCCCCTTCCACTGGGGCGGGGAGGCCAGCGCCAACGCCCTCACCGACCCTGCCCTCGACCCGACGAGCCGGATGCCGGCCTTCAAGACCTGCGCGGTGGCCGTCACGCGGGTCGGCCGCGCGGAAGCCGCCACCCCGCCGACCCCGGCACCGGCCGCTGCGCCGTCGCCGACCGTGCCCGCGGGCACCGTGCTGGGAAGCCCCCGCCGAGGCGTCCTCCCCGAGCCGCCGCACGACTCCCGGAGCCCGCTCGTCGTCGTCGGCAACGGCATGGCCGGCGCCCGGTTCGTGGAAGAGCTCCTGCGCCGGGGTGGCGACGAACGCTTCCGGATCACCGTGCTCGGGGAGGAGCGCCACGGCAACTACAACCGGATCCTGCTGTCCCCGTTGCTGGCCGGCGAGAGGCGGGAGGAGGACCTCCTCCTCAACGACCACGACTGGTACGCCGAGCGCGGGGTGGTCCTGCGGGCCGGCACGCCGGTGACCGGGGTCAACCGCGCCGCCCGCCTGGTCACCTGCGCGGACGGGTCGACGCTGCCCTACGAGCACCTGGTGCTGGCCACGGGCTCCCGCAGCTTCGTCCCGCCCCTGACCGGTCTCCGGACGGCGACCGGGGACCTGGTCCCCGGCGCCTTCGCCTTCCGCACCGTCGACGACGTGCGGGCGATCCTGGGCGCGGTCCGCACCGCCCGCAGTGCCCTGGTCCTCGGCGGCGGCCTGCTGGGCCTGGAGGCCGCCCGCGCCCTCCAGGCGCACGGCCTCCGGGTCGACGTGGTGCACGCCGGGGCGCACCTCATGGAGACCCAGCTCGACGGCGATGCCGGTGAGCTCCTCCGGCGCGGGGTCGAGGCCCTGGGGATCGGGGTGCACGTCGGGGTGGTCGCCAGCGGGGTGCGGGGCACGGACCGGTTCCGCGGCGCGCTCCTCGACGACGGCCGCGCCATCGACGCCGACCTCCTCGTGGTGGCGGCTGGGGTGCGGCCGGAGACCGCCCTCGCGCGGGCCGCCGGCCTGCCGGTCGAGCGCGGCGTCCTGGTCGACGACCAGCTGCGCACCGGCGACCCCCGCATCTCGGCCATCGGTGAGTGCGCCGAGCACCGCGGCCGGGTCTACGGGCTGGTCGCCCCGGTGTGGGAGCAGGCGACGGTCCTGGCCGACGTGCTCACCGGCAGCGAACCCACGGCCGAGTACCTCGGCAGCCGGACCGCCACCAAGCTCAAGGTCGCCGGGCTCGACGTCGCCACCATGGGCGCCAAGGCTCCCGGCCCGGATGACGAGCACGTGGTGATCTCGGAGCCGCGCCGCGGGGTCCACCTGTCGGTCGTCATCCGTGACGACCGGCTGGTCGGGGCGACCTTGATCGGCGACACCCGCCAGGCCGCCTCGCTCGCCCACGCCTACGACCGGGGCACGCCGCTGCCGGCAGAACGGCTGCGGCTGCTCGTCAGCGGGGCCGGCTCCCCTGCCCCGGTCGACGTCGGTGACCTGCCGCCGGACGCCCGCGTCTGCCAGTGCAACGGCGTCTCCAAGCAGGCGGTCTGCGACGCCGTCGCGGCCGGCTGCGGCTCGCTGGGTGCCGTCATGGAGCGCACCCGGGCCGGAACCGGCTGCGGATCCTGCCGGGAGGACCTCCAGCGGCTCGTCGAGCGCCCCGTCGACCACGGCCCCGCGGACGAGGAAGTGCCCAGCACGATCCCGCCGCCACGACAGCCGGACGGGCCCAGCCTCGCCGGCCGACCCATGGGAGTGCCCCGATGAGCACGCAACGGACGACCGTCCCGCGGCCGGCCGACGTCGAGCAGCAGCGCGTGCGGCGGCGCACCGGCGGCCGCTGGATCGACGACTGGCGTCCGGAGGACCCCGAGTTCTGGGAGCAGACCGGGCGGCGGATCGCCCGCCGCAACCTCTTCTTCTCGGTCTTCTCCGAGCACATCGGCTTCTCGGTCTGGAGCCTGTGGTCGGTCCTGGTCCTGTTCCTGCCCGAGACGGTGTACGGCATCGACCCGGCGGGCAAGTTCCTGCTCACCACGCTGCCCGCCGCTCTCGGCGCGGCCGTCCGGCTGCCCTACACCTTCGCCGTCGCGCGCTTCGGCGGGCGGAACTGGACGATCGTCTCCGCCCTGCTCCTGCTCGTGCCGACCGTGGCCACGGCGGTGGTGCTGGAGCCCGGCGTCTCCTACGGGACGCTGCTGCTCGTCGCCTGCCTGGCCGGGGTGGGCGGCGGCAACTTCGCCAGCTCCATGGCCAACATCAACGCGTTCTACCCGGACCGGCTCAAGGGGTGGGCGCTCGGCCTCAACGCCGGGGGCGGCAACCTCGGCGTCCCCGTGGTGCAACTGCTCGGGCTGCTGGTGCTGGCCACGGCCGGCACCGCGCACCCCCGGCTGCTGCTGGCCGTCTACATCCCGCTGATCGTCGTCGCGGCGGTGGGTGCCGCGCTCCTGATGGACAACCTGACGACGGCCAGCAGCCGGCCAAAGGTCATGCGGGAGGCCATCCGCGAGCCGCACACGTGGATCCTGTCGCTGCTCTACATCGGCAGCTTCGGATCGTTCATCGGCTTCTCGTTCGCCTTCGGGCAGGTCCTGCTCACCCAGTTCAGCGGCTCGTTCGCCACTCCGCTGGCCGCCGCCTCGCTGACCTGGCTCGGCCCGCTGCTCGGCTCGCTGATCCGCCCGGTGGGGGGATCCCTCGCCGACCGGTTCGGCGGCGCGCGGGTCACCTGCGTCACCTTCGCGGCCATGGCGGCCGCCGCGGCCGCGGTCTGGACGGCCAGCCAGCTGGGCTCGCTCCCCCTGTTCGTCGCCGGCTTCGTGGCGCTGTTCGTGCTCAGCGGCATGGGCAACGGATCGACGTACAAGATGATCCCGGGCATCTTCCGGCTCCAGGCCATGGACGCCGTGGCGGCGGGCGAGGACTCCGCGACCGCCGACGCGCGGGCGCTGCGGCTGTCCGGTGCGGTGATCGGCCTGGCCGGCGCCATCGGTGCCTCCGGTGGCGTCCTGGTCAACCTGGCCTTCCGCCAGTCGTTCCTCACGACGGGCACCGGTGACGCGGCGTACGTGGGGTTCATCGGGGCCTACGTCCTGTGCCTCGGGACCACCTGGGCCGTCTACCTGCGGCGCGGCTCGCGCGCCTCGGGCCTGTGACGGCGGCCCGTCGGCGATCATGTGGTGGTCCTGGGTGACCAGCCGGTCGTCCTCGGACGTCCGGTCCGACGCCGCGCCGGAGGTGGCCGTCCCCGCCCGGGGTGCGACCTCGCCCTTGCCCTCGCCGGAATGAGCAACACGGAACGGCTGTTGGGCGACACAGATCTCGTCGTGTCCGGATCCACATCCCGGCGCGGACACACGCACGTAACGTTGGCCGGTGGAGGTACACCACTCATGACTGCGATCGATCGCCCCCAGGCGGCCCCCAGCTCCGCTCCGGGCGGCCTGGTCAAGAGCGTCGTCGAGCTGGACCGCGTCGTCATCCGGCTGGCCGGTGACTCCGGCGACGGCATGCAGCTGACCGGCAACCGGTTCACCAGCGAGACGGCGTCGTTCGGCAACGACCTCAAGACGCTGCCCAACTTCCCCGCCGAGATCCGCGCGCCGACGGGGACCCTGCCGGGCGTCAGCTCCTTCCAGCTGCAGTTCGCCGACCACGACGTCATGACGCCGGGTGACGCCCCGGACGTGCTCGTCGCCATGAACCCCGCCGCGCTCAAGGCCAACCTGGCCGAGCTGCCCGGGGGCGGCCTGCTCATCCTCGACTCCGACGAGTTCACCCCCCGCAACCTCGCGAAGGTGGGGTACGCGACCAACCCGCTCGAGGACGGCTCGCTCGAGGGCTGGCAGACCGTCAGCGTCCCGCTCACCTCGATGACGCTGGACGCGCTCGCCGACTCGGGCCTGGGCAAGAAGGAGGCCGAGCGGAGCAAGAACATGTTCACGCTGGGCCTGCTCAGCTGGATGTACCACCGGCCGACCGAGGGCACCGTCCGGTTCCTCGAGCGCCAGTTCCGCCGCAAGCCGGAGATCGCCGCGGCCAACATCGCCGCGTTCCGCGCCGGCTACAACTACGGCGAGACCACCGAGGCCTTCGCCGTCTCCTACGAGATCAAGCCGGCCCCGATGAAGCCGGGCCGCTACCGCAACATCTCGGGCAACCAGGCGCTGGCGCTCGGGCTCGTCGCCGCCGGCCAGCGCTCCGGGCTCCCGGTGTTCCTGGGCGCCTACCCGATCACCCCGGCGTCGGACATCCTGCACGAGCTGTCCCGCCACAAGGCGTTCGGCGTCCGGACCTTCCAGGCCGAGGACGAGATCGCGGGCATCGGCGCCGCGCTGGGCGCCTCCTTCGGCGGCGCCCTCGGCGTGACGACGACGTCGGGACCCGGCGTCGCCCTCAAGGCCGAGACCATCGGCCTGGCGGTCATGACCGAGCTGCCGCTGGTGATCGTCGACGTGCAGCGCGGTGGCCCCTCCACCGGGCTGCCGACGAAGACCGAGCAGAGCGACCTGCTGCAGGCGATGTTCGGCCGCAACGGCGAGGCCCCGGTCCCGGTGATCGCGCCGCGCTCGCCCGGCGACTGCTTCGACGCCGCGGTCGAGGCCGCGCGGATCGCGCTGGCCTACCGGACGCCGGTGATGCTGCTGTCGGACGGCTACCTGGCCAACGGGGCCGAGCCGTGGGCGATCCCGGACACCGGCTCGCTGCCCGACCTGGCGCCGGCGGTCGGCTTCGCCACCGAGCCCAACGGCGAGGACGGCGAGTTCCTCCCCTACCTGCGCGACCCCGAGACCCTGGCACGTGCCTGGGCCATCCCGGGCACCGCGGGGATGCAGCACCGCATCGGCGGGCTGGAGAAGGCCGACCGGACCGGGAACATCTCCTACGACCCGGCCAACCATGACTTCATGACCCGCACCCGCCAGGCGAAGATCGACGGCATCGCCGCCACGATCCCGCCCACGGATGTCGACGACCCCGACGGCGACGCCCGCGTCGCCGTCATCGGGTGGGGTTCCACCTACGGGCCGATCGGTGCCGCCGCCCGGCGGATCCGGGGCTCCGGCCGCAAGGTCGCCCAGATCCACCTGCGGCACATCAACCCCTTCCCGGCCGACCTCGGCGAGGTCCTGGCCCGGTACGACCGGGTGATCTGCCCGGAGATGAACCTGGGGCAGCTCGCCCTGCTGCTGCGCGCCAAGTACCTGGTCGACGTGCAGAGCCACACCCAGGTGCGCGGTCTGCCCTTCCGCGCGGCCGAGCTGGCCGCCGTCATCCAGGACGCCATCGACACCGTGACCCCCGCAGCTGCGAACGGAGCAGTCCAGTGACCACCGTCGAACTCGGCATGCCCGACGCGCCGACCCCGATCGACGCCGCCATCGCCCGCTCGCTCGAGCAGCACGGTCCGAAGCTGACCGAGCTCAAGGGCAAGGACCTCAAGACCGACCAGGAGGTGCGCTGGTGCCCCGGCTGCGGTGACTACGTCATCCTCAACGCCGTCCAGAGCTTCCTGCCGAGCCTGGGCATCGCCCGCGAGGACATGGTCATCGTCTCGGGCATCGGGTGCTCGTCGCGCTTCCCGTACTACATGAACACCTACGGGATGCACTCGATCCACGGGCGGGCCCCGGCGATCGCGACCGGTCTGGCCGCCGCGCGCCCCGACCTGTCGGTCTGGGTGGTCACCGGGGACGGCGACGCGCTCTCGATCGGCGGCAACCACCTGATCCACGCGCTGCGCCGCAACGTGAACATGACGATCCTGCTGTTCAACAACCGGATCTACGGCCTCACGAAGGGCCAGTACTCGCCCACCTCCGAGGTCGGCAAGGTCACCAAGTCCACGCCGATGGGGTCGCTGGACCACCCCTTCAACCCGGTGTCCCTCGCGATCGGCGCGGACGCCACGTTCGTCGGCCGGGCGATGGACTCCGACCGGAAGGGCCTCACCGAGGTGCTGCGCCAGGCGGCGGAGCACAAGGGCACGTCGCTGGTGGAGATCTACCAGAACTGCAACATCTTCAACGACGGCGCCTTCGAGCTGCTGAAGGACCCGGCCACCGGCCCGATGTGGACGATCCCGCTGCAGCACGGGGAGCCGCTGGTGTTCGGGCCGGACGGCGCCTCGTGCGTGGTCCGCGACGACTTCGGTGGCCTGCGGGTGGCCGAGACCAACCAGGTCGACGCGAGCGAGATCGTCGTGCACGACGCCACCCGGCAGGACCCGTCGTACGCGTTCGCGCTGTCGCGGCTGTCCACGCAGGACCTGCGCTACACCCCGATGGGCGTGTTCCGGAAGATCGAGAAGCCGAGCTACGAGGCGATGATGGCCGAGCAGCTGCACGAGGCCCGGCTGCAGGGCCCCGGCGACCTCGACGCCCTCCTCGCCGGCGGCGACACCTGGGAAGTGACGGCCTGACGGCCTAGGTCGCGACCGCGGGCCCGTCCTCCTCCGGGAGGGCGGGCCCGCGGTCGTTCCCGGGGCAGGCGCGCAGGACGTCGCCCAGCACGGTCAGCGCGCCGCGCAGCTCCTCCCGGGTGGGGGCGGCGAAGCCGACGACGAGGCCGGCGCGCCGGTCGCCCCCGACGACGGTGTGGCGGCCCAGGCCGTCCAGTGCCACGCCGCGCGCCGCGGCCGACGCCCGCACCTCCTCCTCCACCGCGGGGTCCGGCAGCGGCACGAGGACGTGCGCCCCCGCGGAGTCCCCCTCGGCCCGGCACCCGGCGGCCACGACCGCGCCCCGCACCTCGTCCGCCCGGGCGACCAGCTCGCGCCGCAGCCGGCGCAGGTGCCGGGCGAGGTCCCCCGAGGTCGCGAACGCCGCGAACACCCGCTGGCCGGCCCGCGCCGGCCGGGTGCCCGTGGCGGTGCGGCGGGCCAGCAGCGCAGCCCGCAGCGGCCCGGGGGCGACCACCCAGCCCACGCCGAGGGTGGGGCTGAGGATCTTCCCGGCCGTGCCCAGGTGCACCACGACGTCGGGCCCCAGCGCCCCCAGCAGCGGCAGCGGCGCGACGTCGTAGCGCAGCTCGCCGTCGTAGTCGTCCTCCAGCACCCACCAGCCCTCGGCGCGGGCCCGGGCGACCAGCGCCAGCCGGCGGGCGGCGGACATCCGGCGGCCCAGCGGGTACTGGTGGGCCGGCGTGCAGTAGACGGCGGCCAGGTCCGGCGGCAGCGCCTCGACGACCAGCCCGTCGTCGTCGACGGCGGCCGGGACGACCTCGACCCCGGCGTCCCGGAGCGCACCGGCGACCCGCTGGTAGCCGGGGTCCTCCACCGCGACGCGGCTGCCGGGCGGCAGGGTGCGGGCCAGCTCGCCCACCGCGGCGGAGGTGCCGGCCGTGGCGAGCACGTCGTCGGGGCCGGCGGCCAGCCCGCGGTGGCGCAGCAGGTGCTCCGCGACGGCGGACCGGAAGGCCGGGTCCCCGGCAGGCTCCGGGCGGGCGTCGGGTGCGGCGTCGCCGGCCGCCCGCCAGGCCCGGCGCCAGGCCCCGCGGTCCAGCACCTCCAGGCACGGCGACCCGGCGCGCAGGTCGACCAGCGCCGGGGCCTCCGGCGTCCGGACGGCGGGGACGGCGACCGCCGCCGGGGCCGCTGTCACGGCACCGAGGACGTAGGTGCCCGCGCCGCGGCGCCCGCCGAGCCACCCCTCGGCGAGCAGCTGGTCGTAGGCGGCGACGGGCACGGTGCGGCTGACCCCCAGCGCGGCGGCGAACGCGCGCGTCGACGGCAGCCGGTCCCCCGGGCGCAGCGTGCCGTCGGCGGCCGCGGCCCGCAGCGCGTCGGCCAGCTGCACCGACAGCGGCGTCCCCGATGCGCGGTCGAGCAGCACCGGCGGGACGTCGACCACGGCGCTCCTGCCGTTGCGGGGAAGTGGACTGCCGGAAATCTAGCGGATTGGCCGTTCCGGCGGTCCACCCTCGCGATCCAGGATCGATGTCGTGGACACCGCCGCACCGCTCTCCCCCACCGACCGCAGCACCGTGCGCCGGGGCGCCAAGCGCGCCCGCACCGACCGCGCCGACCTGCACGCCGTGCTGGACGCCGGTTTGATCGGCCACCTCGGCGTGCTGCTCGGCGAGGCGCCGGTGGTCCTGCCGACCGGTTACGGGCGGCACGGCGACACCCTCTACCTGCACGGCTCGACGGGCGCGGCGACGCTCCGGGCGGCCGCGGCCGGGGCGCCGGTCTGCTTCACCGTCACCCACCTGGACGGCATCGTCTACGCGCGCTCGGCCTTCCACCACTCGGTCAACTACCGATGCGCGGTGGTGCACGGCGCGGCGCGGCCGGTGACCGACCCCGCCGAGCGGCTGCTCGCGCTCGAGGTGCTGACCGAGCACCTGGCCCCCGGCTCCTGGGCGGCGACCCGCCGGCCGGACCGCAGGGAGCTGGCCGCCACCGCCGTGCTCGCCCTGGACCTCGCCGAGGCGAGCGTGAAGATCCGCACCGGCCCGCCGGGCGACGACGCGGGCGACCTGGCGGGCCCGGTGTGGGCCGGCGTCCTCCCGGTGCGCACGGTGCTGGGCGAGCCGGAGCCGTGCCCGCTCCTGCCACCCGGCGCCACCGTGCCGCCGCGCGTGGCCGAGCGGGCGCTCAGCCCTGCGGGGTGACGCGCAGCAGCTGGTCGGCGTCGTCGCCGTTGTCGGTGGTGACGTAGAGCGCGCCGTCGGCGCCCTGCTCGAGCGCGCGGATGCGCCCGTGGGTGCCGTCCAGCTCGGGCAGCCGGAACTGCTCGACGAGCGCGCCCTGCTCGTCCAGCCGCAGCGCCAGCACGTGCTGCCCGCGGAGCGCGCCCAGCAGGAGCAGCCCGTCGTAGTCGCCCCACTGGTCGCCGTCGAGGAAGGTGCCGCCGCTGGGCGCGATCGGCGGGGCGCCGGAGTCCCACACCGCGGGGATCGCGCCCTGGATGGACGGGTCGGTCATCGGCACGCTCTCGTCGTAGCTGCCGCTGCCGACGGGGTCCCAGCCGTGGTTGCCGCCCGGCCGGAGCAGGTTCACCTCGTCGTTGCGGTCGGGGCCGTGCTCGACGGAGTAGACCTGGTCGGTGCCCGGCCGGAGGGCAAGGCCCTGCACGTTCCGGTGCCCGTAGGTCCAGATCAGGTCCTCGGCGCCGTCGTCCGGGCCGGCGAAGGGGTTGTCCGGCAGCGGCTGGCCGGTCGCCGGATCGGCGCGGAGCACCTTGCCGGCCAGCGACCCGAGGTCCTGCGGGGTGGTGCCGGCGGCGGTGTCCCCGGTGCCGATCAGCAGGGCCCCGTCCGCCCCGAACGCCAGCCGGCAGCCACCGTGCCGCCCGGAGCCCTCGTTCACCGGGATGCCGCCGATCAGCGGGTCGTCGGCGCGGGTGGCCGAGCTCCAGTCGGCGGCGGCGGTCCAGGCGATCACCTCGACCGAGGCACCGTCGCCGCCGGTCACGCCCTGGCAGGTGTAGAACCGCCGGTCCTCCGCGAAGCCGGGGTCCAGCGCCAGCCCCATGAGGCCGGTCTCGCCGGTGGCGAACAGGTCACCGAAGTCGGCCCGCACCTCCTGCACCGTGCCGCCGGGGAGGACAGCGGTGAGGCCGCCCGCACGCTCGTCGACCAGCAGCGTGCCGTCCTCGGCCTGGGCGACGTCCCACGGGTGGTCCAAGCCGTCGGCGACGACCTCGACCTGCAGCGAGGGGGCAGCGGCGGGGGGCTCCGTGGTCGGCGGGGTGGCCACCGAGCCGGCGTCCTCGTCGGCGCCGCCGCAGGCGGTGAGGCAGAGGACGGCGCCCATGCACGGTCCCGCCGCGAGCGCGCGAGCGGTGGGTGGCATGGGGGTCCTCCTGCTAGCTGGTACGCGTGACCACGTAGTCGCAGAGGGCGGACAGGGCATCGCGGACGTCGCCCTGCGGCACCCCGTCGAGCCGGGCCCGCGCCCGGTCGGCGTACTCGCGGAGGACGTCGGTGGCGCGCGCCAGCGAGCGGGAGGAGCGGAGCAGCGAGAGCGCCTCGGCGTGCTCCTCGTCGTCGGTGACCGGGCCGGCCACGAGCTCGCGCAGCCGGGCCTCGTCGGGGTCGTCGCCGGCCAGGGCGAAGAGCACCGGCAGGGTGGCGACCCCCTCGCGGAGGTCGGTGCCCGGGGACTTCCCCGAGACGTCGTCGGTGCTGACGATGTCGATCAGGTCGTCGGAGATCTGGAACGCGACGCCGACCTCCTCGCCGAAGTCCGTGAGCGCCGCCACGAGCGCGGCGTCGACCCCGGCGAAGGAGGCCCCGAAACGCGCCGAGGTGGCGACGAGCGAGCCGGTCTTGTCGGCCAGCACCTGCAGGTAGTGGGCGACCGGGTCCTCGCCCGCCTGGGCGCCCACGGTCTCCTTGATCTGCCCGGTGACCAGCCGCTCGAAGGTCCGCGCCTGGATGCGCACGGCCTCGGGGCCGAGGTCGGCCAGGATGTCGGAGGCCCGGGCGAAGAGCAGGTCGCCGGTGAGGATGGCGATGCTGTTGCTCCACCGGCTGTTGGCGCTCGGCGCCCCCCGGCGCACGGCGGCCTCGTCCATGACGTCGTCGTGGTACAGCGTGGCCAGGTGGGTCAGCTCGCAGACCACGGCACCCTGGGTGACCTCCGCGGCCGAGGCGTCGCCGAGCTGCGCGGCCAGCAGCGCCAGCATCGGCCGGAAGCGCTTGCCCCCGGCGGCCATGAGGTGACCGGCCGCCTCGCGCACGAACGGGTGCTCGCTGCCCACGGCGACGGCGAGCTCGGCCTCCACCCGGGCCAGCCCGTCCGCCAGCGCCTCCCCCAGCTCGCCGTCGGGCAGCCAGGGGCCGATGGTCGACGCCGGGGTGGAGATCCGGTGCCAGACCTCGGGGTGAGTGCCGTCGACAGCGGCACGGGCTCCGGTCATCAACCGACGAAGATAGCCGCCCGCCCGGCGAGGTCGAGCACCGCCCCGGGGACGATGCCGAGCGCGAGGGTCGCCGCCGCGGTCACCGCGAGCACCAGGGTGGTGGGCACCCCGGGCACGCCCACGGTCGGGCCGTCGGCGACCGGCTCCGAGAAGTACATGAGCACGACGACGCGGAGGTAGAAGAAGGCGGCGACGGCGCTGGCCAGCAGCGCGACGACGGCCAGCGGCCAGGCACCCTGCTCGATCGCCGCCCGGAACACCGCGAACTTGCCGGTGAAGCCCGCGGTGAGCGGGATCCCCGCCAGCGCCAGCAGGAACAGCGTCATCACGGCCGCGGTGATCGGCGAGCGCGCGCCGAGCCCGGCCCACTGCGACAGGTGGCTCGCCTCCCCGTCGCCGTCGCGCACGAGCGTGAGGACGGCGAAGGCGCCGAGCGTGGTGATGCCGTAGGCGAGCAGGTAGAACATCGTCGCCGCGAGCCCGGACCCGGTCCCGGCTGCACCGAGGCCGATGACGCCGGTGAGCAGGAAGCCGGCGTGCGCGACCGACGAGTAGGCCAGCATGCGCTTGAGGTCGGTCTGGGTGAGGCCGAGGACCGCGCCCACGACCATGGAGGCGATCGCGGCGGCGTAGACCAGCGGCCGCCACGTCCACTCCGCGGTGCCGAAGGCGACATACAGCAGCCGGAGGATCGCGCCGAAGGCCGCGACCTTGGTGCAGGCGGCCATGAACGCGGTCACCGCGGTCGGGGCGCCCTGGTAGACGTCGGGCGTCCAGGTGTGGAACGGGGCGACGCTGGCCTTGAACAGCAGCCCGACGACGAGCAGCGCGAGGCCGAGGACCAGGAGCACCCCGCCGCCGTCGGTGCCCACCGCCGCGCGGACCTCGCTCAGCCGGACGCTCCCGGCGGCGCCGTAGACCAGCGCCAGCCCGTACAGGAAGAACGCCGAGGCGAAGGCGCCGAGGAGGAAGTACTTGACCGCCGCCTCCTGGGACAGCAGCCGGCGCCGGCGGGCCATGCCGCTGAGCAGGTACAGCGGCAGGCTCAGCACCTCGAGCGCCACGAACATGACCAGCAGGTCGTTGGCCGCGACGAACAGCATCATGCCGCCGATCGCGAAGGTCGCCAGCGGGTAGACCTCGGTCTGCACCCGCGGCACGGTGGCCAGCTCCCGGTCGCGCGGGCTGCCCGCGGGGACGGCGGCGCTCACCACGAACGCCGACCGCGCCGGGTCCAGCGACCGCTCGGCGAACAGCAGCAGGGAGAGCGCGCCCAGCCCGGCGATCGTGGCCTGGAGCAACAGCGCGGCGCCGTCGACGGCCAGGGCACCGACGGCGGTCACCTCCCGGGTGCCCGCGAGCAGCACCGTCGCGGCCAGCGCCCCGACGGTGCCCGCCAGCGCGAGGCCCACCTGGACGGGGTGCCGCACCGACCGCGGCACGAAGGCCTCGACCAGGATGCCGGCGCAGGCCGCGCCGAACACCAGCAGCAGGGGGGCCAGCGCCGCCCAGGAGAGGTCGGGTGCCTCGATCATCGGTCGGTCCCTCCGGAGGCGGCGCCCATGTCGTCGAGGGTGGCGACGACGGCCGGTTCGATCAGGTCGATCAGCGGCTGCGGGTAGACCCCGAGCACGAGGATCAGCGCGACCAGCGGCGCGACGACGGCGATCTCCCGCCGGCCGAGGTCGGCCACGCGCAGCGATCGCTGCGGGGCGGGGAGCGTGGCGGTCGCCGTCGCGCCACCACCGCCGGCGCCCGGCAGCGGCTCGGCCGGGTCCTCCTGCAGCAGCACGCCGCGGGCGGGCCCGTGCATGGTGCGCTGGTACATGAGCAGCACGTAGAGCGCGGCCAGGATGATGCCGAGCGTCGCGAGCACCGTGAAGACCGGCCGCTCGGGGAACGAGCCGATCAGCACGAGGAACTCGCTGACGAAGCTGCCGGTCCCCGGCAGGGCCAGCGACGCCAGGCCAGCCACCAGGAACGCCCCGGCCAGCAGCGGCGCCTTCGCCGCCACCCCGCCGTAGTCGGCGATGCGTCGGGAGCCGCCGCGGGCGATGAGCATGCCGACCACCAGGAACAGCAGGCCGGTCGCCAGCCCGTGGTTGACCATGTACAGCACCGCGCCGGTGCCGGCCTCGGTGGTGAAGGCGAAGATGCCCAGCGCGATGAAGCCGAAATGCGAGATCGAGGTGTAGGAGACCAGCCGCTTCATGTCGCTCTGACCCATCGCCAGCAGGGCGGCGTAGAGGATGCCGACCACCGCCAGGACCAGCACGAACGGGGCGTAGAACCGGGAGGCGTCCGGGAACAGCGGCAGGCAGTAGCGGATGAACCCGAAGGTGCCCACCTTGTCGAGGACGCCCACCAGGAGCACCGCCCCGCCGACGGGGGCCTCGGCACCGGAGTCGGGCAGCCAGGTGTGCAGGGGCACCAGCGGCGCCTTGATCGCGAACGCGATGAAGAAGCCCAGGAACAGCAGGCGCTGGACGTCGGGGTCGATGTCGAGGCGCGTCAGGGTGTCGAAGGCGAAGGTGCCCTCGCCGAGCACGCCGGCGCTGACGACGTAGACGCCGATGACCGAGGCCAGCATGACCAGCCCGCCGACGAGGCTGTAGACGAAGAACTTCACCGCGGCGTACTGCCGGCGCGGCCCGCCGAAGCTGCCGATCAGGAAGTACATCGGGACGAGCATCGCCTCGAAGAACACGTAGAACAGCAGCAGGTCCGTGGCGACGAAGACGCCGACCATCATCGCCTCGAGCAGCAGCAGCCAGGCGAAGAAGACCCGCACCGGGCGGGGGCCGCCGTCCGCCTCGTGCCAGGAGGCGGCGACCACCAGCGGCACCAGGACGCCGATGAGCAGCACCATCACCAGCGCGATGCCGTCGACGCCGAGGGCGAAGTCGGAGCCGAAGTCGGGGATCCAGGGCACCGACGTCGTGAGCTGGAACCGCGGCCCGCCCGCGTCGAAGGCCAGCGTCGTCAGCACGGCCAGCAGCAGCACCACGAGGCTGACGCCGAGGGCCACCTGCTTGGCGAGCAGGGCCCGCTCGCGGGGCAGGGCCGCGACCACCGCGGCCCCGATCGCCGGCACGGCGATCATCGCCAGCAGCCAGGGGAAGTCGCTCACCGCAGCACGTCCTCTCCGAAGTACCCGTCGGCGCTCCCGACCACCTGCACGCTCATCCCGACGTCACCGCCAGCAGGGCCCCGGCCACGACGACCGCGCCGCCGAGCATCCCCAGGGCGTAGGTGCGCACGAAGCCGGTCTGGGCCCGGCCCAGACGCGACGAGGACCCACCCAGGCCGGCGGCCAGGCCGTTGACCGCGCCGTCGACACCGCGGTTGTCCACCCACACCAGCGCCCGGGTGAGCCACTGCCCCGGTCGCATGAACAGCGACTCGTTCACCGCGTCCGCGTAGAGCGCGTTGCGCGCCGCGCGGGTGACCGGCGAGACCCGGACCGGCGCGGCGACCGGCACCTCGCGGCGGCCGACGAACAGCCAGGCGGCGAGCACCCCGAGCAGCATCACCAGGGTGACGACCAGGCCGATCACGGCCGGGGCCACGACGTGCTCGGCCTCCGCCGGCTCGCCGAACACCGGCTCCAGCCAGCCCGAGAGCGGGAACACCGAGACCAGCAGGGCACCGGAGGCGACCGACCCGACGGCCAGCACCACCATCGGCGCGGTCATCACCGGTGGCGCCTCGTGCGGGTGCACCCCCTCCTCCCACCGCGCGCGGCCGAAGAAGGTCATGAGCATCAGCCGGGTCATGTAGAAGGCGGTCAGCCCGGCGCCGAGCACCGCGACGCCCCCGAGCACCCAGCCCCAGACGTCGTCCCGGTCCAGGGCCGCCTCGATGATCGCGTCCTTGGTGAAGTAGCCGGAGAGGAACGGGAAGCCGATGAGCGCGAGGTAGCCAAGGCCGAAGGTCGCGAAGGTGATCGGCAGCTTGTTCCACAGCGCCCCGAAGCGGCGCATGTCCACCGAGTCGCGCATCGCGTGCATGACCGACCCGGCGCCGAGGAAGAGCCCGGCCTTGAAGAAGCCGTGCGCGAGCAGGTGGGCGAGCCCCGCGACGTAGCCGGCCGGGCCGAGGCCGACGGCCAGGAACATGTAGCCGATCTGGCTGACCGTCGAGTACGCCAGCACCTTCTTGATGTCGTCGTAGGCGCAGCCGGCGATCGCCCCGATGAGCAGGGTCAGCGCACCGACGGCCAGCACCACCGCCCGCGCGGTCGGCGTCAGGTCGTAGATGGGCGCCGAGCGGGCGATGAGGTAGACGCCGGCGGTGACCATGGTCGCGGCATGGATGAGCGCCGAGACCGGGGTGGGGCCCTCCATCGCGTCGGGCAGCCACGCCTGCAGGGGGAACTGGCCGGACTTGCCGCACGCGCCGAGCAGCAGGAGCAGGCCGATCGCGGTGATCGTCCCGCCGGCGAGGGTGCCGACCGTGCCGAAGACGCCCGCGTAGGAGGTGGTGCCCAGCTGGGCGAACATGATGAAGATCGCCAAGGCCAGGCCGACGTCGCCGACCCGGTTCATGATGAACGCCTTCTTGGCCGCGGTCGCCGCGCCGGGGCGGGTGTACCAGAAGGCGATCAGCAGGTAGGACGCCAGGCCGACGCCCTCCCACCCGACGTACAGGGCCACGAAGCTGTTGCCGAGGACCAGCAGCAGCATCGCCGCCACGAAGAGGTTCAGGTAGGCGAAGAACCGGCGGCGGCCCGGGTCGTGCGCCATGTAGCCGATCGAGTAGACGTGGATCAGCGAGCCGACCCCGGTGATCAGCAGGGCGAAGACCGCCGACAGCGGGTCGAACAGCAGCCCGGCGGTGACGTCGAGCTCGCCGGTGGCGATGAAGGTGAACAGCTCGACGTCGGCCGGCGCCCCGTCCTGGCCGGCCAGCTGCACCGTGCACAGCACGGCCAGCACGAACGCGGTCGCGACCGTCGCCGCCCCCAGCAGGTGGCCCCAGCGGTCGGTGCGGCGGCCGCCCAGCAGCAGCACCGCCGCGCCGGCCAGCGGCAGCGCGATGAGCAACCACGACCAGCCGAGCAGCCCGTCCGCGGGCAGCGTCTCAGACACAGGTGTCCCCGTCTCGCCGTCAGTACTTCAGCAGGTTGGCGTCGTCGATCGAGGCGGACCTGCGGGTCCGGTAGATCGACATGATGATCGCGAGGCCGACGACCACCTCGGCGGCGGCGACGACCATGACGAAGAGCGCGATGATCTGCCCGTCGACGGTGCCGGTGGACCGCGCGAAGGTGATGAGCGTGAGGTTGACGGCGTTGAGCATCAGCTCGACGCACATGAACACCACGATCGCGTTGCGCCGCACCAGGACGCCGACGGCGCCGATGGTGAACAGGATCGCCGCGAACACCAGGTAGTAGGAGAGGCTCACCGGTGCTCACCGCCCTCGCGGCCGCCCGGGGTGTCGCTGACCGTGGGGTCCAGCGCGCCCAGCGCGGCGTCCGGGGAGCCGAGCTGGTGCCGGCCGGCGCCCCGGGGCGCGGGTTCCACCCGCTGCGGCTCGATGCCGGTGGCGAGGCTGTCCTCCGCGATCCCGCCGTCGGGCAGCATCCCCGGCGCGGCCACCGAGGTCGCGCGGGCGTAGACGCCGGGGCCGGGGAGGGTCTGCGGCCGGTCGGTGAGGAAGCGCGCCCGCGACAGCTCCTTCTGGCCGCTGCGGCTGCCGGGCGCCCGCTCGACCTGGGTGAACACCAGCGCACCGACGGCGGCGACGATCAGCAGCGCCCCGGTGACCTCGAAGGCCAGCAGGTAGCGGGTGTAGAGCAGGGCCGCGATCGCCTCGACGTTGCCCGCGTCCGGCCCGCCCGGCCCGGCCTGCACCCCCGCCAGCCCGACCACGGGCAGGTCCTGGGTGGCGCGGGCGATGCCGGCGCCGACGAGCGCGGCGAACCCGATGCCCAGCAGCGTCGCCGCCACGCGCTGCCCGCGGAGCGTCTCGACCACCGAGTCCGAGGAGTCCCGGCCCACCAGCATGAGCACGAAGAGGAACAGGATCATGATCGCGCCGGTGTAGACGATGATCTGCACGGCACCGAGGAAGGGCGCGGACTGGACGACGTAGAAGACGCCCAGCGAGAGCATGGTCAGCACCAGCCAGAGGGCGGAGTGCACGGCGTTGCGGCTGAGCACCATGCCCAGGGCCCCGGCCAGGGCCAGCGGGCCGAGGATCCAGAAGACGACCGCCTCGCCGGTGCCGATGACGACCGCGGCGTCCGGCGTCACGACCGGACCTCCGGTTCGCGCAGGTAGTAGTCCTTCTCGTCGTCGCCGAGCCGCATGGCGTGCGGGGGCGCCTCCATGCCGGGCAGGAGCGGGGCCATGAGCTGCTCCTTGGTGTAGATCAGGTCGCGCCGGTTGTCGTCGGCCAGCTCGAAGTCGTTGCTCATGGTCAGCGAGCGGGTCGGGCAGGCCTCGATGCAGAGCCCGCAGAAGATGCAGCGCAGGTAGTTGATCTGGTAGACCGCGCCGTACCGCTCGCCGGGCGAGTAGCGGGCGTCCTCGGTGTTGTCGCCGCCCTCCACGTAGATCGCGTCGGCGGGGCAGGCCCAGGCGCACAACTCGCAGCCGACGCACTTCTCCAGCCCGTCGGGGTGCCGGTTGAGCACGTGCCGCCCGTGGTAGCGCGGCTTGGTCACCTTCGGCTCGAACGGGTACTGCTCGGTGGTCACCGTCCGGAACATCTGCGCGAAGGTGACGCCGAAGCCCTGGGCGGGCGCCGGCACCAGCTTGTCGCGCAGCCCGGGCCGGGCGACGTGGCGTCCGGACGTCGCACCGGCGGGGCGCTCGACCTCGCCGCGCCCCCGACGGGCGGGGGCCCGGTCGTCGCTGCGGCTGTCACTCATCGCCGTCCTCCTGGGAAGTGGTCGGGGTCGTGCGGCGCCCGGTGCCGACGACCGCGCCGTCGGTGGCGACCGGCTCGCGGCGCAGCCGCGGGGAGGGCGGCACCACGAGGTCCATCGGCGGGACGGGGAAGCCGCCCTCGGACCGGCTGGGGGTGCCGGCCGGGCGCCGCCCCCCGCCGGCCGGCGGCAGGACGTCGGGCTCGGGGTCGGCGGCGTGCACGCCCCCCGCCGCGGCGTCCTCGGCCATGAGCCGGGTGTCCCGGTTGGCCGAGCGGGCGCCCACCGCGAGGCCCAGCAGCACCAGGACCGCGACGGGGACGCCGACGAACAGCGCCACCTGGCCGGTGGAGAGATCGGCCTCGCGGGAGAGGGTCCGCATCGTGGCGACGACGAGGATCCACACCAGCGCGACCGGGACCAGCACCTTCCAGCCGAAGCGCATGAACTGGTCGTAGCGCAGCCGGGGCAGCGTGCCGCGCAGCCAGATGAAGACGAACAGCGCGGCGACGACCTTGAGGAAGAACCAGAGCAGCGGCCACCACCCGCTGTTCGCGCCGTCCCAGATCGAGATCGGCCAGGGCGCCCGCCAGCCCCCGAGGAAGAGCGTGGCGGCCAGCGCGGAGACGGTGACCATGTTGATGTACTCGGCGAGGAAGAAGAGCGCGAACTTCAGCGACGAGTACTCGGTGTGGAAGCCGCCGACGAGCTCGCTCTCGGCCTCCGGGAGGTCGAAGGGCGCGCGGTTGGTCTCGCCGACGACGGCGATCGCGTAGATGACGAAGGAGACCGGCAGCAGCACCGCGAACCAGCTGGGGCCGGTGAACTCGAGGCCGAACAGGGAGACCTCGTTGCCGTCGGCCTGGGCGGCCACGATCTCCGACGTCGACATCGAGCCGGCGTAGAGGAAGACCGCGACGATGGAGAGCCCCATCGCGATCTCGTAGCTGATCATCTGGGCCGCGCTGCGCATGCTGCCCAGCAGCGGGTAGGTCGAGCCGGAGGCCCAGCCGCCGAGCACGATGCCGTAGATGCCCATGGCCGACATGGCCAGGATGACCAGCACGCCGATCGGGGCGTCGGTCAGCTGCAGCGGCGTCTGCTCGCCGAAGATGCTGACCACGGGGCCCAGCGGGATGACCGAGAAGGCGACGAACGCCGGGATGGTCGCGATGACCGGGGCCAGGAAGTAGACCGGCTTGTCCGCGAGCGCCGGCATGATGTCTTCCTTGAACGCCAGCTTCAGCCCGTCGGCGAGGCTCTGCAGGGAGCCGCGCGGCCCGACGCGGTTGGGGCCGATCCGCTGCTGCATGCGGGCGACGACCTTGCGCTCGAGGACGATGGCGAACAGCGTCATCAGCACCAGGACGGCGAAGACGCCGACCACCTTGATCAGCACGATCCACCAGACGTCCTGGCCGAAGTCGGCCAGCGTCGGCTGCTCGGGCGAGGCCCAGGGCGTCATCGCGCGTCCCCCAGCGGGTGGGTCGTGGCGCCGGCCGGCACCGGGGCGGCCGACAGCCGGACGACGCCGCCGGGCCCGGTGCCCAGCGCCGTCCGCACCTCGCTGCCGGGTGAGCGCATGGGCAGCCACACCACCTGGTCGGGCATCTCGGTGACCGCCACCGGGAGGCTGATCGAGCCGGTCGCCCCGCTCACGGTGAGCCGGTCGCCGTCGGCGAGGCCCAGGCGGGCGGCGGTGCCGGCGCCCACGCGGGCCACGGGGGGCCGGGCGGTGCCGGCGAGCTCCGGCTCGTCGCGCTGCAGCGTGCCGACGTCGAGCAGCTGGCGCCACGAGGCGAGCACCGCCTCGTCCTCCCGCAGCGCGGGCGCGTCCGGTGCGTCGACGTCGGGGAGCACGTCGGCGGCGGCCGTGCGGCGCGCGCCCAGGGAGGCGAGCGCGGCCCGCGCGACCTCGGGCGCGGGGAGCCGCAGCTCGACGCCCATGGCCTCGGCGAGGCCGTGCAGCACCCGGCCGTCGGCCAGCTGCCCGGTGCCGTGCAGCGTGGCGTCGAAGGACCGCCACCGGCCCTCCCAGTCCAGGTAGCTCCCGGCCTTCTCCGGCGCCGCCGCCACCGGCAGGACGACGTCGGCGCGCTCGGTGACCTCCGTCGGGAACATCTCCAGGCTCACCACGAACGCCGCCGCGTCCAGCGCCGCCAGCGCCGATGCGGGGTCGGGCAGGTCCGCGGGGTCGACGCCGCCGACGAGCAGGCCGGGCAGCCGGCCGGCGCGGGCGGCGGAGAGGATGCCGGTGAGGTCGCGGCCGGGCGCGGCGGGCACCGCGGCGGGGTCCACGCCCCACACCGCCGCGACCTCGGCGCGGGCCGCGGGGTCCTCGACGGTGCGGCCGCCGGGCAGCAGCGTGGGCAGGGCTCCGGCCTCCACCGCGCCCCGCTCCCCGGCCCGGCGGGGCACCCAGGCAACGCGGGCACCGGTCGCCCGGGCCAGCGCCAGCAGCGCGGTGAGCGCGCCGGGGGCCTCGGCGAGGCGCTCGCCCGCGAGCAGCACGGCTCCCGGCTGCCGGAGCGCCTCGACGGCGGGGCCGCCCCAGCTGCCCTCGGCGAGCGCGTGCAGCGAACGGGCCTCGGCGCCCGGCAGGGTGGTGAGCACCGTGGCCTGCAGCTTCGCGGACGCGCGGGTGGCGAAGGGCGCCAGGTCGAACACGGCGAGGCTGCCGGTGCGCACCGCCCGCCGCAGGCGGAGGAACAGGATCGGCGACTCCTCCTCCGGCTCCAGGCCGGCGAGCAGCACCGCCGGGGCGGAGCCCACGTCCTCGTAGGTCACCGCACCGGTCGCCGGCCCGGTGCCGGCCACGACCGCGCCCAGGAAGGCCAGCTCCTCCGGCGAGTGGGCGCGGGCGCGGGCGTCGACGTCGTTGGTGCCCAGGGCCACCCGGGCGAAGGTGGCCCAGGCGTAGGCGTCCTCGACGGTGAGCCGGCCGCCGGGCAGCACGCCGACGCCGCCCTCGGCGCGGGCCCGGCGCAGGCCGTCGGCCGCCGCCGCCCAGGCCTCGGGCCAGGAGGCGGGCTCCAGCCGGCCGTCCCGCCGGACCAGCGGCGTGGTCAGCCGCTCGTTGGCGGTGGCGTAGCGGAAGGCGTAGCGGCCCTTGTCGCAGGTCCACTCCTCGTTGACCGCCGGGTCCTCGCCGGCCAGCCGCCGGGTGACCTTGCCGCGCCGGTAGTCGCTGCGCATGGCGCAGCCCGACGCGCAGTGCTCGCAGACGCTGGGCTCGCTGCGCAGGTCGAACGGGCGGGCGCGGAACCGGTACTGCGCGCTGGTGAGCGCCCCGACCGGGCAGATCTGGGTGGTGTTGCCGGAGAAGTAGGAGGAGAACGGCTCGTCCTCGTAGATCGCCACCTGCTCCAGCGCGCCCCGCTCGAACAGCTCGATGAACGGGTCGCCGGCGATCTGCTGGGAGAACCGGGTGCACCGCGCGCAGAGGACGCAGCGCTCGCGGTCGAGCAGGATCTCGCTGCTGATCGGCAGCGGCTTGGGGTAGGTGCGCTTCTGGTCGACGAACCGGCTCTCGGCGCGGCCGTTGCTCATCGCCTGGTTCTGCAGCGGGCACTCGCCGCCCTTGTCGCAGACCGGGCAGTCCAGCGGGTGGTTGACCAGCAGCAGCTCCATCGTGCCCTGCTGCGCCTTGTCGGCGACCGGGCTGGAGAGCTGGGTCTTCACGACCATGCCGTCGGTGACGGGCATCGTGCAGGAGGCGGCGGGCTTGCGCTGCCCCTCCACCTCGACGAGGCACTGCCGGCAGGCGCCGACGGGCTCGAGCAGCGGGTGGTCGCAGAACCGCGGGATCTGGATCCCGACCATCTCGGCGGCGCGGATGATCAGCGTCCCCTTGGGGACGGCGACGTCGAACCCGTCGATCGTGCAGTGCACCGCGTCCGGCGGGGTGTGCGGGCCCGGTGCGCCCGGCGGGACGGCCGGCGCGGGCTGGGGGCTGGTGGGGGTGAGTGACATCAGGCGGCTCCGGCCTTCACGGGCTCGATCGGCAGGCGGGTCCGGCCGAGCCGGGCCTGCTCCTCGGGGGGCAGCAGCGCGACGTAGTCGTCCCTGAAGTACTTCAGCGAGCTGGTGATGCAGCTCGTGGCGCCGTCACCGAGGGCGCAGAACGACCGGCCGAGGATGTTGTCGCAGGTGTCGAGCAGGATCTCGAGGTCCTCCGCGCGGCCGCGGCCGTGCGCGATCCGCTCCAGGACCTGCACCAGCCAGTAGGTGCCCTCGCGGCACGGCGTGCACTTGCCGCAGCTCTCGTGCGCGTAGAACTCGGTGAAGCGCAGGGTGGCCTCGACGATCGAGTCGGTCTCGTCGAACACCATGAGGGCGGTGGTGCCGAGCATGGAGCCCGCGGCCGCCACCGAGTCGAAGTCCAGGGGCACGTCGAGGTGCTCGGCGGTGAAGTAGGGCGTCGAGGAGCCGCCGGGCGTCCAGAACTTCAGCTCGTGCCCCGGGCGGACGCCGCCGGCCATCTCCAGCAGCTCGCGCATCGTCGTCCCCATGGGGGCCTCGTACTGGCCCGGCCGCACCACGCGGCCCGACAGCGAGTAGATCTTCGGCCCCGGTGACTTCTCCGGCCCGAACGCCTTGAACCACTCGGCGCCGCCGCGGACGACGAAAGGCACGCTGGCCAGCGTCTCGACGTTGTTGATCACCGTCGGGGCGCCGTAGAGCCCGGCGACGGCGGGGAACGGCGGCTTGAGCCGTGGCTGGCCGCGGTAGCCCTCCAGCGAGTCCAGCAGCGCCGTCTCCTCGCCGCAGATGTACGCGCCGGCGCCCGCGTGCACGACCAGCTCCAGGTCGTAGCCCGAGCCGAGGATGTCGGTGCCGAGGTAGCCGGCCGCGTAGGCCTCGCCGACGGCGTTGAGCAGCCGCCGGTGGGCGTGCACCGCCTCGCCGCGGACGTAGATGACGGCGAACGTCGACCGGATGGCGTAGGCCGAGATGATCACGCCCTCGATGAGGGAGTGCGGGTCGGCCATCATCAGCGGGAGGTCCTTGCAGGTACCGGGCTCCCCCTCGTCGGCGTTCACCACGAGGTACTTGGGCATCGCCGCCGGCCCGGTCGGCTCTTCCCCGGGCTTGGGCTGCGGAATGAAGCTCCACTTCATGCCGGTCGGGAAGCCGGCGCCGCCGCGGCCGCGCAGCCCGGACTCCTTGACCATGCCGACCAGCTCGTCGGGCGCCATCGACAGCGCCGTGCGCAGCGCCGAGTAGCCGTCGAGCCGCTCGTAGGTCGACAGCCGCCACGAGTTCTCGGCTCCCCAGCGGGAGGTGAGGACGGGGGTGAGGGGCATCGGTCAGCGCCTCCGCTTCGGTGCTCGGCCCTGGATGGTGCGGGAGGGCCCGTCGGAGCCCTCACCGGCCGGCGGCGGGACGTCGGGGCCCTGGTCGCCGGTGCCGGGCTTCGCGCCCGCCGGCGTCTCGGTCCCGGTGCTGCCGTCGGGGAGCCGGCGGCCGGCGGGCTCGGGGGCGTCGGGGTGGGAGCCGGCGGCGCCGGCCTCCTCCGCCGGGGTGTCCGCGGCGGCGACGCGCGCGTCCGCGGCCTCCTGCCCGGGGGTCTCGCCGGTGGTGCCGGACGGTCGGACGGTCTCGCGCGGCTCCCCCGCGTCCGCCGGCTCGGGCTCCGGCCCCCGCATCGGGGGCGCGGACTCGCCCCGCTCGGCGGCCAGCCGCAGCCCGCGCAGGGTCGGCCCGTACTCGCCCGGCGCGTCGACGGCGGCGGCCGCGGCGGCGTCGTCGGCGTGCTGGGAGAACCCGGCGAGCTGGCGGGAGATCCCGCGGAAGTCGGTGAGCGGGGCGCCGCGGGTGGGCAGCGGCTTCTCGCCCCGGCGCAGCGCGGCGACCAGGGCGCGGGCGCTCTCGACGTCCTGCTGGTCGTAGAACTCGTAGTCGACGGTGACCACCGGCGCGTAGTCGCAGGCGGCGAGGCACTCGGCGTGCTCGAGGGTGATCGAGCCGTCGGCGGCGGTCTCGTCGTGGTGCACGCCGAGGTCGGCCGAGAGCGCGTCCATGATCCGCTGCCCGCCCAGGACGGCGCACAGCGTGTTGGTGCAGACGCTGACGAGGTGCCGGCCGGTCGGGCGGCGCTTGTACATCGTGTAGAAGGTCGCGACCGCGCCGACCTCGGCCTTGGTCAGCCGCAGCTCCTCGGCGCACAGCGCGACGCCCTCGGGGGTCACGTAGCCCTGGTAGCTCTGCACCAGGTGCAGCATCGGCAGCAGCGCCGACCGGGCCACCGGGTAGCGGGCGATGATGTCCCGCGCCTCGAGGCGGGCGCGTTCGGGCAGCGGCGGCACCTCGGCGAGGGAGCCGGCGTCGACCGGGCTGGAGTCCAGGCCGGTGACCGCCGTCCCCTCGGGGCTGCCTGGCAGAGCGCTCATCTGTCCACTCCCCCCATCACGGGGTCGATCGAGGCGATCGCGGCGATGACGTCGGCGATCATGCCGCCCTCGCTCATCGCCGCCGTGGCCTGCAGGTTCACGAAGCTGGGGTCGCGCACGTGGACGCGCCACGGGCGGGTGCTCCCGTCGCTGACGACGTGGTAGCCGAGCTCGCCGCGCGGGGACTCGACCGGCACGTACACCTGGCCGGCCGGCACCCGGAAGCCCTCGGTGACCAGCTTGAAGTGGTGGATCAGGGCCTCCATCGACTGGCCCATGATGTGCGCCACGTGCTGGTGGGAGTTGCCCATGCCGTCGGGACCGAGGGAGAGCTGCGCCGGCCAGGCGATCTTCTTGTCCTCCACCATCACCGGCCCCGGCTCCAGCCGGTCGAGCGCCTGCTCGATGATCCGCAGCGACTCGTTCACCTCGGACATGCGCACGAGGTAGCGGCCCCAGGCGTCGCAGGTGTCGGCGGTCGGCACCTCGAAGTCGTAGGTCTGGTAGCCCAGGTACGGCTCGACCTTGCGCAGGTCCCAGGGCAGCCCGGCGGCGCGCAGGATCGGTCCCGTCACGCCGAGCGCGACGCAGCCGGTCACGTCGAGGTAGCCGACGTCCTTGAGCCGGCGCTGCCAGATCGGCTGGCCGGTCAGCAGCCGGTGGAAGTCCGCGACCCGCTTGGGGAAGAACTCCAGGAACTCGCGGATGTGCTCGACCGCGCCCTCGGGCAGGTCCTGCGCCAGCCCGCCGGGGCGGATGTAGGCGTGGTTCATCCGCAGGCCGGTGATCTCCTCGAGCAGGTCGAGGACGAGTTCCCGCTCGCGGAAGCCGTTCGTCATGCCGGTCAGGGCGCCCATCTCCATGCCGAAGGTGGCCAGGGCGACCAGGTGCGAGGCGATGCGGTTGAGCTCCATGACCAGCACGCGGATGGTCTGGGCGCGGGGCGGGGCCTCGATGCCGAGCAGCTTCTCCACCGCCAGGCAGTAGCCGGCCTCGTTGAACAGCGGTGCGAGGTAGTCCATGCGGGTCACGAAGGTCGTGCCCTGCACCCAGTTGCGGTACTCGGTGTTCTTCTCGATGCCGGTGTGCAGGTAGCCGATGACGACCCGCGCCTTGGTGACGGTCTCGCCCTCGAGGTCGAGGACGAGCCGGAGCACGCCGTGCGTGGACGGGTGCTGAGGGCCCATGTTGACGACGAGGCGCTCCTCGCCGTGCGGATCGGCCCCGAGGGTGACGTCCCAGTCCCCGCCGGTGACGGTGTAGACGCGGCCCTCGGTGGTCTCCCGCGAACCCGCGTACGGGTCGGCGGGGTCGTAGGTCGTGCTCATCGGTAGGCCCTCCGGGTGTCCGGCGGCGGGATCGTCGCGTCGTGGTACTCCACCGGGACCCCGCCCAGCGGGTAGTCCTTGCGCTGCGGGAAGCCGTCCCAGTCGTCGGGCATGAGGATCCGGGTCAGCGCCGGGTGGCCGTCGAAGACGACGCCGAACATGTCGTAGGTCTCCCGCTCGTGCCAGTCCGCCGTCGGGTAGACGGCGGTGACCGACGGGACGTGCGGGTCCTCCGCGCTCACGGCCACCTCCAGCCGGATGCGGCGGCGGTAGGTCATCGACGTCAGGTGGTAGACGACGTGCAGCCGGGGCCGGCCCGGCGCGACCGCGGGGCCGCCGCTGTCGAGGTAGTCGACGCCGGAGACGCTGCTGCACAGCTCGAACCGCAGCGCCTCGTCGTCGCGCAGCGCCCGCACCAGGGTGAGCAGGTGCTCGCGCGCCACGAAGTAGGTGATCTCGCCGCGGTCGACCAGGACGCGCTGCACCGCGGCCGCGTAGGTGCCCTCGCCGACGGCGTCGACCAGCGCGTCGGTGACCTCGTCGAACCAGCCGCCGTAGGGGCGGTCGGTCGAGTGCAGCGCGACCGCGCCGCCGGGCTCCACGCGGACGAGCCCGCCGAAGCCGGACGTGTCCCCGCTGCCGGAGACGCCGAACGCGCCCTTCCGGAAACCGCCCGCGGGCGCCGTGGCGTCGTCGTACCCGGCCTCCTCGCGGCCCGGGACGACCGCCCCGCCGTCGTTGCTCACCGGCTCCCCCTCTCCCCGGGGAGCAGCACCGCGTTGCCGCCGCGCTGCTCGATGGCGAACTGCCCGGTCCGGCCCTGGGCGGCCGCCTCCTCGTAGGCGCGGCGCTGCTGCTTGTCCGCGCGCACGGTCGAGGGCATCTCGACGAGCAGGTCGCGCGCGGTGCCCTCCTGGCGCGCCCGCTCCAGCTCCCGGGCCCGCTTGGGGCCCAGCGGCTCGTGCTGGATCTTGTGGTGCAGCTTGAGGATGGCGTCCATGAGCATCTCCGGCCGCGGCGGGCAGCCGGGCAGGTACATGTCCACCGGGACGACGTGGTCGACGCCCTGGACGATCGCGTAGTTGTTGAACATCCCGCCGGAGCTCGCGCACACGCCCATCGAGAGCACCCAGCGCGGCTCGGGCATCTGGTCGTAGATCTGCCGCAGGACCGGGGCCATCTTCTGGCTGACCCGCCCGGCGACGATCATCAGGTCGGCCTGCCGCGGCGAGGCCCGGAAGACCTCCATGCCGAAGCGCGCCAGGTCGTAGCGGCCGGCCCCCGAGGCCATCATCTCGATCGCGCAGCAGGCCAGGCCGAACGTCGCCGGCCACAGCGACGACTTGCGGGTCCAGTTGACCAGCTTCTCGACGCTGGTCAGCAGGACGCCGCTGGGGATCTTCTCCTCGAGACCCATGGTCAGACTCCCCTCAGTCCCACTCGAGCCCGCCGCGCCGCCACTCGTAGGCGAAGGCGATGAAGACGGTGCCGATGAACGCGACCATCGCGACCAGACCCCACACGCCGAGCGCGTCGTTGGCGACGGCCCACGGGTAGAGGAAGACGATCTCGATGTCGAAGACGATGAACAACATCGCCGTCAGGTAGTACTTCACCGGGAACCGCCCCCCGGTGAGCGGCTGGTCGACCGGCTCGATGCCGCACTCGTAGGCGGCGAGCTTGGCGCGGTTGTGGCGCCGCGGCCCCACGAACGGGGCGACGGCCACCGAGAACAGCGCGAACGCGGCGGCGAGCACGAAGAGCCCGACGATCGGGGCGTAGGTCGAGAGCATCAGCGGCACCCTAGGGTGATGGTGGTCACGTACGGGTCACGGTCCGGCCACAGAGCGTCTGTGTCGGGGCGGGACGTCACGGCAGCCACTCAGGTCGCCGGGGTGAGTCGGAGGAGCACGGCGAGCGCGCGGTCGACCAGGTCGCCGTCGCGGCCGTCGGACAGGTTGCCCATCACCCGCAGCATCGCGTCGGTGACGGCCGGCCGGCGCAGGCCGCGCGCCATCGCCACCCGCACCACGGCCGGCCGGGCCAGCAGCGCGAGGAAGCCCAAGCCCAGCCGGTGGTGGCGGCCCAGCTCCGCCCGCAGCCGGTCGGGGTAGCGCCGCAGGACCGCCTCCCGCGTCGCGCCCTGCGGCCGGGCGAGCGCGGCGACGGCGGTCTCGGCGGCCATCCGGCCGCTCTCGATCGCGGCGCTGATCCCCTCGCCGTTGCAGGGGTTGACCGTGCCGGCGGCGTCCCCGGCGAGCAGCAGCCCGCGGGTGTAGGCCGGGCCACGGCTCAGCGCCATGGGCAGCCCCGCGCCGCGGAGCGGGCCGACGGCGTCCTGCTCGCCCAGCCCCTCCTCGGCGGGGAAGAGGTCCAGCCAGCGGCGGAGGACCGACCGGCGGTCCGCCCCGGTGCCGCGCCGGGTGTCGAGCAGCCCGTAGCCGACGTTCGCCGTCCCGTCGCCCATGCCGAAGATCCAGCCGTAGCCGGGCATGGTCTCGCGGGAGGGGCCTGCCGGGGTCAGGTCGAAGGCGATGTCGAGGTACTCGTCGTCGCTGCGCCGGCTGCGCACGTACCCCCGCAGGGCCACCCCGAGCGGGCGGTCGGTGCGGCGCAGCAGGCCGAGCCGCTTGGCCAGCCGGCCGGAGAGCCCCTCCGCGGAGACGACCAGCGGCGCCCGCCAGGTGACCGGCTCCCGGTCCGCGGCCTCGCCCCGGACGCCGGTCACCCGCCCCGCGTCGTCCAGCAGCGGTTCGGTGACGGTGGTGCCCGTGACCAGCCGGGCGCCGGCGGACCGGGCGTGCCCGGCCAGGAGCGCGTCGAGCTCGCGGCGGGTGCGCACCAGGCCGTGGTCGGGCCAGGAGTCCAGCCGTGGCCAGTCCACCTCGGCGACGCGCCCGCCGCCGTGCACCCGGAGACCGCGGCGGCGCACCCAGCCGGGCCCGTCGGTGGCGACGCCCATGTCGTGCAGCGCCTGCACGCCGCGCGGGGTCAGCCCGTCGCCGCAGACCTTCTCCCGAGGGAAGTCGGCCTTCTCCAGCAGCGCGACGTCGAGCCCGGACGACGCCAGGTGCCAGGCGGCGCTGGACCCGGCCGGGCCGGCGCCGACGACCACGACGTCGGCGGCGTGCGCCGCTGCCGTCCGCGCCATCTCGCCCCTCCGGTCCGTCGCCGAGCTCCTGCACCGCTTGTGAAAAGCTTCACAAAGTGGTCGGACCCGAGTCTAGGCCGTGCTGTGATCTAGCCGACAGTCCCCCCTCGGTGCAGGGCGTCGAGCACCTCCTCGTCGGAGGTCTCCGAGAAGTCCTCGTAGGCCTGCCCGACCGCCCGGAAGCCCCGCGGCGCGAAGGGGCACTCCAGGTCGTCGACGACGCCGGCGAGCTCGGCGAGGGCCGTCCGCGGCGCCACCGGGACGGCGACGGTGAGCCGCGCCGGCCCGCTCGCCCGCACGGCGGTGACCGCGACCCGCATGCTGGCGCCCGTGGCGAGGCCGTCGTCGACGAGCACGACGTGGCGGCCGGCGACGACGGGGGCCGGGCGGCGGCCGCGGTAGGCCCCGGTCCGGCGGCGGAGCTCGGCGAGCTCGCGCTCCCGCACCGCCGCCACCGCGTCCGGGGCCGGGTCGACGCGCTCGCGCACCGAGGTCACCCAGACGGTCTCCACGCGGTCGCCGACCGCGGCCAGCGCCCCCATCGCCAGCTCCGGGTGCCCGGGTGCGCCCAGCTTGCGGACGACGAGGACGTCCAGCTCCGCGCCGAGGGCGAGCGCCACCTCGGCGGCGACGAGGGCACCGCCGCGGGGCAGCCCGAGCACCAGGGCGCCGGCGTCCGCCCGGCCGGTCAGGGCGGTCGCCAGCTCGCGGCCGGCTGCCCGCCGGTCGGCGTACCGGGCCCCTGGCATGCCGGCTCCCTCAGACCGGCTGCGGCCCGGACGGCGGCGGCGCCGCCGGGTCGGCCGGATCGGGGACGGGCGTGGGCGCCGGCCCGGGCGGCGGCACCGGGTCCACCGGCCCGGGCGGCGGCACCGGGTCCACCGGCCCGGGCCCGGAGCCGGCGGCTGCGGAAGGGGCGGGCTCGTCATGGGACGACGCTAGGCGACCGATCGCGGCGGCCCCACCCCTTCGCGCAGGCAGCCGTCACCTCCTGCGCGCGCCCCAGCCCTTGCAGGCAGCCGTTCCCGCACCCGCGAGGGGTCGGGTGGCGCAGGCAACCGTCAGAAGGGCGGTGGTTCGACGACCGCCGGCGGTGGGCGGGGTGGTGCGGGGAGCGCCGGTTGGGCCTCCAGATCGCGGAGGCCGGGTGGCCGGGTGCTGCGGGTGACGCCGCTGGGTGTGGTGACCTGCAAGGTGCCGTCGGGGAGCAGCTCG
>NZ_SSXA01000001.1 GCF_021698975.1 Blastococcus sp. KM273128 | reverse complement strand
CTCCCCGGCAGCGAGGAGGCCGCCCCCGACCGGCAGGTGGTCACCACCGCCGGCACCTCCCTCGCCGTCGCCGACCCGGCCGCCGGTGCGCAGCAGGTGAGCGAGCTCGTGGAGGCCGCCGGTGGACGCGTCGACGAGCGCGCGGTGCAGTCCACCTCCGTCGCGGACGGCGTCGAGGGCGTCGTCGCGGATCTCGTCGTGCGGGTGCCGGCGGACGCGCTGACCGGCCTCCTGGCCGACCTCGGGGAGCTCGGCGACGTCGAGGACGTGTCGGTGTCCCGCTCCGACGTGACCGCGACCGTCGTCGACCTGGATGCCCGCATCTCCGCGCTGCAGGCCTCGGTGGCGCGGCTGCTCGCCCTGATGGCGGACGCCGCCACCACCGAGGCGCTGCTGGACGCGGAGCAGGCGCTCTCCCAGCGGCAGCAGGAGCTCGAGTCGCTGCAGTCGCGGCGGGCCGCGCTCGCCGACCAGGTGGAGCTCTCGACGCTGCGGGTGCACCTGGAGCCGTTCGGCGTCGCCCCGGCCGGCGGGCCGGACGGCTTCCTCGACGGGCTGGCCACCGGGTGGCGGTCCCTGGTCGCGGTCGCGGGCGGGGCCGTCGTCGTGCTCGGCGTCGTCCTGCCGTGGCTGGTGCTCACCGCGCTGGTCGCCGTCGCGGTGCTGGTGCCGCTGCGCCGGTCGCGGCGACGGGCCGCCACCCCGCCCCCGGCGGCGGCCACCGAGGCTTGAGCCCACCTCACCGGCTCGTGAGGACGACGAGCCGCTGCGTCGCCCGGGTCATCGCGACGTAGCGGTCCACCGCTCCCCCGACGCCCGCACCGAACGCCTCCGGGTCGACGAGGACGACGAGGTCGAACTCCAGCCCCTTCGCCAGCGCCGGGGCCAGCGACCGCACCCGGGGCCGCTCGGGGAACGAGGGCGCCCCGATCACGCAGACGGTGCCCTCGACGTGCTCCGCCAGCCAGCCGTCCACGACCGCGTCCAGCTCCGACACCGGCCCGTGCCCCACCGGCACCCCGGTGCTGCGGACCGACGTCGGCACGTTGGCGTCCGGCAGCACCGCGCGGATCACCGGCTCGGCCTCTGTCATGACCTCCGCCGGCGTCCGGTAGTTGACGGTCAGCGACATCTGCCGCACCTCGGTGAGCCCGACCCGGTGCAGCCGCTCGGCCCAGGTCTCGGGGAAGCCGCGCCGGGCCTGCGCCCGGTCGCCGACCACGGTGAAGCTCCGCGACGGGCAGCGGCGCAGCAGCACCTGCCACTCGGCGTCGGTGAGCTCCTGGGCCTCGTCGACGACGACGTGCGCGAACGCCCCGGCCAGCGGGTCGGCGTCCACCGCGGGCACGGCGTCCCGGTCGACCAGGGCGTCGCGCAGGTCGCCGTGCCGCAGGCTCGTCATCAGCAGCAGCTCGGAGTCGTCGGCCGCGACCAGCTCGTCGATCACCGCCGACATGCGCTCGCGCTCCCGGGCCACGACCGCCTCCTCGCGCTGCCTGCGCCGCACCGCCCCCGCGTCACCGAGCCGCACCCGGGCCGCGTCCAGCAGCGGCAGGTCGGCCGTCGTCCACGCCCGGGGGTCGCTGCGCTGCAGCCGCGCCACCTCGTCGGGCGCGAGCCCCGGCGCGCACCGCCGCAGGTAGGCCGGCACCGACCACAGGTCCCCGACGACGTCGGCCGGGTCCAGCAGCGGCCAGGCCCGGTCCAGCGCCGCCCGCAGCTGCCGGTCCTGGCGCACCGCGGCGCGGACCAGCTCGGGGTCGACGTCGCCGTCGTGCGCGTCGACCACGATCGCGACCAGCGCGTCCCACACCTGCTCGCGCGCCTCGTCGTGCGGCGTGCCGGCCTCCACCGCGTCGAACGCCTCGGCCCAGTCCTCCGGGGTCAGCCGGACGTCGTCCCACGGCGTGGTGACCGTGGTCCCCCGGGCCGGTGGCTCCTCGTAGAACCGGACGGCCGCCTCGATCGCCGCCACCATCCCCACCGACGACTTCAGCCGGGCCACCTCCGGGTCGGCCTCGTCGAGGGCGCCGGCACCCTCGGGCACCAGGTCGCGCAGCGTGCACGTGCGCACCCCCTCCTCCCCGAGGCCGGGCAGGACGTCGGCGACGTAGGCGAGGTAGGGGTGGTGCGGGCCGACGAACAGCACGCGGCCCCCGCGGTGGCCCAGGCGCGGGTCGGCGTAGAGCAGGTAGGCCGCGCGGTGCAGGGCGACGACGGTCTTGCCCGTGCCCGGGCCGCCGTCCACGACGAGGGCGCCGCGCGAGCCGGCGCGGACGATCGCGTCCTGGTCGGCCTGGATCGTGCCGAGCACGTCGCGCATCCGGGCCGACCGGGTGCCGCCGAGGCTGGCCAGGAAGGCCGACTGGTCGTCGAGGGCGGCGTGCCCCTCCAGGCCGTCGGCGGTGAAGACCTCGTCCCAGTAGTCGGTGATCCGGCCGCGGGTCCAGCGGTAGCGGCGGCGGCTGGCCAGCCCCATCGGTGCGGCGTGGGTGGCGGCGAAGAACGGCTCCGCCGCCGGGGAGCGCCAGTCGACGAGCAGCCGGCGACCCGCGCCGTCGGTGAGCCCGAGCCGCCCCACGTAGACGGGCTCGCCGCCATCGGCCGGGACGACCCGCCCCAGGCACAGGTCCAGGCCGAACCGGCGCAGCGTGCGCAGCCGGGTGGCCAGCCGGTGCACCTCCAGGTCGCGGTCCAGCGCCGCCTGGCCGGCGCCGCCCGGGGCGGCGCGCTCGGCGGCCAGCCGTTCGGCGAGCTCGGCGATCGACCGCGCGAGGCTGTCGGCGATCAGGGTGAAGTGCCGCTCGTCGGCGGCGACCAGCGCGGGGTCGGCCTTGGCGGCGAGGTGGTCGGGGAGGTCGAAGGCACGGGTGGACACGGTCACGGCAGCGGCTCCGATCCGGGGCCTCCGCCGCGCCCGTCCGCGCGCGGTCAGCCGGCCCCGGCGGACGAGTGTGCGAGCCCCCCGGGGTCTTGCCGCAAGCCCCGGGGTGCGCTATACGTTCGAGTGGGCCGAGAAGACGTCGCTGCTGCGCGGCCGGCGCCGCCCGACTCGAACTTTCCGGTCGTCGACGCGGCAGCGACCCGGGCAGTCCTGGTCGCGGCGACCACCGCACGGCCCTCCACCCGCCGTCGGCCGGCCCGCGGAATCCCCCGCTCCCCCAGGCGTTGCACAGCGGCGGGCGACGCGCCGATCCGGACGGCAGCCGGCGGAGGAGGACGCACATGACCGCACCACCTCCGGTCGGCGCGGGCCTGCGGATGGGCACCGCGCAGGGGCGCTGGGTGCTGCTCGCGACGGTGCTCGGCTCGGGCGTGGCCATGCTGGACGCCACGGTCGTCAACGTCGCCCTGGAGCGGATCGGGTCCGACCTCGGTGCCGACTTCGCCGGGCTGCAGTGGACGGTGAACGCCTACACGCTCACCCTCGCCGCGCTCATCCTGCTGGGCGGCTCGCTCAGCGACCGCTACGGGCGCCGGCGGATCTTCGTCATCGGCGTGTGCTGGTTCGCCCTCGCCTCGCTGCTGTGCGGACTGGCCCCGAACACCGGCACGCTCGTGGCCGCCCGCGCGCTGCAGGGCATCGGCGGGGCGCTGCTGACCCCCGGGAGCCTCGCGATCATCTCGGCGTCCTTCTCCGGCCCCGACCGGGCCGCCGCGGTCGGTGCCTGGTCCGGGCTCTCCGGCGTCGCCGCCGCCGTCGGCCCGTTCGTCGGGGGCTGGCTGGTCGAGTGGAGCTGGCGGGCGGTCTTCCTGGTCAACCTGCCGCTGGCGGCCCTGGTCGTCCTGGTCACGCTGCGGCACGTGCCCGAGTCGCGCGACCCGGCCGCCGCGCCGCGGCTGGACTGGGCCGGGACGGCGCTGGTCGCCCTCGGGCTCGGCGCGCTGACCTACGCGCTCACCGCGGCCGGGGAGGATGGCCTGGACGCGGCCATCTGGACCTGGCTCGCGGCGGGGGTCGTGGGGCTGGCCGCGTTCGTGTCGGTCGAGCGTCGCTCGCCCCACCCGCTGGTGCCGCCGTCGCTGTTCGCGGTGCGGCAGTTCACCGCCGCGAACGCCGTCACCCTCTTCGTCTACGCCGCGCTCGGGGCGCTGTTCGTGCTGCTGGTCCTGCAGCTGCAGGTGGTCTCCGGCTTCAGCCCGCTGCTGGCCGGCACCGCGCTGCTGCCGGTCACCGTCCTGATGCTGCTGTTCTCGGCACGGGTGGGGGCGCTGGCCCAGCGGATCGGGCCGCGCCCGCTGCTCGCCGCCGGACCGCTGGTGGCCGCCGCCGGCGTGCTGCTGATGCTCCGCATCGGCCCGGAGGCCTCCTACCTGCTCGACGTCCTACCCGGGGCGCTGCTCTTCGGCGCCGGGCTCACCCTGCTGGTCGCCCCGCTCACGGCCACCGTGCTGGACTCCGCCCCCGACCGGTACGCCGGGGTCGCCTCGGGGGTCAACAACGCCGTCGCCCGGGCGGCCGGGCTGCTCGCGGTCGCGGTGGTCCCGGTCGCCGCGGGGATCGGCGGGACCGACTACACCGACCCCGATGCCTTCGCCGACGGCTTCCGCGCGGCGATGCTCATCCTGGCCGGGCTCCTCGCCGCCGGGGCGCTGCTGGCGATCCTGTACGTGCGCCGCCCGCTCGGGGACGCCGCCCCGGAGGACCGGGTGCCGCCACCCGGTGCCCGGCGGGTCCGCATCGAGGAGTGCCACCAGTGCCCGGTCGCCGGCCCGGCGGTGCTCCCGCGGGACGACGCCCCGGCCCCCGGGGGCCGTCCCGCCGCGTCCTGACCCGTCCGCGCGGCCGGCCCTGGTCGAACGAGCCGCCGGGGTGTAGCCAGGAGGCATGGACCCCCTACGACTGGGGCGCGACGCCGCGGACCGCCGCGCGTGGGAGGACGCCTGCACCCAGCTGGGCGCGGCCGACGACCAGGGCCGGCTCCACGACGCGGAGGACCTGCTGCGGTTCGGGCTCAGCGCCCAGCTGACCCGCAGGGACGCCGTCGCCGAGGACGCGTGGGAGAGGGCGTACGAGGCCTTCCTCCAGCGGGGCGACGCCCTCGCCGCGGCGCGGTGCGCCTTCTGGCTCGGCCTGGTGCTGGTATCCGTGCACGGGGCCGAGGCACGTGGCAGCGGCTGGATCGCCCGGGCGCAGCGGGTCCTGGAGGAGGGCGCACCGCGGGACTGCGCCGAGTGGGGGTACCTGCTGCTCCCCGCCGGCCTGGGCGAGCTGGAGCGCGGGGACCCGGCGGCCGCGCACCGCGCCTTCGCCCGCGCCACGGCGACCGGCCGGCGCTGCGGGGACGTCGACCTGGCGACCCTCGGCTGCCTCGGCCAGGGCCAGGCGCTGATCCGGAGCGGCGCGGCCGCGCGCGGGATGGCGCACCTCGACGAGGCGATGGTGGCCGTGCGTGCCGGGCACGTGTCACCGATCGCGGCGGGGATCGTCTACTGCGCCGTCGTCCTCGCGTGCCACCAGGTCCTCGACCTGCGCCGGGCCCAGGAGTGGACGGCGGACCTGGCCGGCTGGTGCGATGCCCAGCCCGGCCTCGTCCCGTTCCGCGGCCAGTGCCTGGTGCACCGCGCCGAGCTGGCCCAGTGGCGCGGCGACTGGGCGGAGGCGCTCCGGGAGGCCGACCGCGCCTGCCGCTGGCTCTGCGACCCACCCGACCCCGCCGCCGGGATGGCGCACTACAGGCTGGCCGAGCTGCACCGGGTGCGGGGCGACGAGGCTGCCGCCGAGGCCGCCTTCGAGCAGGCCGTCGCCCTGGGTCACGACCCCCACCCCGGGCTGGCGCTGCTGCGCCTGGCCCAGGGGCGCACCGGGGCCGCGGTGGCGGCGATCCGCTGCGCCCTCGACCGGCCCTCCCTCGGCGGTGACGGCGTGGTGGACGAGGTGCGCGCTCCCCGACCGCGGACCGAGCTGCTGGCCGCCGGCGTGGAGATCCTGCTGGACGCCGGCGACGTCGCGGCGGCCGGGACGGCGTCCGTCGAGCTGGGCGGGATCGCCGACGCCGTCGGCACCAGCGCCCTGCGGGCCACCGCCGCGCGCGCCCGGGGCGCGGTCGCGCTCGCCGAGCGCCGGTACGCGCCCGCGCTGGACCACCTGTCGGCGGCGCTGGCCCGCTGGTCGGCGCTGGGGGCTCCCTACGAGGCCGCGCGGACCCGTGTGCTCGTCGGCCGGGCGCTGCGCGGCCTCGGCGACGAGGACACCGCGGCGATGGAGGTGGGCACGGCGCGGGGCGTCTTCCAGGCGGTCGGGGCGGCGCCGGACCTGGAGCGCCTCTGCGCCCGGCCCCGGACCGCCGGGCTGACCGAGCGGGAGGTCGACGTCATCCGCCTCGTGGCTCAGGGGTGCACCAACCGCGAGATCGCCGCCCGGCTGGTCATCAGCGACAAGACCGTGGCCCGGCACCTGCACAACGTCTTCACCAAGCTGGCGCTGCCCAACCGGTCCGCCGCGACGGCCTGGGCCTACGAGCACCACCTGGTGTGACCGGCGTGCACCGGACGGTGCAGTGCCGCGGCGGCAGGATGCACCGTTCGGTCGATGCCGGCCAGCCCCCCGGTTCCTAGCGTGAGCTGACGTCGCAGTCGCTGCCGTTGGAGGAGACCGTGCCCCGTCTCGGAGAACACGCCGTCGTGCTCGGTGCCGGCATCGCCGGGCTCGTGCACGCCGTACCGCTGGCCCGCCGTTTCCAGCGCGTCACGCTGGTCGACCGGGACCTGCTGCCCGACCGCCGGGAGGACCGGCGAGGCGTGCCCCAGGGGCAGCACATCCACCTGCTGGTACCGGGCGGGCTGGCCCGGCTGGAGGACCTGCTCCCGGGGATCGTCGACGACCTGGCGGCCGCCGGTGCCCACGTCATCCGGTCACCCGAGTGGCGGTTCCACATGGGCGGCGGCCGGCTCGACCTGACCGGCACGGACTTCCGCATCACAGGGGCGACCCGGGCGCTGATCGAGGGGGTCGTCCGCGACCGGATCCGTGCCCTCGACGGCGTCGAGGTGCTCGACGGGTGGGCCGCCCGCGAGCTGACGACGGACGCGGCCCGCAGCCGCATCACGGGTGTGCGGCTCCGGTCCGAGGTACCGCCGCACGAGGAGCGGACCCTCGATGCCGACCTGGTGGTCGACGCCACGGGGCGCGGATCACCGTCACCCCGCTGGCTCGCCGGACTGGGGTACCCGCCCCCTGCCGAGGAGCGCCTCAAGGTGGACGTGCACTACACGACGCGCCTGTTCCGCCGCGATCCGGCGGTGCTCGGCGGCGGGCGCAACGTGCTGGTCGACGTGCCTCCCGGCGAACGCAGGGGCGCCGCCGCACTGGCCGTCGAGGACGGGCGCTGGATCGTCACCCTCATCGGCATGCTCGGCGAGCGACCGCCGGCCGACCTGGCCGGGTTCTCCGACTACGCCACCAGCCTCTGGAACGGGGACCTCGCCGAGATCGTCGTCGGCGGGGAGCCGATCGGGGACGCCGCCCGGGCCGCCTTCCCCTCGTTCTCGCGGCACCGGTACGACCAGGTGCAGCGCCTGCCCGAACGGTTCCTGGTCGCCGGTGACGCGGTCTGCTCCTTCGACCCCCGCTTCGGGCAGGGCATGACCGTGGCGATCGTCGAGGCGGTGGAACTGGGGCGGGCGCTGGACGCGGGTGGGGTGGACGGCGTCGGCGCCCGGACGCTCGCGGCGGCGCGGTGGGCCGTGCAGGACGCGTGGGACCTGGCCACGGGCTCCGACCTCGCCCACCCGGACGTGGAGGGTCCCCGGCCGGCGGCGTGGCGGCTCACCACCGCCTACCTGGAGCGCCTGCTGCCGGTGGCGCACCGGGACCCGGTCGTGGCCGCCGCCTTCATCCGCGTCGTCGGGATGCTCGCCCGCCCGTCGGAGCTGATGCACCCGCGGGTGCTCACCCGGGTCCTGCTCGGCTCCCGTCGGCGGGCCGGCAGCGGCGGGACCGGCGTTCCCGCGGGAACGCGCGCACGACCCCGTGGCGACCGGCCCCCCGTCCGGCCGGGGTGAGCGCGCCGCCGCACGGCGGAACCTACCGCGGCCGGCGCGCGGCCTTCCGCACCGCCCAGCCGCCGGCGGCGTCGGCCGCCCGGCGCCACAGCGGCGTGCGCTCCCGCTCCAGCCGCGCCAGCCGGGTCTCCAGCTCGGCCACCCGGGTGGCGTCCGGGGCGAGCACCCGCGGGCGGGCGGCGAGGGCGCCGAGCCCGTCGGTCAGCCCGGCGACCAGCTGCGCGACGTCCTCGGGCGCCAGCCGCGCCGTGCCGACGCACGTCTCCCCGCGCCAGAGGCTGAGGTTGAGCAGCCCCGCCTCGACGTGCGTCGAGACCCGGACCGCCCGGCCCTCGCCGCGCGCGTCCCACGCCCACCGCCCGTGCACGGGCATCACCAGTGCCGTCATCCGCACAGGCTGGCGTGGTGCGCCGGCCCGGTCAAGCGGGTGCGAACCGCGCCCACCCCGCCCCGGAGCGCTGGGATCACAGCTCCGTCGGCAGCCCCAGGGCGGCGAACAGCTCGCAGTCGAGGTTCAGGAAGCTGGAGATGTGGGCGATCCGGCCGTCCTCGATCTCCAGCACGTGCAGCCCCCACGGCACGTGACCACCCCCCTCGGCGGGCCGGTACTGGGCGAACGCCGGCGTCCCGTTGGCGGACGTCTCGATCACCCGCGATCCCCGGCACCCGGCGCCGGGGCCGAGCATCCAGGTGCCGATGTCCTCCCGCCCGCGCAGCCACATCTCGAATGGCGGCATGTGCTGGGTCGCGTCCTCGTGCAGCAGCTGCACGAAGGCGTCGATGTCGTAGCGCTCGAAGGCGTCGAGGTAGCGGGCCAGCAGGGCGCGGGCGTCGTCGTCGAGGGTGCGCGGCGCGGGGCGGCCGCCGGCGTCGGCGAGCGTGGCCCGGGCCCGCTGCAGGGCGCTGTTGACGGAGGCGACGGTGGTGTCGAGCAGCTCGGCGACCTCGTCGGCCTTCCAGCGCAGCACCTCGCGCAGGATCAGCACCGCCCGCTGCTTGGGCGGCAGGTGCTGCAGGGCGGCGACGAACGCCAGCCGCACCGACTCCTTGGCCACCGCCTGGTCGGCCGGGTCGCCGTCCTCGGGCAGGACCTGGCGGTCGAGCACCGGCTCGATCCACGCCGTCGCCGGCCGGCGCCCGCTCAGCGACGCCGGGACCGGCGGGTACGGGGAGCCGGCGAGGTCCATCGGCAGCGCGCGGCGCTGCCGGCCGGCGAGCTGGTCCAGGCAGACGTTCGTCGCGATGCGGTAGAGCCACGACCGCAGCGCCGACCTGCCCTCGAAGTCCGACAGGCCGCGCCAGGCACGCACCAGGGTCTCCTGCACCGCGTCCTCGGCGTCGAAGATCGAGCCCAGCATGCGGTAGCAGTAGCCGGTGAGCTCGCGGCGGTGCTCGAGCAGCCGCGGGTCGAGCTGTTCCGCGGGACCGATGACGGCACTGGTCACAGGAGTCCACCCCTCGAGATCGATGTGGCGGTCAGCACACCACAGGCCACCGACAGAACGGGAGCCCCCGGGGCGTCGCGGCTCCGGGGGCTCCAGCTCGTTCCCACCCGGCCGGGTGGGTCGGTGTCAGCGCGTCACGGGAGCAGCGGCTGGTCGCCGCGCACCAGCTGCCAGTTCTCCACGAAGAACTCCGCCGGGTCGATCACGCCGTCCGCCTGGGCCCGCTCGATGAGCAGCTGGCGGATCTCCAGCTGCTCGTTGTAGACCACCGGCGCGGTGCTGATGTGCGGGAAACCGCCACCACCGCTGCGCCGGTAGTTGTTCACGGCCACGACGAACCGGTCGTCGTCGGCGACCGGCTGCCCCTCGTAGGAGAGCCCGACGATGCGCGAGCCCACCGGCTGGGACACGTCGATCCCGTACTCGACACCGGAGAGGATGTCGAAGTTGTAGTCCGGTGTCCCGGTCGGCGCCTCGGTGGTCGGGGCGTTGGTGATCGCCTCGACGTCGACGTCCCCGGTGGCCGGGACCTGCTGGAAGTACCGGGCGGAGAACTCCAGGTACTCCTCCAGCTGGGCGCCGGTGAGCTCCACGGCCTCGAGGGTGTTGTCGTAGATGTAGAGCCCGGCGATGTCGCGGATCGTCACGTCCCCGGCCGGGAACACCGCCTCCCGGCTGAACGGCGCCGCGATCGAGAGCACCGGCAGGTCGGCCCGGTCGGTGCCCTCCAGGGCGGCGGCGACGGTGTCGGTCTGCACGTCCTGGATGAAGTCCAGGATCGCGGTGTCCTCGTACCGGCTGGTGACCGCCGAGAGCTCCTGCGCCGACTGCGCCACCACCTGGTTGACGTACTCGACGGTGGTCGCGTGCGCCTCGGCCGTGGCGTCGAGCACCTCCCGCGACTCCGCGACGCCGGCGGTGCTCAGCGCCCTGGCGCTGGTGCCGACGACGTCCCACCTCCCGCGGACCTGCTGCAGGTCGATGTCGACCTGCGAGACGGTGGCGCCCCAGCGGTAGGGCTGGGTGAGCAGCACCTCCTCACCGGTGACCTCGTTGGTGACGACGTGAGAGGGCGCGTTCCGGTGGGTGTGGCCGACGACCATCGCGTCGATGCCGGGCACCGTGCGGGCGATGACGTCCGTCGGGTTCTCCGTGGGCACCTCGGGGCCGTAGGAGGAGGTCCCGCCGACCCCCGCGTGCGAGAGGACGACGACGACGTCGGCCTTCCGGTCGACGACCGGGACCCACTTCTCCGCGGCCTCGACCATGTCCTGGAAGGTGACCCGGCCCTCGACGTTGCCCTTGTCCCAGATCGCCGAGCCCGGCGTGGTCAGGCCCAGGATGCCCACCTTGACCGGCCGGTGGCCGGGCACGCGCATCGTCTCGATCGTGTACGGCTTCAGGTAGGGGCGCGGGGTGCCCTCGCGCAGCACGTTGGCGCCGAGCACCGGGTGGTCGACGTCCTTCTCGTAGGCCCGCAGCAGGTCGAGCCCGTAGTTGAACTCGTGGTTGCCGACGACCTGCGCGTCGTAGCCGATGGCGTCGTACGCCGCCGCCATCGGGTGCTCGACGCGGGTCTCGGTGACCGGCTCCTGCTTGGCGTAGTAGTAGGTCAGCGGCGTCCCCTGCAGGAAGTCGCCGTTGTCGACCACGAGGACGCTCTCCTCGCCCCGCTCCGCGCGGACGGAGTCGACGACCGTGGCCACCTTCGCCAGGCCGGTCTCGTAGCCGGCCCGCTCCGAGTAGGGGCGGTCGGCGAAGTAGTCCCAGTTCTGCACGCGGCCGTGCAGGTCGGTCGTGGCCAGCATGGTCAGCGTCAGGTCGTCCGACGCCTGCTGCGGCGCGGCCGCAGCCGGGCTCAGGGGCGCCATGGTGAGCGCCGCTGCCGCGGCCGCCACGGACAGCGTGGTCCGCCGTCTCATCCGGTTCGTTCCTCTCGGTCGATCGGTCCCCGTGACGGTGCGCAGGGGATCCGCGAGCGAGAGTAGGTGGGTCGGGGTGACGGCGCGGACGACGATGTGTGACGGGAGAGCTACTGGTAGGTGACCAGCTCCGGCAGGGGGTCGACCTGCTCGATGGTCTGCCCCGGCGTCAGCATCGGGATGTCCTCGTCGTAGAAGTTCTTCCAGCCCCAGAACAGCCCTTCCGGTGCGTTCCGGTGCAGCACCTGCCAGGTGGACTGCTTGGCGCCCTGACCACCCTGGCCGTCGGCGTGGACCATGATCGCCAGCTCGTCGCGGGAGGTGTCCAGCCGGTCCAGGCCCGGGAGCATGTCGACCCGGAACTGGTGCAGCACCAGCAGCTTCTGCGGCAGCTCGTTCACCCGTGTCAGGTCGGCCAGCCAGGTGACCACCCGGTTGACCTCCTCGATCTCCACCGAGCCGATCTGGACGAGGTGCACCTCGTTCGGGCCCAGCCGCCACTCGGGGTCCAGCGCCAGCCCCACGTAGGGCAGCTCCAGCAGCGGCCGGTACAGCTCCGCCTGGGTGACGAAGTCGGTGCGGCCCGGCTGCAGGTCGAGGATGACGTACAGCCCGGCCTCCCCGGCCGCCTCGACCCAGGGCCGCAGCATCTCCACGTCGCCCTCGGCGGAGTAGTTGCCGTCCGGCCCGGCGGAGGCGGACGCGACGGTCGCGATGATCTCGAAGGTCGGGACGACGGTCGTGTCGACCAGCGGCTCGTAGGCGGCGGCGTGCTCGCGGGCCCGCTGGATGGCGGCCTCGACCGGCTGCTCCCCCAGCACGCCGAGCGCGGCGGTCTCCGGGTGGCCGTAGAGCGCCACCATCATCCGGCCCGGGAAGAGGACCTGCCCGCCGCCGGGCAGCTGGGTCCCGGTGGCGGCGGTCGCCAGCTTCCAGTCCAGCCCCTCCTCTGCACCGAACCCGGCGCCGAGGGCCACCACGTGCTCGGCGTCCTCCTCCGCGAGGGTGCTGACCAGCTCCTCGGAGGCCCGCGGGTCGGTGGTGCCGCCGGTGACCAGCACCCGGGCGCCGGCCGCGCGCGCGGTGGCCGCGGCGGCCAGCGCGTCGGGCGTCCCGGTGGTGAGCACCAGCGTGCCCTCGAGCGGCTCGGCGTCCTCGATCTCGGGCAGCGAGCCCTCGGCGTCCGCCTCCCCGGCCTCTGTCGAGGACTCCGCGGCGTCGCCGCCCTCCGGCCGCAGCGCGACCGGCTCCGCCGGGTCCAGCGCCGCCACGGCGGCGACCTCGCCACCCTCGGCGACCGGCTCCGCCTCGGCGAGCTCCTCGTCCAGCAGGGCCGCCACGGCGGCCGGGTCGGCGGGCACCCCGATGACCTCGGCGTCGGTCTCCGCCGGGGTCGCCGAGGCGGACGACGACGCGGACGACGACGCGCCGGCGGGTGCCGGAGCCGCGTCGCCCACGGCGAGCACCGTGGTGGTGCCCAGCCGCTCCAGTTCCGCCAGGACCGGATCGTCGACCCCCGACCCGTCGGCCCCGACCAGCAGCGGGACGCCGAGCGCGACAGCGGCGGAGGCGCCGAGGAGCATGCCCTCGGCATCGCCCTCCGCCGCGAGCACGACCACGCCCGCCTCCTCGAAGAAGGTGCGGCTGGCGCTCGCGGCCATGGCGACGGGGTCCTCGTCCGCGACCAGGGTCAACCGCTCCCCGGGCGCCGCGGTGACGACCTGCGCCGCCTGCTCCTCGGGATCCTGGTCCTCGTCCGGGGAGCTGGTGCAGGCCCCGGTGAAGAGCACGGCGGTCAGGGCGATCGGCAGCGCACGAGAGCGCACGGGCAGTCTCCGTCCACCGGGCACGCCCGTCCTGCAGGGGGCACGACGACGTCGGCGCGGCCAGCGGCTGCCCACGATAGCCGGGGCGGACGCGCCAGCGGAGTACTGGACAGCGACCGCTGCCGGGCGGAACGATCCCGGGCGAGATGATCACCGCCGCACGGTCGGGCCGTCCCGACCACGAACCGGCCAGCCAGCGGGATGGGTCCGGGCACCCGTCCGCAGCAGGCTCGGGTCCATGACCGCAGACACCCTCGTGCTCCCGACCGCGAGCGGACCGCTCCCCTCCCGCCGGCCGGACCGGCTGCGCCAGCTGGGGGTGGACACCGGCTACGCGCTCGCCGGGTTCCCCGCCGGCGTGGCCGCCTTCGTCGTCGTCGTCACCGGGCTGGCGGCCGGCGCCGGCCTGCTGGTCGTCTGGGTGGGGGTGGCGGTGCTGGCCGCCACCCTGCTGGCCGCCCGCGGCTTCGCCACCGCCGAGCGGGCGTGGCTGCCCGCGGTGCTCGGTGAGGCCGTGCCCCGGCCCGTGTACCGCCGGGCCGAGGGGCGCCCGGTCCGCCGCCTGGTGACGCCGCTGCGCGACCCGCAGAGCTGGCTGGACGCGCTGCACGCCGTGCTGCGGCTGCCGTTCGTGATCCTGTCGTTCACGGTGACCGTCACGTTCTGGGCGGTCGCCCTCGGCGGTCTCACCTACTGGGCGTGGGACTGGGCGCTGCCCGACGCCTCCGTCGACCCGCAGAACACCGACCTGCTCGAGCTGCTGGGCTTCGAGAGCACCGCGTTCCGGAGGATCGCGCTCTACGCGCTGATCGGCCTGGTCTTCGCCCTGCTCCTGCCCTTCGCCGTCCGCGCGGTGGCGCTGCTGCAGGCGGGCTTCGGCCGGGTGCTGCTCACCTCCCGGGCGGCGACGCAGGCCGAGATCGGCCGGCTCGCCGGCGGCCGGGACGCGGCGGTCGCCGCGGAGGCGGTGGCGCTGCGCCGGCTGGAGCGCGACATCCACGACGGTCCGCAGCAGCGGCTGGTGCGGCTGGGCATGGACCTCGCCCGCGCCCAGCGGCAGCTCGACCGCGACCCGGGCGCCGCGCGGGAGACCCTCGGCGAGGCCGCCGGGCTGGCCCGGGAGACGCTGGAGGAGCTGCGGGCGCTGTCCCGCGGCATCGCCCCGCCGGTGCTGGCCGACCGCGGTCTCGCCGCTGCGCTGGCCGCCCTCGCCGCCCGCTCCCCCGTGCCGGTCGACCTCGCCGTCGACCTGCCCACCGAGCGGCTGGCGCCGGTCACCGAGAACACCGCCTACTTCGTGGTCAGCGAGGCCCTGGCCAACGTGGCCAAGCACAGCGGCGCGACGGCGTGCCGGGTGGAGGTCACCTGCACCGGCACGCGCCTGCTCGTCGTCGTCGAGGACGACGGCAGCGGCGGTGCGGTCACGGCCCCCGGCCACGGCCTCGCCGGGCTGGCCGACCGGCTGCAGGCCGTCGACGGCGTGCTGGTCGTCGACAGCCCCCGTGGCGGGCCGACCCGGCTGACCGGGGACCTGCCGTGCGCGTAGTGCTCGCCGAGGACTCGGTGCTGCTGCGCGAGGGGCTGGTCCGGCTGCTGGAGGAGGCCGACACGGAGGTCGTGGCCGCGGTGGCCGACGGGCCCGCCCTGGTGCGGGCGGTCACCGAGCACCGGCCCGACGTCGCCGTCGTCGACGTCCGCATGCCCCCGACGCACACCGACGAGGGCCTGCGGGCCGCCGTCGAGGCGCGGGCCGCCGCACCGGGCACCGCCGTCCTGGTGCTCTCCCAGTACGTGGAGGTCGCCTACGCCGACGAGCTGCTGGCCGACGGCGCCGGGGGCGTGGGTTACCTGCTCAAGGACCGGGTGGCCGACGTCGACACGTTCCTCACCGCGCTGGAGGACGTCCGGGGCGGGGGCACCGTCCTGGACCCGCAGGTGGTGGCCCAGCTGTTCGCGCGCCGCCGGGCCGACGACCCGGTGCGCCGGCTCACCCCGCGGGAGCGCGAGGTGCTCGGGCTGATCGCGGAAGGGCGGTCGAACACCGCGATCGCCCGGGCGCTGGTGGTCACGCCCGGGGCGGTGGAGAAGCACACCCAGCACATCTTCGCCAAGCTCGGGCTCGGTCAGGACGAGGACCAGCACCGCCGGGTGCTGGCGACGCTCGCCTACCTGCGCAGCTGACGCGGGGCAGGTCGCCGAACTCGTCGGCCGGCGCCCGAACTCGTTGGCGGAGCGTCGGACCCGACCGGTAGACACGTCGGCGTGATCGATGTCGACGCCCGCCTGCGCCCGGTGACCCTCGACGAGTGGCCGGCCTTCGCCCACGCCATGCACGACGTGTTCGCGGAGGAGGCGCCGGCGTCCTTCGCGGAGCGGCCCTCGTCGGTGGCGGAGCTGGACCGGTCGCTGTCGATGTGGGAGGGCGACCGCGTCGTCGCCACCGCCGGCATCTACAGCCGCACCCTCGCCGTCCCGGGTGCGGTGGTGCCCTGCGCCGGCGTCACGTGGGTGACCGTGGCCCCGACCCACCGCCGGCGCGGGGTGCTCACCGCGATCATGCGCCGCCAGCTGACCGAGCTGCACGAGCAGCAGCGGGAGCCCGTGGCGGGGCTGTGGGCCGCCGAGTACCCGATCTACGGCCGCTTCGGCTACGCGCCGGCGACCCGGGAGGCCCGCTTCACCGGCCGCACCGAGCGACTCCGGCTGCGGCCCGACGTCGACCTCGGCACCGGCCGGGTCGAGCAGGTGACCGCCGAGGAGTACCGCCCGGCCGCCGTGGCCGTGCACCGGGCGGTGCACCGGTGGGTGCCCGGCAACATGGTCCGCGACGACCGCTGGTGGGACCGGCAGCTGCGCGACGACCCCTCCGGCCGCGAGGGCGCCTCGGCCCAGCGGTACCTGCTGCACCGGGAGGCCGACGGCACGGTCTCCGGGTACGCCGCCTACCGGGTGAAGGGCGCGTGGACCGACACCGGCGAGCCCGACGGAACCGTGATCGTCCAGGAGGTGCGGGCGACCGGCACCCCCGCCTACGCCGCGCTGTGGCAGGTGCTGCTGTCGGTCGACCTGGTGCGCACGCTGAAGTACCCCGCCGCCTCGACGGAGGACCCGCTGCGCTGGCTGGTCACCGACGCCCGCGCCCTGCACAGCACGCCGGTCGACGGGCTGTGGGTGCGGCTGGTCGACGTCGACCGCGCCCTGGCAGCCCGCCGCTACCCGGCCCCGATCGACCTGGTGCTGGAGGTGCGCGACCCGTTCTGCCCGTGGAACGAGGGGCGCTGGCGGCTCTCCGGGCACCCGGCCGGCGGCTACTGCGCGCGCACCGACCGCGACCCCGACATCGTGCTGGGCATCGAGGAGCTGTCCGCGGCCTACCTGGGCGGCGTCCCGCTGGCCGCGCTGCAGGCCGCCGGGCGGGTGACCGAGGTGAGCCCGGGGGCGGTCACCCTGGCGTCGACGGCGTTCAGCTGGCCGGTCACCCCCTGGTGTCCCGACAGCTTCTGAGGACGGCGCACGGGCGTGGCGAGGTGCTGGAACGGCCTCCCTGCAGGGACCCGCGCCGAGCCCGGTGACGTGCTGGAACGGCCTCCCTGCAGGGACCCGCGCCGAGCCCGGTGACGTGCTGGAACGGCCTCCCTGCAGGGACCCGCGCCGAGCTTGCGAGGTGCGGGGGGCAGGCCCCCTGCAGGGGCCCGCCGCGAGCCTGCGAGTGGTGGGGGGCAGGGGGTGTTTTCTCAGTCCGTGCCGGCCTCCATCGCCGCCCGGTCCAGCAGCTCCTCGTCGGCCGGGACCTGGCCGCGGGAGGCGATCGCCTCGGCGCCGCCCTCCTCGGTGACGTCGATCAGCCCGGTGGCCGCGGCCTGTGCCGCCCCGATGGCCGCGTGCGACGGGGCGCCGCCGACCATCCCGAGCCGCGCGTACTGCTCGAGCTTGGCCCGGGAGTCGGCGATGTCGAGGTTGCGCATGGTCAGCTGGCCGATGCGGTCGACCGGGCCGAACGCCGAGTCCTGCGTGCGCTCCATCGACAGCTTGTCCGGGTGGTAGCTGAACGCGGGGCCGGCGGTGTCGAGCACCGAGTAGTCCTCGCCGCGCCGCAGCCGCAGGGTGACCTCGCCGGTGACGGCCATGCCGACCCAGCGCTGCAGCGACTCCCGCAGCATCAGCGCCTGGGGGTCCAGCCAGCGGCCCTCGTACATGAGCCGGCCCAGCCGCCGCCCCTCGGAGTGGTAGGTGGCCAGGGTGTCCTCGTTGTGGATGGCGTTGACCAGCCGCTCGTAGGCGATGTGCAGCAGCGCCATGCCCGGTGCCTCGTAGATGCCGCGGCTCTTGGCCTCGATGATGCGGTTCTCGATCTGGTCGGACATGCCCAGGCCGTGCCGCCCGCCGATCGCGTTCGCCGCCAGCACCAGGTCGACGGCGGAGCCGAACTCCTCGCCGTTGATCGTCACCGGCCGGCCCTGGGCGAAGCCGATGGTCACGTCCTCGGGAGCGATCTCGACCGCCGGGTCCCAGAACCGCACGCCCATGATCGGCTCGACGGTCTCGATGCCGGTGTCGAGGTGCTCGAGGGTCTTCGCCTCGTGCGTCGCACCCCAGATGTTGGCGTCGGTGGAGTAGGCCTTCTCGGCGCTGTCCCGGTAGGGCAGGCCGTGCGCGACCAGCCACTCCGACATCTCCGTGCGGCCGCCGAGCTCGGTGACGAAGTCGGCGTCCAGCCACGGCTTGTAGACCCGCAGCCCCGGGTTGGCCAGCAGCCCGTACCGGTAGAAGCGCTCGATGTCGTTGCCCTTGAAGGTGGAGCCGTCGCCCCAGATCTGGACGTCGTCCTCGAGCATCGCCCGCACCAGCAGCGTGCCGGTGACCGCGCGACCGAGCGGCGTGGTGTTGAAGTAGCTGCGACCGCCGGAGCGGATGTGGAACGCCCCGCAGGTCAGCGCCGCCAGCCCCTCCTCGACCAGGGCGGCCTTGCCGTCGACCAGCCGGGCGATCTCCGCGCCGTAGGCGGTGGCCCGGCCCGGGACCGAGGCGATGTCCGGCTCGTCGTACTGACCGATGTCGGCCGTGTACGTGCAGGGCACCGCACCCTTGTCGCGCATCCACGCGACCGCTACGGAGGTGTCGAGACCACCGGAGAAGGCGATGCCGACGCGTTCGCCGACGGGCAGGGAGGTGAGCACCTTGGACACGAGAACGATTATGCATGCCCGTGCATGATCATGCGTGGGCGGGTGCGTGCCTCTCGCGCCCTACGGCGGAGGACGACCTCACGCGGCGGCTCAGGGGTGCTGCGTGCGGGTGGGCAGCCCGCCCGCGGGGCGGTGCCGGTCGCGCTCGTAGTCGCTGATCAGGCCGATCCGCCGGACGTGCCGCTCGTCGCCGCTGAACGGCGTCCCGAGGAACTCCAGCACGAGGGCCGTGGCCTCCTCGTCGCTGTGCTGGCGGGCGCCGACGGCGACCACGTTGGCGTCGTTGTGCTGGCGCGCCAGCTGCGCGGTCGCGGTGTTCCAGACCAGCGCGGCGCGGACGCCGGGCACCTTGTTCGCGGCCATCTGCTCGCCGTTGCCCGAGCCGCCGATGACCACGCCGAGGGTGCCCGGCTCGGCGACCGTCCGCTCCCCCACCTCGAAGCAGAACGGCGGGTAGTCGTCCTGGGCGTCGTACTCGAAGGCCCCGCAGTCGACCGGCTCGTGACCGGCCTCGGCCAGCGCCTGCTTGAGGTGCTCCTTGAACTCGAGGCCCGCGTGGTCGGTGCCGATGAAGACGCGCATGCCGGGGAGTCTGACAGGCTGCCCGGCGTGGCGGTGCTGGGGTTGGATGGCCGGCGCGGGGCCTGGGCCGGGGCCCCGCTCGACGACGGCTCGGTGACCCTCCTGTCCCTGCCCGACGCGGCGACGGCGCTCGCCGTTGCCGGGGTGGCCGCCCGCGGCCGGCCGATGCGGATCAGCTGGTGAGCACCGGCTGGCAGGAGGTGGCCGACGGCGTCCTGGTGCGCCGGCACCGCTCGCTGGACCTCAACTGCGGCCTCGTGCTCGGCGAGGGCGCCTGCCTCGTCGTCGACACCCGGTCGCACCTCGGCGAGGCGGCGGACCTGGTGGCGGCGGTCCGCGCCGTCACGCCGCACCCGTGGACCGTCGTGAACACCCACGCCCACTACGACCACTGCTTCGGCAACGCGGCCTTCCGCCCGGCGCCGGTCTGGGGGTCGCGCGGCTGCCCGGCGGCCCTGCGCACCGACGGCGAGGCGCAGCGGGCCGCCGTCGTCGCCACGCTGGCCGGCGAGGACGCCGCGCTCCTGCGGGCCACCCCGATCGACCCGCCGGACCACCTCGTCGACGACGTCGCCGTGCTGGACGTCGGCGGCCGCGAGGTGGTGCTGCGGCACCTCGGGCGCGGCCACACCGACCACGACCTCGTCGTCGAGGTGGAGACCGCCGGCGACGCGACCGTGCTCTTCGCCGGGGACCTGGTCGAGCAGGGGGCGCCGCCGGACTTCGGGGACGCCTGGCCGGCGGACTGGCCGGCCACGCTCGGCCGGCTGCACGCGCTGGCCCGCGGCCCGGTGGTGCCCGGCCACGGCACGGTGGTCGACGCGGACTTCGTCGGCGCCCAGCGGGAGGAGCTGCTCGCCGTCCTGGCCGCGCTGCGCGAGGGCGGGCCGGGGCCCTACCCGGCCGCGACGATGGCCGTCGCCGCCGGGCGGCCGCTCACGAGCCGGTGAGGCGGCGGACGACCGAGAGCGGCAGCACGCGCAGCAGCGCCGCCACCGGCCGCCACGGCCACTCCGGCACGTAACCGCGCACCGGCTCGCGCTCGACGACGTCGACCAGCGCGTTGACGCCCTTGTCCAGGCCGACGGTGAGCGGGCCGCGGCGGCCGACGTTGATGTCGGTCTCGATGAAGCCGGGCAGGATCGCGGAGACGGTGATGCCCGAGCCGTACACGTCCGAGCGGATGCCCTCCGCCAGCGCGTTCAGCGCCGCCTTGCTCGCCCCGTAGGCGGTGCGGCTGCCGGGCATGCCCCGCACCGAGGCGACCGAGGAGATCAGCACCAGGTGCCCCATGCCCTGGCGACGGAACAGCTCCATCGCCGCCTCGCACTGGGCGTGCGACCCGAGCACGTTGGTGTGCAGGACGGCGCGGTTGCCGGCCGCCCCGCCGGCCCCCACGGACCTCCCCGCGCCGATGCCCGCGTTGACGACCACGCGGTCGAAGCCGCCGAGCCGGTCCGCGAGGTCGGTGAAGGCGGCGGCCACCGACGCCGGGTCGTCGACGTCCATCGCGGCGACCTCGACCCGGATGCCGGGGTGCGCCGCCCGCAGCTCGGCCTGCAGCGCCTCGAGCCGGTCGACCCGGCGGGCGCAGAGGGCGAGGTCGCGGCCCATCGCGGCGAACCGGCGGGCCATGCCCTCGCCGAGGCCGGAGCTGGCGCCGGAGATGAAGATGCGCTGGCGGGTGGGGTGCGGCATCCCGACAGGATGCCGCACCCACCTCTCGGCGTTTTGTACACATAGCGCCATGCCCCCTCTTTGATGTCGGTGTGATAACTCGGGACCGCGCCCGCCCTACGGCCCGTCTCACGGTCAGCCATTCGAGTGGTGGCCGCCGGTCCGGTTGCTGACCAGCGGCGACGCGGACGAGCATGCCCTCATGCAGCGTCCGCAGAGCCCTGCGGCCTGGGTAGTCCTGGCCGCGTTCCCAGTAGTACTGGCGGCTTGCGTGCTGCTGGTGATCTCTGCGGTCTCCGACGGCAATCCCGTCCTGGGGCTGTTCCTGCTGGCGGTCGGCTCGCTCATGTCGGCCGCTGCGCTCTTCCGGTTGCAGACCCGGAACGAAGCACGCCGGCCTCGTCGCTGACCGCGCCAGTCAGCGCCGCAGCGACGCGACGGCACGGCGGGCGCGGTCGGTGCGCGGCCCCGCGCCGGTGTCCTTGCCGGCGCGCTGAGGCGGCAGGACGCCGCCATTCGCGTCGAGGTGCTGGCGCACCAGGCTGTGGTAGCGGGATTGCAGATCGACACCGTTGAGGTGCAGCCGGATCAGGCCGAGAGCGAGGTTGGTGCGGCGCTTGTTGCGAAGCACGAAGCTGCGCGAGTCGAGGAAGTCCCGCACCGTGCCCAGCGCGGTGTCCAGCGCTGCGGTGGAGTGGTGGGCCGGTAGCAGGTGCCGGAGGGCGACCTGGACGCCCACGTCCCCGATGCCAGCGAGCCACGTCTGCGTGCTGGCGAACCCGGCGGCCTTCTCGTGCAGCTCGTCCCAGCCCTCGGTGCGCAGGAACGCGGTGTCCAGGCGGCGGCGCAGCCAGTGCGCCCAGCCGCCGATGCCGTCGCCCTCCATCGCCTCCACGCCGTTGACGTGCAGGTGGTGCTCGCAGCGGGCGACGAACGGCACTGGCAGGGACGGGCCGGGTTGCGCCGGCCAGACGGCGCGCACGGCGTTGCCGATGGCGGCGTTGCCGTCGGTGATGACCAGCTTCGGCGGGTCGCTGACATCGAGCGTGCGCAGGAACGCCTCCCAGTTCGCCTGCGTGGCCTGGTGGCTGGCGGACAGCGCCCACACCCGGCCGCGTCGTGCGCCGGCCGGGTAGCCGTAGGCCCCGAGGACATGGAAGGCGAGCGTCTGCCGGTGTGTCCGACGGTTCTCCACCATGAACCAGGTGTTGTCCAGCACCAGCGTCTCCGGCCAGGCCCGCTCGGCGTGGGCGTCGAGCACCACGGGGGCGAGCAGATCCAGCCACTCGGCCACCAGCGCGCCGCCCTGCTCCCCGCCCAGCTGCGGACGGCCCACCGCGACCCGGGCGCGGTCAGCGGCGCGGGCGTAGGAGGCACCGGTGCCGACCGCGACGAAGGCGGCCGCCACCTCCCGCACCGGGAAGGCATAGGTCCGGGAGCTGACCGGCCCGGTGTGCGCGTGCAGGGGGCTGTCGCAGACATCGCAGGACCCACCGGCAGACATGAGTCGGGGCAGCCGAGGCGTGAACCGGTGGAACCGGCGCACCTCGCCGGTCTTTTCGTTCACCACCGGCCCGATACAGCGAAACCGCTGCCGAGGGGGTGACCCGTAGGGCCCGTCCTTCACCACCGGCCGGTCCTCGTGCCCGTCCCGGGTGCACTTCGGCAGGTCCTTCGCAGGACCCCCTGGCAGCCTCGTCAACCGCGTCCCTTCCGACGACCTACATGGTCAGTCGGCAAGGGTGCTGGTGACCTTGAGTTATCACACTCACATCAAAGAGGGGGGCGCCATGGCGCTTTGTGCACAAAACGCCCCGGGGGCGTCAGGGGCGGGTGAGCTCCAGGGCGTCGGCGGGGACCGAGCTCATGTCCGGGTCCGAGGTCCGGGTGCGCTTGAGCTCCCAGAAGTCGGGCAGGTTGGCCAGCAGCACGGCGCCGTCGAAGGCCTTGCCGGCGTCCTCACCGGTGGGCACCCTGCTGATGACCGGGCCGAAGAACGCGACGCCGTCGATGTGCATGACCGGCGTGCCGACGTCCTCGCCGACGGGGTCCATGCCCTCGTGGTGGCTCTTCTCCAGCGCGACGTCGTACTCCGTCGAACCGGCGGCCTCGGCGAGCGACGCCGGGAGCCCGACGCGCTCCAGGGCCGGGGCGATGAGGTCCTCGAGCTCCACGCCCTCGTGGTGCCGCAGCGTGCCCATCGCGGTGTAGAGGTCGCCGAGGACCTCGTCGCCGTGCTGCTGCGCGGCCGCGATCGCGACCCGCACCGGGCCCCACGCCTTGGCCATCATCTCCTGGTACTCCTCGGGCAGGTCCCGGCCGCGGTTGAGCACCGCGAGCGACATGACGTGCCAGTGCAGGTCGATGTCGCGCACCTTGGCGGCCTCGAGCACCCAGCGGCTGGTGAGCCAGGCCCACGGGCACAGCGGGTCGAACCAGAAGTCGACACGGGCCTTCACCGGCGCGCTCTGCACTGCCTCGGTCATCGTTGCTCCTCGCTCCGGTGGCCCGGGTCGCCGTGTGCCCGGGCCGTCTGCGGTCAGCCAAGTCCCCGGGCCGGGGGGTTGTTCCCGTGGACGGCGGGCGGGCCGTCGGCACCGCCTGACAAACTGCCGGGGTGGCCGTACCCAACCTGACCCGCACCGACGCCGCCGCCCGCGCCGAGCTCCTGGCCGTCCGCAGCTACGACATCTCCCTGGACGTCACCGACGGCGCCGGGCACCCCGGCGAGCGCACCTTCCGGTCGACGACGACCGTCGAGTTCACCTGCCGCCGCCCCGGCGAGGGCACCTTCATCGACCTCGTCGCCGAGACGGTGCACTCCGCCACGCTGAACGGCACCGAGCTCGACGTCAGCTCCTACACGGAGGAGGGCGGGCTGCCGCTGCCCGACCTCGCCGAGACGAACACGCTGGTGGTGACGGCGGACTGCCGCTACTCCAACACCGGCGAGGGGCTGCACCGCTTCCTCGACCCCGAGGACGGGCAGGTCTACCTCTACACGCAGTTCGAGCCGGCCGACGCCAAGCGGATGTTCACCTGCTTCGACCAGCCCGACCTCAAGGCCACCTTCACGGTGCACGTGACGGCGCCCTTCGACTGGCAGGTCGTCTCCAACACCGGCGACCGCACCATCGAGGCCGGCGAGGGCGGCTCGCAGCTGGTGCACTTCGCGCCCACCAAGCGCATCTCGACCTACCTGGTGGCGCTGATCGCCGGGCCGTACGCGAAGGTCACCGACCTGCACGAGGGGATCCCGCTCGGGCTGTACTGCCGCGCCTCGCTGGCCCAGCACCTGGACCCCGACGAACTGTTCCGGGTGACCAAGCAGGGCTTCGACTTCTACCACCGGGTCTTCGACTACCCGTACCCGTTCGACAAGTACGACCAGCTGTTCGTGCCCGAGTTCAACGCCGGCGCCATGGAGAACGCCGGCGCGGTCACCTTCCTGGAGGACTACGTCTTCCGGTCCAAGGTGAGCCGGGCCCGCTACGAGCGCCGCGCCGAGACGATCCTGCACGAGCTCGGGCACATGTGGTTCGGCGACCTGGTGACCATGCGCTGGTGGGACGACCTCTGGCTCAACGAGTCCTTCGCCACCTACATCAGCACGCTGTGCCAGGCCGAGGCGACCGAGTACACGACGGCGTGGACCACCTTCGCCAACACCGAGAAGGCCTGGGCCTACGCGCAGGACCAGCTGCCCTCGACCCACCCGATCGCCGCCGACATCCCCGACGTCGCCGCGGTGGAGGTCAACTTCGACGGCATCACCTACGCCAAGGGCGCCTCGGTGCTCAAGCAGCTGGTGGCCTACGTCGGGCGGGACGAGTTCCTCGCCGGTGTCCAGCGCTACTTCCGCCGGCACGAGTACGGCAACACCACGCTGGCCGACCTGCTGGGCCCGCTGTCGGAGAGCTCCGGCCGCGACCTCTCGGAGTGGGCCGACCAGTGGCTGCGCACCAGCCAGGTCAACACGCTGCGGCCGGTGTTCGAGCTCAGCGACGACGGCCGCTACCGCTCCTTCGCCATCGAGCAGACGGCGGTGGCCGAGCACCCGGTGCTGCGCAACCACCGGCTGGCCGTGGGCCTCTACAGCGAGGGCCCCGACGGGCTGACCCGCAGCCACCGGGTGGAGATCGACGTCGCCGGGGCGCGCACCGAGGTGGCCGAGCTGGTCGGCCACCCGGCCGCGGACCTGGTGCTGGTCAACGACGACGACCTCACCTACGCCAAGATCCGGCTCGACGAGAAGTCGCTGGCCACGCTGCGCTCGCGCATCGGCGACATCCCCGACCCGCTGCCCCGCGCGCTCTGCTGGTCGGCGGCCTGGGACATGACCCGCGACGCCGAGCTGCCGGCCCGCGAGTGGGTGCAGCTGGTGCTCAGCGGGATCGGCGCCGAGACCGAGAGCAGCGTCATCCAGTCGCTGCTGGCCCGGGTGCAGAGCGCGCTCTCCTCCTTCGCCGACCCGGCGTGGGCACCGACCGGCTGGGCGCTGCTGGCCGACCATGCGCTGGCCGCGCTCGAGGCCGCCCCGGCCGGGAGCGACCAGCAGCTGCTGTGGTCGCGCACCCTGGCCAGCGCGGCCCGCACCGAGGAGCACGCGGCGGCGCTCCGCGGCCTGCTCGACGGCTCACGCACCCACGAGGGGCTCGAGGTCGACGCCGACGCGCGGTGGGCCTTCCTGCACGGGCTGGTCGCGATCGGCGCGGCCGGGGACGCCGAGATCGACGCGGAGGCCGAGCGCGACGCCACCGCGACCGGCATCCGCCGGGCGGCCACGGCGCGGGCGCTGCGGCCGACCGCGGAGTCGAAGGAGGAGACCTGGCAGCAGGCCTTCTCCGACGAGTCGATCCCGAACGCCGTGCACGAGGCGGTCCTGCAGGGGTTCTGGCACCCCGCCCAGCGGGAGCTCACCGCCGGGTACGTGGAGCGCTACTTCGCCGACATCCGCCCGGTCTGGGACCGCCGGCCCGGCGAGATCGCCAAGAACGCGGTGCAGTACCTGTTCCCGCCGGTCGTGGAGCCGCGCACGATCGCGGCCGCCGACGCCTGGCTCGCCGACGCCGAGCAGCCGCCCGCGCTGCGCCGGCTGGTGTTCGAGGGCCGGGACGGCATCGCCCGCGCGCTCCGCGCCCGGGAGCGGGACGCCGCGGCGGAGTAACGCCCGGCCGCAGCACGGCAGAGGCGCCGCACCCCGAGCGGGGTGCGGCGCCTCTCGCACGTCACCGTGCCGCCGGTGAGCCGCGCGGACGGGCTCGACTGACTGCCCTCGTCGCCGTCCTCCCTCACCGTGGAGCGTCCTCCCCCACCGTGCGCGCTGAGGGAGGACGCTCCAGGATCAGGTCCCCTGATCCCGGCCGAGGGCCTGGGGGAACACGACGGCGCCGCACCCCACGAGGGAGTGCGGCGCCGTCGGCGTCGCTCAGTGGGGGCGCAGCCCCGCGGGGTGGCCCGCCTGGTCGGAGAGCTGGCGCAGGCCGTTGACGATGCCGCCGACCAGGTCGCCGTTGGCGAAGGCGCTGGTCATGGAGAGCACCGCGAGGGCGCAGGCGCGGTCGGGCAGCCGGCGCGCGGCCCCGGCGCCGGTGACCACCTCGACCACCCGCTGGCCGGGCGACACGGCGATCAGCACGGCGTCGGTGGGGTGGTCCCCGGAACGCGCGTGCAGCTGCTCGGCGGTGGCGCGCGTCGGCGTCGCCAGCTCGCCCACGTACAGCGTGAAGCGCAGCCCGGTCTCGCGGGAGGACATGGTCAGCGCCTCGTCGAGGCGGGCCAGCTCCCGGAAGCTGAAGACCTCGTCGAGCTTGCCCTCCGCGGTGCGCGGGTGGAGCGTGTCGCCGACGTCGGTGCCGGTGCGGGGGGAGTTGAGCTCAGGCGCGCGGGTCATCGCCGGCCTCCGGGGTGGTCGTCGGAACGGGGGAAGCGGTCACCGGGGCCCGTCACCAGGTCCCACGAGCGCCGCCCAGCGGGCCTGCGGCCTGCGGGGAGCGGGCGGCCGTCGCGCCGCCGTGGTGCGAGTCCTGCGTGCCGAGCGCCACCTGGGGCCCGGCCCCGGCGTTCGCGTCCAGCGCCCGCTCCCCCGGCTGCTCCGGGTACATCGACGACCCGAGGGCCGCGGTGCCGCTGCCCGGGACGGCCGCCGGGCCGTGGCTGGGAGCCGGGCCGTGGCCACCGACGGTCGCCGGGTGCGGCTCGTACCAGACCGGGGCGTGGTTCCACGGCTGGCCGGGCTTGTACCGGGGACGCCGGTCGGCACCGGGCCGCAGCGTCAGCAGCGCCAGCACGAGGACGAAGGCCAGCGGGATGCCGGCGTAGACGAGGAGGGTCTCGGCGACGGTCACGCCCGACAACTTACCGGGACACCGCCGTCCTCATCGGCTGTCGGTCCAGACGGCGGGGCGCCGGTGCGCCCAGGGCCGCGCCGCCTCCAACTGCGCCGAGAGGGAGACCAGGGTCGCCTCGTCGGCGGGGCGGCCCACCAGCATGGTCCCGACCGGAAGACCGGCGGCGGTCCAGTGCAGCGGGACGCTCACCGCGGGCTGGCCGGTGACGTTGAACAGCGCCGTGAAGGCGGCGTAGCTCTTCTGCCGCTCGAAGTCCGCCGCGCCCTCGCCGTCCTCGGCGAACCAGCCGAGCGGCCGAGGCGTCATGGTGAGCACCGGGGCGAGCAGGACGTCGTAGCCGGCGGTGGCGCGCAGGAACTGCCGGGAGAAGACACGCAGGGCGAACATGGCCTGCATCGCGTCCCGCGCCGACAGCGCCAGGCCCCGCTGCTGCATCCAGCGGGTCAGCGGCTTGAGCAGCTCCTCGCTCCCGGGCGGCACCGGCAGCGTGGTCGCCCCCAGGGCCCAGACCGTCTCGAAGGAGGGCAGCACCGCGGGGTCGAGCAGCCCGGTCGGCACGTCCTCGACCACGTGACCCAGGCTCTCGAGCAGCCGCCCGGCGTCCTCGAACGCCGCGGCCACCTCGGGCTCCAGCTCCACGCCCGGCATCGCCGACTCGGTGTACCGCCCGATGCGGAGCCGTCCGGGCTCCCGGTCGGCCCAGCCGAGGAACGTCTCCCCCGGCGGCAGCGGCGGCGCCCAGAACGGGTCGCCGATCTCCGCGCCGGCCATCGCGTCGAGCATCGCCGCGGCGTCCCGCACGGTCCGGGCCAGCGGGCCGCTGGTGCCGAGGCCGGTGACCTCGCTGCCGTAGGGCGCGTTGCTGATCCGGCCACGGGTCGGCTTGATGCCGAACAGGCCGTTGACGCTGGCCGGGATGCGGATCGAGCCCCCGCCGTCGCTGCCCTGCGCGAACGGCACGAACCCGGCGGCGACGGCGACGGCCGCTCCCCCGCTGGAGCCACCGGCGAGCAGCGAGGTGTCCCACGGGCAGCGGGCCGGGCCGGCGAGGTCGTTGTCGGTGTAGCAGGGGAAGCCGAACTCGGGCGTGTTCGTCTTGCCCACGCTGATCGTCCCCGCGTCGGCGAGCCGGGTGACGACGGCGTCGTCGACGGCGGGCACGAAGTCGGCGAACGCGGCGGAGCCGAACGTCGTCCGCACGCCGGCGGTGTTGTTCAGGTCCTTGATCGCGGTGGGGACGCCGAGCAGCGGCGGCAGCTCACCGCCCTCGCGGACCCGCGCCTCGGCCCGGGCGGCCTGGGCCAGCGCCCGCTCCGGCGTGACGGTGAGGAACGCCCCGAGGCCGGCGTCGTGCGCGTCGATGCGCGCCAGCGCGTGCTCCACCAGCTCGGTGGCGCTCACCTCCTTCGCGCGGACGGCGGCGGCCTGCTCGAGGGCGGTCAGGTCGTGCAGCGCGGTCACGGCAGCGACGCTAGCCCCTGGACCGACGGTGCGGTGCCGGCCGGCCGGGTGGCCGTTGGGCAGAGTGGGGCCGTGGAACCGACCCGGGCGCACGCCGAGCAGCTCGACGCCGCCGATCCGCTGGCGCCCTTCCGCAGCCGCTTCGCCGGCACCGACGAGGAGGGCCCCGACCGGCTGCTCTACCTCGACGGCAACTCCCTGGGCCGGATGCCGCTGGCGACGCCGGCGGCGGTGACCCGCGTGGTGGAGCAGGGGTGGGCGCGCGGCCTGGTCGGCTCGTGGTCGCGGTGGATCGGTGCGGCGACGCGGCTCGGCGACCAGCTCGGGGCCGGCGTCCTCGGGGCCGCCCCGGGCCAGGTGCTGGTCGGCGACTCGACCACGGTGAACCTCTACCGGCTGCTGGTCGCCGGTGCGGCGGCGCGGCCGGGCCGCGACGTGCTGGTGTGCACCGCCGACGACTTCCCCACCGACCGCTACGTGGTCGCGGGCGTCGCGCGGGACCGGGGCATGGTGGTCCGCGAGATCGAGGCCGACGTCGACGAGGGGCTCGACCCGGCGGTGCTCGCGGCCGCCCTCGACGAGCGGGTCGCCGTCGTCGTCCTGTCGCTGGTCGCCTACCGCTCCGGGGCGCTGGCCGACCTCGCGGCGGTGACCCGGGCGGTGCACGACGCCGGCGCCCTGGTGCTCTGGGACCTCTCGCACGCCGTCGGCGCCGTCCCGGCCGACCTGGACGCCGCGGGCGCGGACCTGGCCGTCGGCTGCACGTACAAGTACCTCAACGGCGGCCCCGGGTCGCCGGCCTTCCTCTACGTGCGCCGCGACCTCCAGGCGGAGCTGCGCTCACCGATCCAGGGCTGGTTCGGGCAGCGCGACCAGTTCGAGATGGGGCCGGAGTACGTGCCGGCCGACGGCGTCGAGCGCTTCGGCGCGGGGACGCCGCCGGTGCTGGGCATGGCCGCGGTCGAGGTGGGGGCGGCGCTGGTCGCGGAGGCCGGCGTCGACCGCCTGGCCGCCAAGGCCCGGGCGATGACCGACCTGGTGGTGGCGCTCGGCGACGCCTGGCTGGCCCCGCACGGGGTGGCGCTGGCGTCGCCGCGGGACGCCACCCGGCGGGGCGCGCACGTCACCTTCGCCCACCCGCGGGCCTGGCAGCTCACCCAGGCGCTGGTCGACCGCGGTGTGGTGCCCGACTTCCGCACCCCCGACCGGGTGCGCCTGGGGCCGGCGCCGCTGTACACGCGGTTCGTCGACGTGTGGGACGCGATGGCCCGGTTCCGCGACGTCCTCGAGGACCGCTCGTACGAGGCCTACCCGACCGAGCGCGCCCGCGTCACCTGACCGGGTCCGGGACGCCGATCGGGTTGCCGGCCGGCCAGTCCCCCGCCGCGACCACCGCGGCGCGCACCGGGGCCAGCAGCGCGGCCAGCCGCTCGCAGCCGTCGTCCCCCAGCGCCCGCCACGGGCCGGCCGCCAGCCGGTCGGTGTCGGCCTCGACGCCGGCGACCACCGCCCGGCCCTCCGCGGTGAGCGCTGCACCGGCCAGCCAGCCGCGGTCGGCCAGGGCCGCGGCCGCGGCCTCCCAGGCCGCGTCGTCCCAGCCGCGCGCCTTCTGCAGCCACGCCCGGTCCGAGCGCCCTGCCGCGGCGGCCAGCACGTGCGCCTGCACGCCGTCGATCCCCCGCTGCACGAGAGCGGCGGTGTGCCCGTCACCGCGGTGCTCGCGCAGCGTGGTGAGCGCCTGCCAGAGCGCCAGGTGCGGCTCGGCGGGCGGTTCGATCGCCGAGTTCGCGGCGGCGAGCGGGCGGCCCGGCAGGTCGACGGCGGCCGCCGCGGTGGCGGCGAGGTGCATCGCCTCGACCGCCTCGTCGGAGCCGGTCCAGCGCTCGCCCAGCACCCGTTGCACGGCGGCGTCCACGCCGGCCAGGCGGGCCGCGAGCGCCGCGGCAGGGTTCACCTCGGCCCACACCGCCGGCACGCGGCGGGCCACGAACGCCGGGGCGAAGTTCACGAAGACCGCCGTCACCACCTCCGGGCCGACGGCGCCCAGCGGGGCGGCGCGGCCGGCGAAGTAGCTGGACCAGAAGCCCGTCAGCCCCGCACCGGCGAAGGCGGCGCGGGCCTCGTCGGCGAAGTAGGTGAGCGCGTGGAACGGCTCGGCGAGCGCCCAGAGCCGCCGAGCCGAGGCGGCCCCCGTGCAGGGGCCCGCCGCGAGCCTGCGAGTGGCCTGAGGCCCCATGCGGAGGCTCACCGCGAGCTGGCGAGTGGTGAGGGGCATGGGGTCCTTCCTGGGGGTCCTTCAGGCGCTGACGCTCTCCGGGACGCCCAGCCACTCGCGCCAGCGGGGGTCGACGGTGCGGTGCCCGAGCAGCCGCCAGGCCGCGCCGCTGGGGGTGCTGGGCGGGCGCGGCAGCTTCCAGCCGAGCTCGGCCAGCGAGCGGTCGGCCTTGGTGTGGTTGCACCGGCGGCAGGCCGCCACCACGTTGTCCCAGGTGTGCGTGCCGCCGCGGCTGCGCGGCACCACGTGGTCGATGCTCGTCGCCGACCCGCCGCAGTACACGCAGGTCTGCCCGTCGCGGGTGAACACCGCCCGGCGGGACAGCGGCACCGACGCCGGGTAGGGCACGCGGACGTAGCGGGTGAGCCGCACGACGACGGGCACGGGCAGGCTCACCGTCTCGGCGTGGCAGACGTCGGCGGTGACGTCGACCGACTCCGCCTTCTCGGCCAGCACCAGCACGATCGCCCGCCGGCTGGAGACGACGCACAGCGGTTCGTAGGTGGCGTTGAGCAGCAGGGTGGCGCCCGTGGTCGTGGGCGAGGGCACGGGGACGAGCGGCGGGACGGGGTCGCGCCGCGAGCCTGGGTGACCCGCCGGCGTCGACCCGGGCGCGGAACGCGGCACGGATCACCTCCGGAGGCCCCGGACCGCCGGGTGCTGCACGACCCGCGGGCTCCCCCATTCTGACCCGAGAACCCCCGGTCGGCGCACCGGAAATCCCCGCCGTCCCCCGGGCGGCCCCGCCGCGACGACTAGCGTGCCGGTCATGCGCTACCCGGACGCCCCCCGGCTGGACCTCGTCGAGGAGCTCCACGGCCACCACGTCGCCGACCCCTACCGCTGGCTGGAGGACCCCGCCGACCCGCGCACGCGGGAGTGGTCGGCGGCCCAGGACCGCCTCGCGGCCGAGGTGCTCGGCGCGCTGCCGGCCCGCGACCGGTTCGCCGCGCGGCTCGGTGAGCTGGTGCGGGCCGGCGCCGTCGGGGTGCCCGTGTGGCGCGGCGGCCGGGCCTTCTCCACCCGCCGCGACCCGGGCCAGGAGCACGCCGTCCTGCGGGTGCGCGAGGCGGACGGGACGGTGCGGGTGCTCGTCGACCCGATGGCGCTCGACCCGGAGGGGACGACGACGCTGGACGCTTGGTCGCCGTCGTGGGAGGGCGACCGGCTGGCCTACCAGGTGAGCACCGGCGGTGACGAGGAGTCGGAGCTCTACGTGCTGGACGTCGCCACCGGGAAGCTGCTCGACGGGCCGGTCGACCGGTGCCGCTACTCCCCCGTCGGCTGGCTGCCCGGCGGGGAGGATCTGTTCTACGTGCGCCGGCTCGGCCCCGGCCAGGTGCCCGCCGGCGAGGAGCAGTTCCACCGCCGGGTGTGGCGTCACCGGGTCGGCGGCCCGGCGGACGACGACGTGCTCGTCCACGGTGAGGGGCTGGACCCCACCAACTACTACGGCGTCCGCACCAGCGCCGACGGCCGGTGGCTGGTCGTCTCGGCGTCGGCCGGCACCGCCCCGCGCGACGACGTCTGGCTGGCCGACCTCTCCGGCGACGGCGTCCTGCGGGAGCTGCAGCGCGGCGTCGACGCCCAGACCGCCGCGTGGGTCGCCCGCGACGGCCGGCTGTGGCTGATGAGCGACCGGGACGCCCCGCGGTGGCGGCTCGCCGTCGCCGACCCCGAGGACCCGGCCACCTGGGCGCCCGGGGCCTGGACCGACGTCGTCCCGGAGCAGGACGGCGCCGTGCTCTCCGACATCGCCCTGGTCGACGCGCCGGACGGCGCGCTGCAGGTGCTCGCGGTGCACGCCGTGGACGCCACCGACCGGCTCTCGCTCTGGTCAGGGGACGGCGGCGGCCGGATCACCGAGGTGGCGCCCCCCGGCCCGGGCAGCATCTCCGGGGTGAGCGCCCCGCCCGAGGGCGGCACCGCCGGCTGGGTGGGCTACACCGACTACGCGACGCCGCCCTCGGTGCTGCGCTGGGACGCTTCGGCGCCGGAGGTCCTGGCGCCGTGGGAGTCCGCCGACGTCGCCGGGGACGTGCCCGCGCTGACCGTCGTGGAGACCCACGCGACCAGCCGGGACGGCACGCCGGTGCACCTGTTCGTCCTCTCCGCCGCCGGCGCGCCCGACCGGCCCCGCCCGGCGGTGCTCTACGGCTACGGCGGCTTCAACGTCTCGCTCACCCCCGCCTACACGGCGCAGGCGCTGGCGTGGGTGGAGGCCGGCGGCGTCTGGGTGGTGGCCAACCTGCGCGGCGGCTCGGAGCACGGCGAGAAGTGGCACCGCGCCGGCATGCGCGAGCGCAAGCAGAACGTCTTCGACGACTTCGCCGCCGCCGGGGAGCACCTGGTCGGCCAGGGCTGGACGACGCACGGGCAGCTCGCGGTCATGGGCGGGTCGAACGGCGGCCTCCTGGTCGGCGCCACGCTCACGCAGCGCCCCGACCTCGCGGCCGCCGTCGTCTGCAGCGCGCCGCTGCTGGACATGGTCCGCTACGAGCGCTTCGGCCTGGGCCGCACCTGGAACGACGAGTACGGCACCGCCGAGGACCCGGTGGAGCTGGGCTGGCTGCTGGGCTACTCGCCGTACCACGCCGTGCACGAGGGGACGGCGTACCCGGCGGTGCTGGTCACCACGTTCGAGTCCGACACCCGCGTCGACCCGCTGCACGGGCGGAAGCTCGCGGCCGCGCTGCAGCACGCGACCTCGGCCGCGGCGCCGGTCGTGCTGCGCCGGGAGACCTCGGTCGGGCACGGCGCCCGCGCGGTCAGCCGCACCGTCGGTCTCGCGGCCGACCAGCTGGCCTTCCTGGCGGCGCACACCGGCCTGACCGGCTGACCGCCCGCGGTAACGGGATGGACACGCCCAGTCCGCGGTGCGCACTCCGCGGGTCGCGGCTGGGATGATTCCGGTAATGACCGGACCAGCGCGCGCCGCCGCGGCCGAGGCGGGCGTCGACCGCGCCGGTCCGGGGCCCCGGTGACCGCCGCCGCCCCGGACGGCCCGGCCGACGGCGCCGCCGTCCGGCAGGCGACCTTCCGCGAGGTCTTCGCCGTCGGCGAGTTCCGTCCGCTGTTCGGCACCTACCTGCTGTCCGCGGCCGGCGACGAGCTGGCCCGCGTGGCGCTGACCGTCCTGGTCTACGACCGCACCTCCTCGCCGCTGCTCGCGGCGCTCACCTTCGCCATCAGCCACCTGCCGTGGCTGCTGGGCGGGCCGCTGCTGTCGGCGTTCGCCGACCGGCTGCCCCGCCACCGGGTGCTGATCGCCACCGACGCGGCGCGGGCCGTGCTCGTGGCGCTCATGGCGATCCCCGGCATGCCGCTGCCGGTCCTGCTGGGCCTGCTGTTCGTGGTCGGCCTGTGCGCCCCACCGTTCGAGTCCGCCCGGTCGGCGTTGATGGCCGACGTGCTCGACGGCGACCGCTACGCCGTGGCCACCTCGCTCACCGGCATCACCCTGCAGCTGGCGCAGGTGGCCGGGTTCCTGGCCGGTGGCGCGCTCGTCGCCGTCCTCAACCCGTCCGCGGCCCTGCTCGTCGACTCGGCCACCTTCGTCGTCTCCGCCGTCTGGCTGTGGGCCCGGCTGCGGCCGCGTCCGGCGCCGGTCACCGAGGGCGGCGGGGAACCCGGCTCGCTCTGGCGGGACACCGCCGCGGGGCTGCGCTTCATCCGGCGCAGCCCCCGGCTCCTGGCGATCGTCGCCGTCCTGTGGGTGACGACCGGGTTCGTCTACGCCTCCGAGGGCATCGCCGCGCCGCTGGTCGACTCGCTGGGTCAGGGGGCGACGGCGGTCGGCGTGCTGCTGGCGGCCAACCCGCTGGGCGTCACGATCGGCGGGCTGGTGATCGCCCGCCTCGTCGCCCCGGCGCGGCGGGAGCGGCTCGTCGTCCCGCTGGTGCTGGTCTCACTCGCGCCGGTGCTCGTCGGCGGCCTCGTCGCGGCGGTCGCCGGGCCGGGCGCGGTGCCGTTCTGGGTGCTGGTCGGCATGCTGTTCCTCTCCGGGCTCGGCGCGGCCTGGACGATCCCGCTCAACGTGGCCTTCGTGCAGGCCGTCCCCAGCGCCTACCGCGGGCGGGCCTTCGGCGTCGCGGCCAGCGGGCTGGCCGGCGTGCAGGGGCTGGGCGCGCTCGCCGCCGGGCTGGCGGCGGAGGGCCTGTCGCCCGCCGTGGTGGTCGCCCTGTCGGGCGCCGTCGGAATGATCGCGGTCGCCCCGGCGCTGAGTGCCTATCGGCGGACGCGGAACCGGGCGGACGCCGTGGTCGAGGCCGAGGAGGCACCCGGGGCATGAGCGAGTCGAGGCGGTCCCTGCCGTCGGCGCGGACCTTCTACGACGAGGTCGGCGGCGAGGAGACCTTCCGCCGGCTGGTGCAGCGCTTCTACGCCGCCGTCCGCACCGACCCCGTGCTCCAGCCGATGTACCCCCAGGACGACTGGGAGGGCGCCGAGACGCGGCTACGCGGCTTCCTCGAGCAGTACTGGGGCGGGCCCACCACATACTCCGAGCAGCGCGGGCACCCGCGGCTGCGCATGCGGCACGCGCCCTTCGCCATCGGCCCCGTCGAGCGCGACGCCTGGCTCACGCACATGCGCGACGCCGTCGACTCCCTCGGGCTGCCGCCGGAGCAGGACGCCACCCTCTGGGGCTACCTGGAGATGGCGGCGCGGAGCATGCAGAACCGCTGAGGACGTCGCCGTACGCTCGGAGCCGGCCCTCGGAGCGACGACGCACGAACCGGCCCACCCCGCGCCGCCCCGTCCCGGGTCCGGGCGCGCCCACTCCCGCACGTACCGATCCAGAGGAGCCCGGTGAGCCTCCAGCCGCCCCCCTTCCGCACGTCCGGCGCCGACTGGTGGCGCGACGCGGTCTTCTACCAGGTCTACATCCGGAGCTTCGCCGACGGGAACGGCGACGGCGTCGGCGACCTGGCCGGCATCCGGTCGCGGCTGCCGTACCTGCGCGACCTCGGCGTCGACGCCCTGTGGATCACGCCGTTCTACCCCTCGCCCATGGCCGACCACGGCTACGACGTCGCCGACCCGCGGGACGTCGAGCCGGTGTTCGGCGACCTCGCGCAGTTCGACGCGATGCTGGCCGAGGCGCACGCGCTCGGCATCCGCGTGACCGTGGACCTGGTCCCCAACCACAGCTCGCACGACCACGAGTGGTTCCAGGCGGCGCTGGCCGCCGGGCCGGGCTCGCCGGAGCGGGCGCGCTACCTGTTCCGCGACGGGCGCGGCCCCGACGGCAGCGAGCCGCCGAACAACTGGCCGTCGGTGTTCGGCGGCCCGGCGTGGACCCGGGTGCCCGACGGGCAGTGGTACCTGCACATCTTCGCCCCCGAGCAGCCGGACCTGAACTTCGGCAACCCCGAGGTCGTCGCCGACCTCGAGGAGACGATGCGGTTCTGGCTCGACCGCGGGGTGGACGGCTTCCGCATCGACGTCGCGCACGGCATGGCCAAGCCCGACGGGCTGCCGGACATGGTGCCGATGGACGACACCGGCCTGCTGGACGACCACGGCCCCGGTGACCACCGGTTCGACCAGGACGGCGTGCACGTGGTGCACCGCCGGATCCGGGCGGTGCTGGACCAGTACCCCGGCACGATGGCGGTCGGGGAGGTCTGGGTCTCCGACGACGACCGGCTCGCCCAGTACCTCCGGGAGGACGAGCTCCAGCTCGCCTTCAACTTCAAGCTGCTCACCGCCGACTGGACGGCCGAAGGTCTGCGCGACGCGGTGACCCACTCCCTCGCCGCGGTGGACGGGACCCCGGCGCCGGCCTGCTGGGTGCTGTCCAACCACGACCGGCCCCGCCACGTCACGCGCTACGGCGACGGCGAGCTCGGAACCCGGCGCGCCCGCGCGGCCGCGCTGCTGCAGCTGGCGCTGCCCGGTGCGGCGTACGTGTACAACGGCGACGAGCTCGGCATGCCCGACGTCGACCTGCCCGACGCGGTGCTGCAGGACCCGATCTGGTTCCGCTCGGGCGGCACCGAGCGCGGGCGCGACGCCTGCCGCGTCCCGGTGCCGTGGTCGGGCAGCGAGCCCTCGTACGGCTTCTCGTCGGGCGCGGAGAGCTGGCTGCCCATGCCGGAGGGGTGGGAACTGCTCACCGCCGAGGCGCAGGCGGCCGACGACGGTTCGATGCTGTCGCTGTACCGAGCTGCGCTGGCGCTGCGGGCGTCGTCCCCGCTGTTCCGGGGCGAGGACCTGCAGTGGTTGCAGTCACCCGACCGTTGCGTCGCCTTCCGCCGTTCCGGCGGGCTGACCTGCTTCGTCAACCTGTCGGGGGCGCCGGTGCCGCTGCCCGAGGGCCGCGTCCTGCTGAGCAGCGCACCGGTCGACGACGGGAAGCTGCCCGACGACGCGGCGGTGTGGCTGCAGGCCTGATCTCCTCGGCCGGTACCCGGGCGCCCCTCGGCGCTCGGGTACCTTGCCGCAGGTGACGCCGGGCCGGCGGCGCCTGACCACCGGTGCACCGCAGGAGCTGACATGAAGACCCGGGACCTCGCCTACGTCGCCCTCTTCGCGGCGGTCATCGCCGTCCTCGGCACCTTGCCGGCGGTGAACATCGGCCCGGTGCCGATCACCGCCCAGACCCTCGGCGTGATGCTGGCCGGCAGCGTCCTGGGCGCCCGGCGCGGCTTCCTGGCCGTGCTGCTGTTCCTGGTCCTGGTCGCCATCGGCCTGCCGCTGCTGGCCAGCGGCACGGGCGGCCTCGCCGTGTTCGCCGGCCCGACCGCCGGCTACCTGTTCAGCTGGCCGCTGGCCGCGTTCGTCACCGGCTGGCTGACCGAGCGGTTCTGGGCCCGGTACAACGTCGCCTGGGGGACGCTCTTCAACATCATCGGCGGGATGGTCGTCGTCTACCTGATCGGTGTCCCCGTGCTCGCCGCCGTCGCCGGCCTGTCGCTGGGCGAGGCGATCGTCTCCGGCGCCCTGCCGTTCCTGCCGGGCGACGCCGCCAAGGCCTTCATCGCCGCGGCGATCGCCGCCCAGGTGCGCCGCAGCTACCCGGTCATCGAGCGACCGCAGCGGGAGGTCGCCGCCCGGTGAGGTTCCGCCGGCCGGAGCCCCGGCCCGAGGCCGTCGCCGATCCCACCCGCGGCTTCGAGCTGCGCGGGGTCTCGCACCGCTACGGTGACCGGCCCGTGCTGGCCGACGTCGACCTGCACCTGACCGAGGCACGCATCGGCGTCGTGGGGGCGAACGGCTCGGGGAAGAGCACGCTCGCCCGGCTGCTGAACGGGCTCGTGGTCCCCACGGCCGGGCAGGTGCTGGTCGACGGCCTGGACACCCGGACCGCCGTGCGCGAGGTGCGCCGCCGCGTGGGCTTCGTGTTCCAGGACCCCGATGCGCAGATCGTGCACCCGACCGTCGCCGAGGACGCCGCCTACGGGCTGGAGAACCAGGGGGTGCCGGCGGCCGAGCGGGCCGAGCGGGTGGCCGAGGTGCTGGCGCGCTACGGGCTCGCCGGGCACGCCGACCACCCCGCGCACCTGCTCTCCGGCGGCCAGAAGCAGCTGCTGGCGATCGCCGGGGTCCTGGTCATGCGGCCCGCCCGCGTCGTGTTCGACGAGCCGACGACGCTGCTCGACCTGGTCAACGCACGGCGGGTCGCCCGGGTCATCGACGGGCTCGAGCAGCAGGTCGTCGTGGTCACCCACCAGCTCGACCTGCTCGACGGTTTCGACCGCGTGCTCGTCGTCGACGGCGGCCGGGTCGTCGAGGACGCCGCCCCCCGACCGGCGATCGCCGCCTACCGCGCGCTGATGGAGCGGCGATGACCCTCGCGCTCTACGTGCCGCGGCGCAGCCCGGTGCACCGCGTCCCGGCCGGCGGCAAGCTGCTGGCCCTCGCGGCGCTGGCGGTGCTGCTCTTCGCCGTGCCCACCGTCCCCGTGGCCGGCGGTGCGCTGGTCGGGGTGCTGACCGTGGGCCTGCTCGCCGCGCGGGTGCCCGTGGCGACGCTGGCCCGGCAGGCGCGGACGGTCCGGTGGTGGCTGGCGGGCCTCTTCGTGTTCCACGCGCTGTTCACCGACGTGCCGACGGCGGCGCTGACGGTGCTGCGCCTGCTCGCGCTCGTGCTGGCCGCCGCCGTCGTCACGGCGACGACGCGGGTGACGGAGATGGTCGCCGTCATCGAGCGGCTGTGCGCGCCGCTGCGCGTGCTGGGCGTCCGGCCGGCGCGGATCGGGCTGGTGGTCTCGATGGCGCTGCGGTTCATCCCGGTGCTGGCCGAGCGGGCCGAGCGCATCCGGGAGGCGCAGGCCGCGCGCGGGGGTTCGGCCCGCGGGATCCGCGGCATCCGGACGACGGTGACCCCGCTGCTCGTGCAGCTGCTGCAGATGGCGCACACGGTCAGCGAGGCGCTCGACGCCCGCGGTGCCGACGACGTCCCGCCCGCCCGGGGGCACCGCTCCCCCGCCGGCGCCTGAGCCCGGAGGTCCGCGATGGATGCTGGTTCGCTGCTGGAGATCTGGTCGACGCACGAGGCGGCGGCCCCGCTGCGCCGGTTGCCGTCGGCACGCCTGCTCCCGGGGGTGGGGCTCGAGGGCGACCGCTACGCGCTCGGCGGCGGGACGTGGGCGCGGTACCCGGACCTGGAGAAGCAGCTGACCCTGATCGACCGGGACGACGTCGCCGCGGTCGCCGCCGAGGCGGGTGGCAGCTTCTCGACCGCGGACACCCGGCGCAACCTGGTCACCACCGGCGTCGACCTGCCCTCGCTGGTGGGCCGCTGGTTCGCGGTGGGCGACGCGCTGCTGTTCGGGATGAAGCGCTGCCCACCCTGCACGCACCTGGAGCGGCTGACCGGGCTGAAGCTGGTCAAGGCGATGGTGCACCGCGGCGGCATCAACGCCGCGGTCTTCGGCGGCGCGGTGATCGCCGAGGGCGCCGTCGTCCGGCCGGTGACCGAGGAGGAGGCGGCTCGGCGGGGCGCGCCGACCGGAGCCGACCGGCCGGTCCCGCGCCACGTCGCCGGCTGACCCAATCACCCGGTCCGGCTACGCTCGCGCTCTGCCCCGTCCCGGTGGGCAGAGCGCTACCGCCCGCCGGGACCCTCGGCCGGCTCGTCGGCCCAGCGGGCGAGGAACTCCTTCTCGTCCGCGGTGAGCCGGCGCGGCCGGTTCAGGGCGAAGTCGAACGGCACGAGCAGGGTGCTGCCGGTGACGGCGAGCTGCCCGTGGTCGAACAGCTCGTAGTGGCAGGTGAAGGCGGCCGCCCGGACGCCGGAGGCCCACACCTGCACCTCCAGGGGGTCCCGGTCGTAGACGACCGACCGCTTGTAGGCGATCTCGTGGGAGGCGACGACGAGCCCGCGCCGCAGGCCGGTCCGCTCGTCGTGGGTGGGCTGCTCGAAGAACAGGTTGACGCGGGCCATCTCGAAGTAGCCGAGGAAGGCGACGTTGTTGATGTGCTGGTAGGCGTCCATGTCCGACCAGCGCATGGGGACGTGCACGGTGTGCCTCACGGCGCCCACCCTGCCGCATGCCCGGAGCGCACCGGTGCGGTACCCGTTCCCGAGGGCGGGCGGACGGCCTACGGTGCCGGTGTGGAGCCCTGGGCCGTGACCGAACCGGGTGTGCTGGAGCTGCCGTCGGGGCGCCGGGTGCGCGGGCGTGGGCTGCGCCGGCCGGTGCCCGACGGCCCGGACCCCCAGTTCGGCGTGTACCTGCTCGGCCGGGCGCCCTGCCCGGTGCCGTGGGAGACGCGGTGGGTGCGCTGGCCGGACTTCCGGCTGCCCTCCAGCCCCACCGATCTGCGCGACGCCCTGCGCGAGGTGCTGGAGCGGGCGGGGGCCGAGCGGGTGGAGGTGGCGTGCGCCGGCGGGTTGGGGCGCACCGGGACGGCGCTGGCCTGCCTGGCGGTCCTCGACGGCCTGCCGCCCGCGCGGGCCGTGGCCTACGTGCGCAGCCACTACCGGCCGCACGCGATCGAGACCCGCGGCCAGGCCCGCTTCGTCACCCGCTTCGCCGGGAGCTGAGCGCCGGACGCCGACGGCCGGCCCGGAGCAGACGCTCCGAACCGGCCGTCGGTGAGGTACTGGAACCGGCCCCTGGCGAGCGCCTGGAACGGCCCCCTCGCAGGGCCCCGGCACGAGCTCGCGAGTGCTGGGGGGCGAGGGGGTCCTTCGTTTCAGTCGCGGGTGAGCTTGCGGTAGGTGGCGCGGTGCGGGCGGGCGGCGTCGGGGCCGAGCCGCTCCACCTTGTTCTTCTCGTAGTCGGCGAAGTTGCCCTCGAACCAGAACCACTTGGAGTCGCCCTCGTAGGCGAGGATGTGCGTCGCCACCCGGTCGAGGAACCACCGGTCGTGGCTGACGACGACCGCGCAGCCGGGGAACTCCAGCAGCGCGCCCTCGAGGCTGGTGAGCGTCTCAGTGTCGAGGTCGTTGGTGGGCTCGTCGAGCAGCAGCAGGTTGCCGCCCTGCTTGAGGGTCAGCGCCAGGTTCAGCCGGTTGCGCTCACCGCCGGAGAGCACGCCGGCCGGCTTCTGCTGGTCCGGGCCCTTGAACCCGAAGGCGGCGACGTAGGCGCGCGAGGGCATCTCGACGTTGCCGACCTTGATGTGGTCGAGGCCGTCGGAGACGACCTCCCACAGCGTCTTCTTCGGGTCGATGCCGCCGCGGCTCTGCTCCACGTAGGAGAGCTGCACGGTCTCGCCGACCTTGATCTCGCCGTCGTCCGGCTTCTCCTCGCCGACCAGCATCTTGAACAGCGTGGTCTTGCCGACCCCGTTGGGGCCGACCACGCCGACGATGCCGTTGCGCGGCAGGGTGAAGGACAGGTCGTCGATGAGCACCCGGTCGCCGAAGCCCTTGGTCAGGTTCTTCGTCTCGACGACGACGCTGCCCAGGCGCGGGCCCGGCGGGATCTGGATCTCCTCGAAGTCCAGCTTGCGGAACTTCTCGGCCTCGGCGGCCATCTCCTCGTAGCGGGCGAGGCGCGCCTTGCTCTTGGCCTGGCGGGCCTTGGCGCCGGAGCGGACCCACTCCAGCTCCTCCTTGAGGCGCTTCTGGCGCTTGGCGTCCTTGGCGCCTTCGACCTGCAGGCGGGCGGCCTTGGTCTCGAGGTAGGTGGAGTAGTTGCCCTCGTAGGGGTAGGCCCGGCCGCGGTCGAGCTCGAGGATCCACTGGGCCACGTTGTCCAGGAAGTACCGGTCGTGGGTGACCGCGACGACGGTGCCGGCGTACTTCTCCAGGTGCTGCTCCAGCCACGCGACGCTCTCGGCGTCCAGGTGGTTGGTGGGCTCGTCGAGCAGCAGCAGGTCCGGCGCCTCGAGCAGCAGCTTGCACAGCGCGACGCGGCGGCGCTCACCACCGGAGAGCACGGTGACGTCGGCGTCGCCGGGCGGGCAGCGCAGCGCGTCCATGGCCTGCTCGATGCGGGCGTCGAGCTCCCAGCCGTCGGCGTTCTCGATGACCTCCATGAGCTCGCCCTGCTCGGCGAGGAGGGCGTCGAAATCGGCGTCGGGCTCGCCCATCGCCGCGCTGACCTCGTAGAACCGGGTCAGCGCGTCGCGCAGCGGCTTCACCGCCTCCTCGACGTTGCCGCGGACGTCGAGCTCCTCGTTGAGCGGCGGCTCCTGCAGGAGGATGCCGACCGTCGCCTCGGGCGCGAGCGTCGCGTCACCGTTGGAGGGCTGCTGCAGACCGGCCATGATCTGCAGCACCGTCGACTTGCCGGCGCCGTTGGGGCCGACGACGCCGATCTTCGCACCGGGCAGGAACGACAGGGTGACGTTGTCGAGGATCACCTTGTCGCCGTGCGCCTTGCGCGCGCGGACCATCGTGTAGATGTACTGAGCCACTGGCTTTTCGAGCCTTCCGTCGTCTCGCGAGCGGGGGCGGGGCCGCGGGTCGCGACCCCACCCCGTACGTTCTCGCCTCCGATCCTCCCAGCCCGGGCAACTAGGCGTGCGCGGGCTCCTGCGGCAGATCGGGGCCGTCCACGGGGGACAACGTCGCACCATCCCCGTGGTAGTCCCACCCGGGGTCGGTCACCTCGGCGCCGGGGCGGGCGTCCGGCACCGCGGCGAGCTCCTGGCCGGCCGCGGGGTCGGGCGCGCGACCGGACCGGTCCCGCTTGAACACCGCCATGCCCTTCGTGAGGTTCGGGCCGACGGCGGAGGCCCGGAGCTGCGGCTTGCGGCGCGGCCCGTTGTCCGACTCCCACTCGTGCGTGGTCAGCGTGCCCTGGACGATCACCGGGTCGCCCTTGCTGACCGACCCGGCGACGTTGCTGCTGAGGCCGTTCCAGCACTCCACGTCGATCCAGAAGGTGCCGGAGTCGACGTACTGCCCGCTGCCGGAGTCGTAGCGGCGGGCGGTGGAGGCCATGCGGAAGTTGGTCACCGCGCCCTTCTCCGTGACCTTGCGGCGCGGGTCGTCGGCGACGTTGCCGACGACGGTGATGTAGGTGTCGTTCACGGTGCTCCTCGGGGGTGCTGCGCCAGAGGGCGCGACCGGCAGGGTGCCGGTGTGCCGTCGACCCTCGCCGCGCCGCCCGGCGGCCGGGAGGCCGTCGCGGGAACTGTGGACGAGCCTCCCCCCTGTGGACGACGCGGCGGACCGGCCGGCGCCGCCACCTCACCGGGCGGTGCGATGATCGCCCCCGAGCGCCCGTAGCTCAGCGGATAGAGCAGGTGCCTTCTAAGCACTTGGTCGCAGGTTCGATCCCTGCCGGGCGCGCCTCCTCGGCTGCGCCGCCCACCGTCGTGGCGCACCGTCCGGTCGGGCCCTGGACGGGCCGGTGGGCCCGGCGCCGGTGTCCCCCGGCCGGGCGATGCCCTGGCCGTCCCGCGTCCGTGCCGGGCGATGATCACGTCCATGTGGAGGCTGCTCGCGGTGCTGGTCGTCGTCGCCGTCGCCGTCGAGATCGTCAAGACGCTGATCGTCGCCCTCACCGTCCTGGGCGCCGTGGTCGTCGTCGGCTACGTGCTCGTCCGCCTGTCCGATCGCACGCCGGTGGCGTCGGCCCCGGCCGCCGAGCTGGTGCCCTGCTGCGACTACCGCGACCACCAGGGCGAGGCCGCCGTCTGCGGGTGCACCGGCCACCCCCGCAGCCACATCCACCCGTTCGGCCTGGGGCCCCTGCCCGCGTGACCCGCGAGCCCGCCGGTCCAGCGCGCGTTTGCCCTCGGCCGGGGACGTGACCTACGAAGGGCGCGTGAGCCGCCCCGCCAGAAGCCCCAGACCGACGCTGTACCTCGTCCTCGGGGCGATGTGGGCGGTCCTCGCGGCCGGCGGGTGGGGCCTGTCGGGCGAGACCGCCCTCAGGGTGCTGTTCGCCCTCCTGGCCGCCGTGAACCTCGGCATGGGCGCCTGGCTCCTCCGGAAGCAGCGGCAGGCCGGCGCGGCCGGACGGTGACCGCACGCACCGGGGCGGCGGTCGCCACCCCGGATGTCGGATCCGTGCCGCAGGATGCGCGCCGACGGCGCCGACCGGCGCGCCCCGACCCGTGGGAGCAGTCCCGATGACCCCTGCCGACCACCGCACCGAGCCCCCGCTGACCGGGGACGAGGCGACGCTGCTGACCGCGTTCCTCGAGTACCACCGGCAGACGCTGGAGTGGAAGTGCGCGGAGCTGACGGCCCGGCAGCTGGCCACCCGGGCGATCCCGACCTCCGAGCTCACGCTGCTGGGCGTGGTGCGCCACCTCGCGGCGGTGGAGACCGGCTGGCTGGTCGGCTTCGGCGGGCTGCCCGTCGACCTGTGGCCCGACGTCGTCCGCGACCGCGACGAGCAGTTCCGCGTCGACCCGGGGACAGTCACCGCGGACGACGTGGAGCAGGCCTGGGCGACCTGGCGGGCGGTGGCCGACGCGGTGGGCGAGGTGGCCCGGCGGCTGCCGCTGGACACCGAGGACCGGCCGTGGGGCCGGGACGACACCTTCTCGCTGCGCTGGATCCTGCTCCACCTGGTCGAGGAGTACGCCCGGCACAACGGCCACGCCGACCTGCTCCGCGAGGCGCTGGACGGGGCCACCGGCGAATGACCACCGCGGCCCGGAGCGGGCCCGTCCCGGCCGGCTGGCCGCGCCGTCGGCGTCAGCGACCCCGCCTGACCCGGCGGCTCAGCGCGCCGCCGGGGGCTTGAGCACGGCGAACGGGTCGGTGACCTCGAGGCTCGCCGTCGCGAAGCGGTAGAGCGCGGCGGGCCGCCCGCCGGCGCGGCCGGACGCCGCCGTCTCGCCCGTCGGCTCCAGCACGCCGCGCCGCAGCAGCACCCGCTGCAGGTTGGTGGCGGTGACCTCGTAGCCGAGCGCCGCGACGTAGACCTCGCGCAGCTCGGCGATGGAGAACGTCGGCGGGGCCAGCGCGAAGGCGACGTTGGTGTAGGACAGCTTCGCCCGCAGCCGCTCCAGCCCCGACCCGACGATCGAGCCGTGGTCGAACGCCGTCTCCGGCAGCGCATCGACCGGGTGCCAGGCGGTGTCCGCGGGCAGCACCGGGTCGAGGTTGCCGGGGAGCAGCCCCAGGTAGGCGGTGGCCACGGTGCGGCTGCGCGGATCGCGGTGCGGGTCGCTGCGGGTCTCCAGCTGCTCCAGGTGCGCGAGCTGGGCCACCTCCACCTTGGCGGCGAGCTGCCGGCCGATCGAGGCGCCGAGGGTCTCGTCGGGCAGCAGCGGCCCGCCCGGCAGCGCCCAGGCGCCGGCGAACGGCTCCTTGGCGCGCCGCCAGAGCATCACGTGCAGGCGCGCGCCCCGGACCTGCAGCACCACGGCGAGCGCCTGGTGCGGGAAGGCCGGCCGCTCGGGCGAGGACCACACGGACGTCACGGATCCCATGCTAGATTTGCCGGCAGAGGTTTTCGCCTGACAGTCCGAAACCCCACTCCTCCGGAGGTCCCCGGTGACCGCAACGCTCCCCGCCCCCACCGCTGCCCAGTGGACCCCGGAGCAGTGGCAGGACTGGCGCGACGAGGTCCGCCGGCTGGCCGCCGAGCGCGACGCCGTCGTCCTGGCGCACAACTACCAGGCCGCGCAGATCCAGGACGTCGCCGACCACGTCGGCGACTCCCTCGCCCTCTCCCGCATCGCCGCGGCCAGCACCGCGAGCACGATCGTCTTCGCCGGCGTCCACTTCATGGCCGAGACGGCGAAGATCCTCAGCCCCGGGAAGACCGTGCTGGTGCCCGACGCTGCCGCCGGCTGCTCGCTCGCCGACACGATCACCGCGGACCAGCTGCGCGCGTGGAAGGCCGAGCACCCCGGCGCCGCCGTCGTCTCCTACGTCAACACCACCGCCGAGGTGAAGGCCGAGACCGACATCTGCTGCACCTCGTCCAACGCCGTCGAGGTCGTCGAGTCCATCCCGGCCGACCGCGAGGTGCTCTTCCTCCCCGACCAGTTCCTCGGCGCGCACGTCCAGCGGGTCACCGGGCGGCAGAACATGCGCATCTGGATGGGCGAGTGCCACGTGCACGCCGGCATCTCCCCCACCGACCTGCGGCAGAGCATCGAGGACGCGCCCGACGCCGAGGTCCTGGTCCACCCCGAGTGCGGCTGCGCCACCAGCGCGCTGTGGATGGTCGGCCAGGGCGACCTGCCCTCGGACCGCGTCCACGTGCTCTCCACCGGCGCGATGCTCGACCAGGCCAAGCGGACGACGGCGAAGCGCGTGCTCGTCGCCACCGAGATCGGCATGCTGCACCAGCTGCGCCAGGCCAACCCCGCCGCGGCGTTCGAGGCGGTGAACCCGCGCGCCGAGTGCCCCTACATGAAGATGTCCACGCCGGAGAAGCTGCTGCGGGCGCTGCGCGAGGGCCGCGACGAGGTCACCGTCGACCCGGAGGTCGCCGCCCGCGCCCGCTCGGCCGTCGAGGCGATGATCGCGCTCGGCACCCCGTCGCTGGTCGGCGAGTGACCGTGGGGCCGCGCCGCACCGCGCCGGTGGCCCCCGCCGTCGTCCCCGCGCTGCCGCTGCCCGAGGCCGGCTGGCAGCGTGCCACCGACGTGGTCGTCGTCGGCAGCGGCGCGGCCGGGCTGATGACCGCGCTCACGCTCGCCGACGCGGGGCGCCGGGTCGTCGTCGTCACGAAGGGCGCGCTCGGCGCCGGCAGCACCCGCTGGGCGCAGGGCGGCCTGGCGGCCGTGCTGGGTGCCGACGACGACGCCGCGCTGCACCTGCAGGACACCCTCACCGCGGGCGCCGGGCTCTGCGACCCGGCCGCGGTGGCGACGCTGGTCGACGAGGCGCCGGCCGCAATCGCGCTGCTGCAGCACCTCGGCGCGCGCCTCGACCTGGCCGGCGACGGCCGGCCCGCGCTCACCCGCGAGGGCGGGCACAGCCGCGACCGGATCGTGCACGCCGGCGGGGACGCCAGCGGCGCCGAGGTCACCCGCACGCTGGTCGGGGCGCTCGCCGCGGCGGGCGTCGAGGTGCTGGAGCACACCGTCGCGCTGGACGCGCTGCACGCCGCCGACGGGAGCGTGGCCGGCCTGCGCGTCGCCCGGGTCGCCGACGGCGGGGCGCTCGTCGACCCCGGGGACCTGCTGGCGCACGCCGTCGTCCTGGCCACCGGCGGCTACGGGCAGGCGTACGCCGCCGCGACCAGTCCCGCCGGCACGACGGGTGACGGGCTGGCGCTGGCGCTGCGCGCCGGGGCCGAGGTCGCCGACGTCGAGATGGTGCAGTTCCACCCCACCGTGCTGTGGCAGGGGCCCGGCGCCGCGGGGCAGCAGGTGCTGATCTCCGAGGCGGTGCGCGGCGAGGGGGCGGTGCTGGTCGACCGCGCCGGGCGGCGGGTCATGGCCGGGGCGCACCCGCTGGCCGACCTCGCCCCCCGCGACGTCGTCTCGGCGACCGTCGCCGCGCACCTGGCGGCGACCGGCGAGGACTGCGTGTTCCTGGACGCGACCGGGCTCGGGGCGGAGTTCCTGGAGCGGCGCTTCCCCGGCATCGTCCGCGCCTGCCGCGACGCCGGGTTCGACCTGACGGCGGAGCCGGTGCCGGTCGCGCCGGGCGCGCACTACACCTGCGGCGGGGTGCTCGCCGACCTCGACGGGCGCACCGGCGTCCCCGGGCTGCTCGCCGTCGGCGAGGTCGCCTGCACCGGCGTGCACGGGGCGAACCGGCTGGCGTCCAACTCGATCACCGAGGGGCTGGTCGCCGCCCGGCGCTGCGCCGCGCTGCTGGACGCCACGCTCCCCGACGGGCCGCCCGCCGAGCCGGTGGCACCTCGGGCCGTCGCCACCGGGGCGGTCGACCCCGCGGCGCGCGCGGCGATCGGCGTCGCCACCAGTCGGCACGCGGGCGTGCTGCGCACCGCCGCCGGCCTCACCGAGCTCACCGGGCTGCTCGCCGCGACGCCCCGGACCGGCGTCCTCGACCTCGCCGCGTTCGAGGCGACGGCGGTGCACACCGTCGCCACCCTGCTGGCCGCCGCCGCGCTCGCGCGCCTGGAGAGCCGGGGCTGCCACCGGCGGGCCGACGCGCCGGGCAGCCGGCCGGAGTGGCAGGTGCGGCTGGCCCACCGCATCGACGGCACCGGCCACCTGCACACCCGCACCGTGCCGCTGACCGCGGCCGACCAGGACCAGGGAGCGGCATGACCGAGTGGTACCCGCTGCGGCCGGAGCTGGCCGACGTCCTCCGCGACGGCGGCCTCGACCCCGCGCTCGTCGAGCAGGTGATCCGCCGGGCCCTCGACGAGGACCTCGCGCTGGGGCCCGACGTCACCACCGCCGCCACCGTCCCGGCCGGCGCCCGCGCCACCGGCGACGTGGTGCCGCGCGCGCCGGGCGTGCTGGCCGGCGTCCCGGTGGCCGCGGCGGTCTTCGGCCTGGTGGGCGGGGAGGACGTCGAGGTCACGCTGCACGCGGCCGACGGCATGGCCGCCCGCACGAAGGCGCCGGTGCTCACCGTCGAGGGGCCCACCCGGGCGCTGCTGACGGCGGAGCGCACCGCGCTCAACCTGGTCGGCCACCTCTCGGGCATCGCCACGGCGACCCGCCGGTGGGTGGACGCCGTCGCGGGCACCGGCGCGGCGATCCGAGACACCCGCAAGACCATCCCCGGCCTGCGGGGGCTGGAGAAGTACGCCGTCCGCTGCGGCGGCGGGGTCAACCACCGGATGGCGCTCGGCGACGCGGCGCTGGTGAAGGACAACCACGTGGCCGCGGCAGGCGGCATCGCCGCCGCGGTGGAGGCGGTGCGGACGGCGGCGCCCGACGTCCCGCTGGAGGTCGAGTGCGACACCCTCGACCAGGTGCGCGAGGCGATCGCGGCGGGCGTGGAACTGGTGCTGCTCGACAACTTCTCCCTCGCGGACACCCGCACCGCCGTGACGCTGGTGCGGGGCACGGGAGTCCGACTGGAGGCCAGCGGCGGGTTGTCGCTCGAGCGGGCGGCCGAGGTCGCGGCGACCGGCGTCGACTACCTCGCCGTGGGGGCGCTCACGCACAGCGCCCCGGTGCTCGACCTCGGCTTTGACCTGCGCTGATCCGCCCGCTCCGGGGTGGTCCTCCTGCTCCGCGAGTCCTGCAGCACCCCGCGAGCACGAGCATCACCCCGGGAGCTGGTCGGGCTCCGGGTGACTGTCGAGGAACGTGGGGCCCGCGCGCCGAGTGCCGGCCGCTGGGTCAGGCGGTGCGGCGGTCCGGGTGCACCCAGCCGATCGCGGGTGCCACGTGCTCGACGACCGTCCGCAGCAGCCGCGCGTTGTACTCGACGCCCAGCATGTTGGGCACCGTGAGCAGCAGGCTGTCGGCCTCCCGGACGGCGGCGTCCTTGGCCAGCGCCTCGGCGAGCGCGTCGGGCTCACCGGTGTAGCTCTTCCCGAACCGGGCCCGCACCCCCTCGAGGATGCCGACCTGGTCCTCGCCCTCCCGGCCGCCGCCGAAGTACTGCCGGTCCTGGTCGGTGGTGATCGGCAGCACGCTGCGGCTCACCGACACCCGCGGCTCGCGCTCCCAGCCGGCGTCGGCCCAGGCGGCGCGGTACCGGGCGATCTGCTCGGCCTGCAGCTCGTCGAACGGAACCCCGGTGTCCTCGACCAGCAGGGTGGAGCTCATCAGGTTCAGCCCCTGCCGCGCGGTCCACTCCGCCGTCGCCCGGGTGCCCGAGCCCCACCAGATGCGGTCGGCGAGCCCCGGCGACTGCGGCTGGACCGCCAGCTTGCCGCTCGCGCCCCCGGTCATCCGCGGGTCGGCGTCGACCACCGGCTGCCCTGAGATCGCGGCCATGAACAGAGCGGTCTTCTGCCGCGCCAGGTCGGCGTCGGTGCTGCCCTCACCGGGCACGTAGCCGAAGGCCTCCGAGCCGCGCAGCGCCGTCTCCGGTGACCCCCGGCTCACCCCCAGCTGCAGCCGACCGTCGGCGAGCAGGTCGGTGGCCGCGGCCTCCTCGGCCATGTACAGCGGGTTCTCGTAGCGCATGTCGATGACGCCGGTGCCCAGCTCGATCCGCCGGGTGCGGGCCGCCATCGCCGCCAGCAGCGGGAACGGCGAGGCGAGCTGCCGGGCGAAGTGGTGCACCCGCACGTAGGCCCCGTCGAGGCCCATCTCCTCGGCGGCCTCCGCCAGCTCCACGCTCTGCACGAGGGCGTCCCGGCCGGTGCGCACCAGCGAGCCGGGGATGGGCTGCCAGTGGCCGAAGGACAGGAAGCCGATCCGCTTCTCCACGTCTGGTCCTTTCGTCGATGTCTGCTGCTGGAGCGCGTCGACGGCGGCTGGGATTCCCGCGGCGAATGGCAGGTCGCCCGCGCGGGCGCGACCGGTGGGGCGGGTGTGACGACCTGCGACGCAGTGTGACTGGTCGATCACGACTCTCCGTCAACGGGTTCCGTCACTTCTCGCCTGCGATGCGTGACGCTGTCCCGGTGAGCCTCCCCGCACCCGAGATGCCCCGCTCCCCGGGCACGCCCGGCGGTGGCGCCGGGCAGCGCTTGCGGGCGATCGACACGCTGCTCGCCGACCGGGGCCAGCTGTTCCAGGCCCTGTTCCTCGGCGCACCGATCGCCAAGGCCCTCGTCGACCTCGACGGTCACGTGCTGGTCGCCAACCCGCGGATGTGCGCCCTCACCGGCCGCACCGCGGAGAGCCTCTCCGGCCGGCACGTCGACCTGCTGGCCCACCCCGACGACCCGCCGGTGGGCGACCTCGGGCTGACGCCGGCGCCCGGGGAGCCCGACCTCGACCCGAACCTGCTGCTCGACGGCGAGCGCCGGCTGCGCCGCTCCGACGGCACCGAGCTGTGGGTGGTGCAGTCCCACGAGGTGGTGCGGCAGAACAACGGGACGCCGCAGTTCGTCGTCCTCTCCCTGGTCGACGTCACCGACCGCCGCCGGGCGGAGGAGGACGCCGTCCGCCGCGCGTTCATGGACCCGCTCACCGGCCTGCCCAACCGTCGCGCCCTCACCGACCGGCTCCGGCACGCGGTCGCGCTCTCCCGCCGCCGCGGCCTGCAGGTCGGCCTGGTGCACCTGAACATCGACCGCTTCCAGGCGGTCAACGACGCGCTCGGTCACGAGGCCGGCGACCTGCTGCTCAGCCAGTTCGCCGACCGGCTCCGGTGGAGCACCCGCGTCGAGGACACCGCGGTGCGCCTGGGCGCCGACGAGTTCCTGGTGGTCGCCGAGGACGTCGAGGACCTCGACGGGCTGCGCGCCCTGGCCGACCGCCTGCTCAGCGTGCTCGACGAGCCGTTCGTGGTGAACGACCGCGAGATCACCCTCTCGGCGAGCGTGGGCCTCACCCTCGGTGCCGACATGACCCCCGACGACCTGCTGCGCCAGGCGCAGAGCGCGCTGACCAAGGCCAAGGCCGACGGCCAGCGCGCCCGCATCGAGGTGCACGAGGGGGCGCTGTCGCGCAGCGACGTCGACGCCCTCCAGCTGGAGACCGAGCTGCGCCACGCTCTGGACAACGACGAGCTGCGGCTCTTCTACCAGCCGATCGTGCACCTGGCCGACGAGACGCTGCTCGGCTACGAGGCGCTGCTGCGGTGGCAGCACCCCACCCGCGGGCTGCTTCCGCCCGGCGCCTTCCTCGACGTCGCGGAGAACAACCGGCTCACCTCCAAGCTCGGCGCCTGGGTGCTGCGGCGCGCCTGCCTGGACGCCGCCACCTGGGCCGACGACCTGCGGGTGCACGTCAACATCTCCGCCCGGCACCTGGCCGAGGACGGGTTCAGCGAGCTGGTCGCCGCGGCCCTGGAGGAGTCCGGGCTGCCGCCGCAGCGGCTGGAGCTGGAGATCACCGAGTCGACGGCGCTGTTCGCCGCCGAGGCCACCCTGCACTCGGTCGCCGTCGTCACCGACCAGGGCGTCACCCTGGCGCTGGACGACTTCGGCACCGGCTACTCGGCGATCACCGCGCTGCACCGGCTGCCGATCCACACGGTGAAGATCGACCGGTCCTTCGTCGCCGACGTCGTCACCCAGCCCTCCACCGCGGCGCTGGTGCACGGCCTGCTGCAGCTCGGCCGCGGCATGGGCCTGCAGGTCATCGCCGAGGGCATCGAGGACCTCGACCAGGCCGCCTGGCTCCTCGACCACGGCTGCGCCATGGCGCAGGGCTACGCCTTCGGCCGCCCCGCGCCCCTGCCCAACCCGGCGGAGGTGCTCATCGGCGAGGTCACCCAGACCCCGGCCGAGGACGTCGCCGGCGAGCTGCTGCCCGAGCCGCCGGCCGCCGCGCCCACGCTCCCCCGGCAGCGGCCGCCGTCGTCCCCCGCTGCGCACGGCCTGGTCGACACCGGCCGGTTCGTCAACGGCTCGCTGTTCGACGAGCTCGCCGACCCCGACGACGACTAAGAGGACCCGGTCCCTCTCACCACTCGCAGGCTCGTGGCGAGCCTCCGGACCGGGCCGTTCCAGCACCTCACCTGCGGGGCAGGGCCAGGGGGACCGGGCGCTTGGCGGCGCGGCCGTCGCCGGAGGAGCGGCCGCGCAGCCGCCGGCCGATCCACGGCGCCACGAAGCCGCGCACCCAGGCGGCCTCCTCGGCCAGCGCCGCCCGCAGCTCGCGGGGCGGCTGCGGCGGTAGCGGGGTGCGCCAGTCCTCGCCGTCCGCACCGGGCAGCCCCAGCGCCGCGGCAGCGGCCAGCGCCATCCGCCGGTGCCCCTCGTCGGTGAGGTGGATGCGGTCGGTGTCCCACAGCCGGAAGTCCTGGATCCACGCCGCCCCCCACTGGTCCAGGACGGCGGCGCCGTGCCGCGCGGCGATCGACCACAGGTTCGCGTCGAAGACGGCGATCCGGCCGCGCAGCCGGCGCAGGATGGGGGTGTTCCGGGTGTCCGCGGTGGTGGCCAGCAGGACGTCGGCGCCCGCCGCGCGGAACCGGACGACGGCGGACTCCAGCTGCGCGGCCAGCGCGTCGGGGTCGGCGCCCGGGCGCATCAGGTCGTTGCCGCCGGCGACCAGGCTGACCAGGTCGGGCTCCGCCGCCAGGGCCACCGGCAACTGCTCGTCGAGCACCTGCGCCAGCAACCGGCCGCGGATCGCCAGGTTCGCGTACTCCAGGTCCGCGCCGGGTGCGGCGGCCGCGAGGTGCTCGGCCAGCCGGTCGGCCCAGCCGCGGTACTCGCCCGGGCGTTCGGGGTCGGGGTCGCTGAGCCCCTCGGTGAACGAGTCGCCGAGGGCGATGTAGCGGCGCCAGGGGGAACGCGACGAGCGGTCGAACTGCACGCGCCCACTCCAGCACGGCCACCCGCCCCGCCGTCGCGGGGGTCAGCCCCGGTAGGTCTCCAGCAGCCGCAGCCAGATCTCGCTGATCGTCGGGTAGGCCGGGACGGCGTGCCACAGCCGCGCGATCGGCACCTCGCCGACGACCGCGATCGTCGCCGCGTGCAGCAGCTCGGCGACCGCGGGCCCGACGAAGGTCACGCCCAGCAGCACCTCGCGCTCGGTGTCCACGACCGCGACCGCCGTCCCGGTGTACCCGTCGGCGAAGACGGCGGCGCCGGACACGCTCCCGAGCGGGTACTCCACGACGCGGTGCGGCAGCCCGGCGTCGGCGGCCTCGGCGGCGGTCCGCCCGACGCTGGCGACCTGCGGTGAGGTGAACACCACCGACGGCGTCGCGACGTCGTCGGCGGTGGCGACGAACGGCGACCACGCCGAGGTGTCGACCTCCTCCCCGCGGGCCCGCGCGACGATCGCCGCACCGGCCTGACGGGCCTCGTACTTGCCCATGTGGGTGAGCTGGCGGCGCCCGTTGACGTCGCCCACCCCGTACAGCCACGAGGAGCCCTCGACCCGCATCGTCGCGTCGACCGGGAGGTACTCCCCCGGCTCCAGGCCCACGGTCTCCGCGCCGATCTCGCCGGTGCGCGCCGAGCGGCCGGTCGCGACCAGCACCTCGTCGCCGCGCACCTCGCCGTCCGCCGTCGTCAGCACAACCTCGGTGCCGTCGCGGCGCGCCGCGGTCACCTCCGTGCCCAACCGCACGTCCACCCCCGCGTCCCGCAGGGCGGCGGCGACGGCGTCCCCGGCCTGCGGCTCGAGCCCGGGCAGCAGCCGGTCCCCGCGCTGCAGCAGCGCGACCTGCGAGCCCAGCGCCTGCCACGCCGTCGCCATCTCGCAGCCGACGTAGCCGCCGCCGAGCACCAGCAGGCGGGCCGGCGCCTCCTTGGCGCTGGTGGCCTCGCGCGGCCCCCACGGGTCGACGTCGGCCAGCCCCTCCACCGGCGGGAGGGCCGCCTGCGACCCGGTGCAGACGGCGACGGCGTGCCGCGCGGTCAGCCGGGTCGTCGTCCCGTCGTCCGCGGTCACGACGACGGTGCGCTCCCCGTCGAGCCGGCCGGCGCCGCGGAGCAGGTCGATGCCGGCGCCGTGCACCCACTCGACCTGCCCGGAGTCGTCCCAGTGCGAGGTGAAGGAGTCGCGGCGGGCGAGGGTGGCCGCCACGTCCTGCTCCCCGGTGACCGCCTGCGCCGCCCCGTCGACGGCGCGCGCCTCGGCGAGCACCTCGGTGCCGCGCAGCAGCGTCTTGCTCGGCATGCACGCCCAGTAGGAGCACTCGCCGCCCACCAGCTCGGGCTCCACCAGCACCGCCGACAGCCCCCCGCGGACGACGACGTCGGCGACGTTCTCGCCGGTCGAGCCCGCTCCCAGGACCACGACGTCGTACGTGCGCTCGGCTTCGGTCACCGGTCCATCCTGGGGGTGTGGTCGACTGGCCGCCATGCCGGTCGACCCCGCCGCCTTCGCCACGGCCCTGGCCCAGCACGCCGCCGGCGTCTGCCTGCTCACCGTCCGGGACGACATCGACGACGTCGGGACGACGGTCAGCTCGGTCATGAGCGTCTCGGCCGCACCCCCGCTGGTCGCCGTGGGGCTCGCCGCCGACGGCTACCCGGCCGAGGTGCTGGAGGAGGTCGGTTCCTGCGCGCTGACCGTCCTGGCCGCCGAGCACGCGATCGTCGCCTCGCGGTTCGCCTCCGCGGGGCGCCCCAGCGCCCGCCACCTGCTCGAGCAGGTGCCGTGGACGCGGGCGGCCGGCAGCGGCGCGATCGTGCTCTCCGGCGGGCTGGCCGCGCTGGACTGCCGGCTGGAGCGGCTGGTCGAGGCCGGCGACCACGTGCTCGCGCTGCTGGCGGTCGACGACGTGCCGGTGCTGGACCCCGCCGCCCGGCCGCTGCTGCGGCTGCGCGGCCGGTTCGTCGACGAGGCCGGGGGGGCCGCCGGCCGCGGCTGACCGACGTCGCCACGGCCCGCGTGTCACATCCGCGGGCCCGGCGGTGCTACACCGGCATGGACCTCGTACGGCACGGACGACCGGCACCGGCGGCCGTCATGGCATTCCCGGGAGCGGTGCACCGGGTCGGAGGGACGGGCGGCGTGCCGGCAGCAGCGACCCGCGGTGCGGTGCGGCCAGACCTCGAGCAGGTGTTCCGCCGGGAGTACCCGCGGGTCGTCGGGGTGGCCGCGCGGGTGCTGGGCTCCCGCGACGAGGCGGAGGACGTCGCCCAGGAGGTCTTCCTCTCCTTCGGCCGCTCGTCGGTGCCCGCCGCCGAGGCCGGCGGCTGGCTCTCCGTCGCGGCGGCGCACACCGCGCTCAACCTGATCCGCTCGGGCCGCCGCCGCACCTCCCGGGAGGAGACGGTCGCCGCCACGGCCGACGCCGTCACCCCCGACGTGGCCGACACCGTGCTCACCCTCGAGGACCGCAGCCGCGTCCGCGCCGCGCTGGCCCGGCTGCCCCGCAAGCAGGCGACCGCGCTGGTGCTGCGCCACAGCGGGCTGAGCTACGCCGAGGTCGCCACCGCGCTCGACCTGTCCCCCGGCAGCGTCGGCACCACCGTCCGACGCGCCGAATCCGCACTTCGCGAGGAGCTGAACCGCCATGCGTCACACGGATGAGGGCGTCCTGCGCCGGCTGGTCGACGAGCCGGCCGGGGTTCCCGACGCCGACCGCACCCACGTCGCGGGTTGCCCGACCTGCCTGCGGGTGCTCGACGACGCCCGGGCCGACGCGCAGCGCGTGGGCGCCGCGCTCGGCGGGCCGGGCGCCGTCGACACCGATGCCGCCTGGGCCCGGTTCTCCGCCGCCGGCTCCCCGGCCGTGGCCGCCGGCCGCCCGGCGCGCGCCGCGGCACGCAGCCGCTGGGGCGCAGCCGTCCGGCGCCCCGCGGTGGCCGCGCTCGGCGCGGTCGTGCTGGTGACCGGCGCCGGGGTGGCCGCCGCAAACGACTGGCTGCCGATCTTCCAGACCGAGCGGGTCGACCCGGTCGAGATCACCAGCACCGACCTGGTGCAGGTGCCCGACCTCTCGGCCTACGGCGACGTGGAGATCACCCAGCAGCCCGACCCGGAGCAGGTGCCCGACGCCGCCACCGCCGCGGAGCGCACCGGGCTGGAGGTCCCCGAGGTCGCCGAGCTGCCCGAGGGCGTGACCGGCGAGCCGGCCTACCAGGTCGCCGGTGTCGTGGGCGCCACCTTCACGTTCTCCGCGGACAAGGCCGCGCAGGCAGCGGCGGCCGAGGGGGAGGTCCTGCCGCCCCCTCCGCCCGGGATCGACGGGAGCACCCTGCGGTTCGAGGCCGGGCCCGGCGTGGCCGCGGTCTGGTCCCAGCCCACCGGCGTGCCGACGCTCGTCGTCGCCCGGGTGGGGGCACCGCAGGTCTTCTCCTCGGGCGTGCCCTTCGAGGCGGTCCGCGACCACCTGCTCTCGCTGCCCGGGCTGCCCGACGGCCTCGCCGACCAGCTGCGCGACCTCTCCACCGACGCCGCGACCCTGCCGCTGCCGGTGCCCGCGGAGCTGGTCACCAGCTCCACGGCCGACGTCGACGGGTCGGAGGCGACCGTCCTGACCTCCCGCAACGGGCTGTTCGCCGGCGTGGTCTGGGTCGAGGACGGCGTGATGACCGGGGTGGCCGGATCGCTGAGCGCGGACGAGCTTCTGTCGGTCGCCCGTGGCCTCGGCTGACGCCGCTACGGTCCGGGGCATGGCAACCGGCACGACGGCGGCGGGCACGGCGGGCGGTGTGCTCGGTGACCTGCCGCCGTCCCCGGCGGTCTGGTGCTCCGGGCTGCGCAAGCGGTACGGACGCCGGACCGCCGTCGACGACGTCTCCTTCAGCGTCGGCCGCGGCGAGGTCGTCGGCCTGCTCGGGCCCAACGGCGCCGGGAAGACCAGTGTCATCAAGATGCTGCTCGGGCTGGTGCGCCCGGACGCCGGTGAGGTGCTGCTGCTCGGCCGGCCGTCGTCGGACCCCCGCTCGCGCAGCGCCGTCGGCTACCTGCCCGAGCTGTTCCGCTACCAGCCGTGGCTGACCGCGAGCGAGGTGCTCGACCTGCACGTCAGGCTGTCGCGGGCGGACGTGCCCGCCGAGGAGCGCCGGGAGTGTCTGGCGCTGGTGGGCCTGGCCGAGCGGACCGGTGACCGGGTCGGCGGCTTCTCCAAGGGCATGCAGCAGCGGCTCGGGCTCGCCGTCGCGCTCGTCGCCCGCCCGGAGCTGGTCGTCCTCGACGAGCCGACCAGCGCGCTGGACCCGCTGGGCCGGGTGGACGTCCGCGACATCGTGCTGTCGCTGCGGGCGCGCGGCGTCGCCGTGCTGCTGAACTCGCACCTGATCGGCGAGGTCGAGCGGGTGTGCGACCGGGTCGTCATCCTCGACCGGGGCCGGGTGGCGGCCTCGGGCACGCTCACCGAGCTGCTCGGCCAGCACGAGGTGCGGCTGCGGCTCGGCGAGGTCGGCCCGCAGGTCGAGGAGCGGCTGCGCGCGACCGGCACGCTCACCCGCAGCGGCGACTGGTTCACCGTCGCGCTGGCCGCCGAGGACGACGGCGTCACCGTGCCGGACCTGGTGCGCGACCTGGTCGGCCTGGGGGTGCACGTGCACGCCGTCGAGCCGGTGCGGATCAGCCTGGAGGAGCGGCTGCTCGCCGTCCTCCGCCACGAGGAGGCGGCGCCGTGATCGTGCTGACGATCGCGGGGCTGACCCTGCGGGAGGCCGCCCGGCGCAAGGTCGTGTGGGCCCTGCTGGCGCTGACCGTGGTGCTGCTGGCGCTCAGCGGGTGGGGCTTCTCCCGGCTCATCGGCCTGGACACCGAGCTCGGCACGCTGACCAGCGGCGAGGCGCGCCTGGTGGCCTCGCTGCTGATCAACCTGATCATGTTCGGGTTCAGCCTGATCGCGGCGATCGGCACCGCCTTCCTCGCCGGGCCCACGCTCGCGGGCGAGGTCGAGTCGGGGCAGGCGCTGGCGGTGCTCGCCCGGCCGGTGCGCCGCTCGTCGGTGCTGCTGGGCAAGTGGCTGGGCCTGCTCACCTTCGGCTGCGGGTACGTGGCGCTGGCCGGTCTGGCGCAGCTGCTCGTCGTCCGCGGGGTGGTCGGGTACTGGCCGCCGTCCCCGGCCGCGGGTCTCGCGCTGCTGGCCGCCGAGACGATCGTGCTGCTCACCCTGGCCCTGCTGCTGTCCAGCGCCATCTCGCCGATGGCGTCGGGGATCGTCGCCGTCGGCCTGTTCGGCGCCACCTGGGTGGCCGGCGTGGTCGGGGGCATCGGCGGGGCGCTGGGCAACGAGGGCGTCGAGCGGGTGGGCAGCGTGTCGCGGGTGCTGCTACCCACCGACGGGTTGTGGCGCGGCGCCATGAACGCGTTCCAGGACCCGGTCGCGCTGGTCCAGATGGGCCCCGAGGGCGGCTTCCCCTTCCTCGCCGACGCGCCGCTCAGCCCCGCGTACCTGGCGTGGGCGGTGCTGTGGGTCGCCGTCGTCCTCGGACTGACCGCGCTCTCCTTCCAGCGCCGCGACATCTGATCCCGGGCGAAGGGCCGGCCGGCACCGCGCCGGTCGCGCTCTGCCCACGGGGTGGGGGCAGAGCACGATGTCCCGCCACCCCGACCGCACCGGGGAGCCGACCTGCGTGAACTGTGCGGGAACCGGGCCCTCCGGCGTCGTCGAGGGGCTGATCGGTGCACACCGACGGGCGGGCCGACGGGGCGGGCAGCCCGGCCGTCGGCCCCGAGGGCTAGCGTCGGCGGCGCTATGACTGCACTCCCCGCACCGTCCGAGTCCGCCCTCCGCCGCGCCCTGGTGCGCGCCGAGCGCGGGGTGGCCCTCGACGCCGTCGAGGCCGAGACCCTGCTGCACGCGCGCGGGCTGGCCGAGGGCGACCCGCTGGACCGGCTGCTCACCGCCGCCGCGCGGGTCCGCGACGCGGGGCTGGCCAGCGCCGGGCGGCCGGGCGTCGTCACCTACAGCCGCAAGGTGTTCATCCCGCTCACCCACCTGTGCCGCGACCGCTGCCACTACTGCACCTTCGTCACGACGCCGGGGCAGCTGCGCAAGGAGGGCAAGGCGCCCTACCTCTCCCCCGACGAGGTGCTCGACATCGCGCGGGCGGGGGCGGCCATGGGCTGCAAGGAGGCGCTGTTCACCCTCGGCGACCGGCCCGAGGACCGCTGGCCGGTCGCCGCCGAGTGGCTGGAGGCGCACGGCTTCGACTCCACCCTGGGCTACCTGCGCGCCATGGCGATCCGCGTGCTGGAGGAGACGGGGCTGCTCCCCCACCTCAACCCGGGCGTGCTGTCGTGGGAGGAGATCCAGCGGCTCAAGCCGGTGTCGGCGTCGATGGGGATGATGCTGGAGACGACGGCGACCCGGCTGTGGTCCGAGCCCGGCGGCCCGCACTTCGGCAGCCCGGACAAGGAGCCCGCCGTCCGGCTGCGGGTGCTGGAGGACGCCGGGCGCTCCGCCGTCCCGTTCACCACCGGCGTGCTGCTGGGCATCGGCGAGGACTACGCCGAGCGGGTCGATGCCGTCCTGCAGATCCGGGCCGCCGCGCAGCGGCACGGGCACGTGCAGGAGGTCATCGTCCAGAACTTCCGGGCCAAGCCGCGCACGGCCATGCAGGCGCACGACGACCTGGAGCTGCAGGAGTACGTCGCCGCCGTCGCCGTCACCCGGCTGCTGCTGGGGCCGAAGGCGCGGGTGCAGGCGCCGCCGAACCTGTCGGACTCCACCGAGCTCGGGCTGCTGCTGCGCGCCGGGGTGGACGACTGGGGCGGGGTCTCGCCGCTCACGCCCGACCACGTGAACCCCGAGCGGCCGTGGCCGAACATCGACAAGCTCGCCGCGCTCACCGCCGAGGCCGGGTTCGAGCTGCGCGAGCGGCTGGCCGCCCAGCCGCCGTACGTCCGGCAGCCCGAGCCGTGGCTCGACCCGCGGGTGCGGCCGCACGTGGAGGCGCTGGCCGGTCCGGACGGCCTGGCCGTCGAAGGCCGCATCCCGGCCGGCCTGCCGTGGCAGGAGCCCGACGAGGCGTGGACCTCCTCGGGCCGGGTCGACCTGCACGTCGAGGTGGACACCGTCGGGCGGACGTCGGACCGGCGCAGCGACTTCGACGCCGTCTACGGCGACTGGTCCGAGCTGCGCTCGCGCACCGCGGGCGCCCGGGACGGGCGCTCCACCGCGCTCACCGTGGGCGACCCCGAGGTGCACGCCGCGCTGTCCCGCGCGGAGACCGATCCGGCCGGGCTGACGGACGCCGAGTACCTGGCGCTGCTCGGCGCCGACGGGAACGACCTCGAGGCGCTCTGCGCCCTGGCCGACGCGGTCCGCCGGGACGTCAACGGCGACGACGTCACCTACGTGGTCAACCGGAACATCAACTTCACCAACGTCTGCTACACCGGTTGCCGGTTCTGCGCGTTCGCCCAGCGGCGCACCGACGCCGACGCCTACACGCTCTCGATGAGCCAGGTCGGCGACCGGGTCGACGAGGCGTGGGCCGCCGGGGCGACGGAGATCTGCATGCAGGGCGGCATCCACCCCGACCTGCCCGGCACCGCCTACCTCGACCTCGCCCGCGAGGTGAAGCAGCGGCAGCCGGGCATCCACCTGCACGCCTTCTCGCCCATGGAGATCGTGAACGGTGCCGCGCGCACCGGCCTGCCGTTCCGCGAGTTCCTGACCGGGCTCAAGGAGGCGGGCCTGGACTCGATCCCGGGCACGGCGGCGGAGATCCTCGACGACGACGTCCGCTGGGTGCTGACCAAGGGCAAGCTGCCGACGGCGACCTGGCTGGAGATCATCGGCACCGCGCACGAGGTCGGCATCCCGACGACGTCGACGATGATGTACGGCCACGTCGACACCCCGGCGCACTGGGTCGCCCACCTGCGCACCCTGGCCGCGCTGCAGGACCGCACCGGCGGGTTCAGCGAGTTCGTCCTGCTGCCCTTCGTGCACCACAACTCCCCGATCTACCTGGCCGGCGTCGCCCGGCCGGGGCCGACGGTGCGGGAGAACCGGGCGGTGCACGCGGTGGCCCGGCTGCTGCTGCACGGCCGGATCGGCAACATCCAGACCTCGTGGGTGAAGCTCGGCGACACCGGCACCCAGGCGGTGCTGCGCGGCGGCGCCAACGACCTCGGCGGCACGCTCATGGAGGAGACGATCAGCCGCATGGCCGGCAGCGAGAACGGCTCGCTGAAGACCATCGCCGAGCTCGAGGCGATGGCCGCCGCGATCGGCCGCCCCGCCCGCCAGCGGACCACCGAGTACGGCACGCCGTCGGCCGAGCGGATGGCCACCGCCCGCTCCGCGGAGGGGCGCCGCCGGCTCACGCTGTCGATCGCTGGAAACTGACCTAGTCCTGACAGCGGCGAGCCCGCGGCTCAATCATCGGTGGAGCGGGGAAACTAGGAAGCCGATCGCTACCCCGGGAGTCGCATGGCGAGGACTACAACACGGCCCATCGAGTCCAAAGTCCGTCACGCCATTGCGCCGTGACTTGAGTCCGCGCCAGGAACCAGTCGTCCGGCGGGACCGTCAATCGCGGACTCAGATATTGGATGTCCAATCCGGCCGCGGCTTCGAGACGGTCAACAAGGTCTGCGAACGTCTTCCAATGCGCACTCACCAGGCAGCCGACCAAGGCAGAGCCAGCGAGAGTCGCCACTCGTACAGAACGAACCCTGTACTTGCTGGGGTTTCTACTCAACCAGACTCCCCCTTCGTACTCGTCTCCACTACTGAAGAGCGCTCGACCGGGACCCTCGGCATGCACCACGGCAGACAGGTAGCTGTACAGGCCCATGCCATCGTCGATCGAGACCTTGAACATGGGCACCGCAGCGACGGCCTCCCCGACGGATTTCTTCACACCGGGGTCCTGACTCTTCGTCAACCCCCTGCCGTCGTCCTCCTTCAACACCCTGTCCAAGAAGCGAGCCAGCTGACCAACATCCTCTTGGTGTGTGTTTGAGGGTTTGCGCTGTTCGATCGCCTCTACGAGCGGCTTCATCACGCGAATAGCGAGTTCGGTGCGAGAGGTCTCTTCGAGAGCAGCCCGGATAGTGCTCGCGGCAAGAAAAGGATCGAAGCCCGTCGCCGCAGGGGAGGTCCACGCACTTGTGGCGGCTTGCAGGAAGCGCAGACTCTTCCAGGAGCCCAGGAGCCCGAGAACCAACGCTTGATCTCGGACCAGCGCGATGGCGTTGGAGTCGTCGCCGTTCGACGGGACGTAAACGACGCTCTCGGGCAGTTGCTGCAGAAGAGCACGCGCTTGGGCCAGTCCGAGGTTGACTCGGTAGGCCACCTCACGGAAAGGCTCCACCCGCGCGTCGAGTTTTTCCTCTCGGCACACGTCTTTGTACTCACGCTCATCGATATGCAAGGGAGCTCCTTGGTCATGGTGACCAGCCAAGTTTCGGACATCTGCCCATCATCTTGAGCCGGAGCGACCTGCGAGCCACGTCGCACAGCGTTGCGCGTTGAGGCCGCGACGTGCGCGGCCTGCGCGGGGGTCGGCTTGCGCCACGGTCTGCGTCCGCTTGCCGGCCGCTCTGATTCGCAGATGGCAGACGACTGCATCTTTGCGAACCCTTGTCGGCGCCCACGACTGGCTCAGCTTCGGGAAGATGCTGTCGACTCGCTTGCCCATCGCCTTTCGGCCGAGCGGATCGCCACCGCCCGCGCGGCAGGAGGCCGCGCCTAGCTCACCCTGCCGGTCACCCCGCGCTGAGCACGGCTGCCGAGCGGGACGGATGGATGACTGCCTCGACCGTCCCGCAGGCGGCGTCAAGCTGCCTTGACTGTCAACGTGATTTGACGAAACGTGAGTCCATGACGATCGTCACGGAACTCGAACGCCGCTGCACGCTGCCCGCTGCAGTCGCCCGGCTCGAGGAGCTGCGAATGCGGGATGCGGTGGCCGACCCCGACCAGCAAGGCCCAAACGCGCTGCCGACCTTGCGCCGAGAGGAGTCGCTGGAGCTCCTCACGCTCCAGGAACTGGTCGCACGCAAAAGCCGACTACGGGCGACAGTTGACGGTGCGCACGGCTCGGCCGGCCGGCGCCGCCTGGGCCGAGATTGGCGAGGCACTGGGCACCACCCGTCAGGCAGCGTGGGAGGCCCACCAGCGCTAGATCGACGGCCAAGCGGCCCAGTCGGGCACCGCGGGTGAGATCGTCTTCGACCCGGCCGACACCGAAGCCGCCCGGGCGCTGGCCGGCGAGCCCGACGGCGACTGACCGTCACGGCGGACAGGCGAGCCTGCTTGTCAGACGGGGGCCAGATCGACGCGGCAGTCGGCGATGTGATCACCCGGTAGCCGTACTCACCCCGCGCTGAGGTCGGCGAGCTCCACGACGGCCTCGACCACCTCGTCGCCCGCGAGCAGCACGAGGTCGTTGTGGTCGGCGCCGGGCACCTCCACCACCCGGTGCAGCGCTGCGGCGGCGTCGGCCACCGCCCGGCTCTGCGCCGGCGGGACGATCGAGTCCGCCTCGCCGTAGACGACCGTCGTCGGCACCTCGACCTCCCGGACCTGCTCGGCCACCGGGTAGCGGTCGCGCAGCAGCGCCCGCACCGGCAGGAACGGGTAGTGCTCGCTGCCCACCGCCGCGAGGTCGGTGAACGGCGAGCGGAGCACCAGCCCGGCCGGCGGGTGCTCCACCGCCAGCCCGGTCACGACCGCCGCGCCGAGGCTCTCCCCGAAGTAGACGAGCCGGTCGGCCGGCACCCCGCCGTCCCTGAGCAGGTACTCACGCGCCGCCCGCACGTCGAGCGCCAGCCCGGCCTCGTCCGGGGTGCCCGGGTTGCCGCCGTAGCCCCGGTAGTCGAAGAGCAGGACGGCGAGCCCCTCGTCGGCGAGAGCCCGGGCCAGCGGCGCCCGCATGCCGCGGTGACCGCCGTTGCCGCTGGCGACCAGCACGCCGGGGGCGTCCGCGGTCGGGCCGGGGACGAACCAGGCGCCCAGCCGCAGGCCGTCGTCGGTCTCGAGGACGACGTCCCGCGCACCCGGCACGGACTGCGCGGCCGGCGGGACGGGGCCGTCGTCGGGCAGGTAGACGAGATGGCGCTGGAACGCCCAGAGCAGGCCCACCAGCAGAGTGCACAGCAGGACGACGACGGCCGCACCCACCACCACCCTGCGCAGCACCTGGCGATGGTCCCGCCTGCCACGGCGCCGATCCAGCGCTAGCGTCCGGACATGGCTGAGGACCCGACCCCCGGCGGCACCGACCACTGGCACGCGCCGCTGCGCCACGTCCGCGCGGCCGACCTCTCGACCGACACCGGCCAGAGCAGCGGCATGACCCGCAAGGAGGCGGTGTCCGGGAAGAGCGTCGGCGCGGAGAAGGTCTGGATGGGCCAGGCGCACGTCGCGCCCGGCACCGCCTCGGCCAACCACCACCACGGCGACTCCGAGACCGGCATCTACGTCGTCTCCGGCCGGCCGGTGTTCGTCTTCGCCCGGGACGGCGAGGAGGTGCGGCTGACCCCCGAGCCCGGCGACTACGTCTTCGTGCCACCGTGGACACCGCACCGGGAGGAGAACCCGGGTGACGAGGAGGCGGTCGTCGTGCTGGCGCGCAGCAGCCAGGAGGCGGTCGTCGTCAACCTCCCGCCGGGGTCGCTCACCCAGCTCTGACCCGCACGGGCCGCCGGCGGCTAGCCTCGGGTCATGGGGTACTTCGGCACGCTCGTCTACAGCGAGGGACGCTGGCGCACGGGGCGGCCGACGGCGGTGCCGTTCCTGATGGTCGACGTGCACGACAGCGACATCGCGACCGTCGACTACCGCACGGCCGACGCCTCCGGTGGCCGCTTCTTCCTCGGGTACGAACCCCGCGTCTACTTCGACGAGCCCGATGCCTCCGCCCCTGTCGACGTCGACGCCGAGGCGGAGGGCTACGCCCGGTGGGTGCGCGACGCGGTGGGCACCGAGCTCGAGCCGGCCGAGGTGCGCCGGCTGATGGCCTCGCCCGGTGGCGTCCCGCCGACCGACGAAGTGGTCGAGCAGACCGTCGAGCGGCTGCTGACGGTATCCGGCCTGCCCCTCCCGGAGTGGCCGACGGACGACGACGCCCCACCTGGCTGACGCACTACTCCGGCGGGACTAGTAGTGGTATCTGACCTGGAGGACCACGAGGTCGTCGCCGCGGACGGTGTAGACGAGCCGGTGCTCCTGGTCGATGCGGCGTGACCAGCAGCCCGAGAGGTCACCGCGCAGGCGTTCGGGTTTCCCGGTGCCCGTGGCCGGGTCCCGAGCGGCCTCGGTGATCAGGCGGTTGATCCGCGCGAGCGTCTTCCGGTCGCCCACCCAGCTGGTGCAGTCCTCCCAGCCGTGGGTGGTGAAGACGATCCTCACTCGAGCAGCTCGTGAGGCTCCGCCTTCCCTTCGGCTACCTCCGCCAGGCTCTCCCGCAAGCGCTCTGCGTTCCTCGGCGACTGCAGGAGGTGGACCGTCTCCTTCAACGAGCGGTACTCGTCGGCCGAGACGAGGAATGCGGTACCGCGCTTCGACACGATCTCGACCGCGACCTGGTCGGCGTTGACCTCCTCGATCAGCGGGAACAGCCGTTGGCGGGCCTCGCTGGCGGTGACGGACATGAGACCCCCATCGGCATGCGGTACGAGAAACCGTACCGCTCCCACCTCGTCGGGTCGGTGGTGTGCGTCCGGGCAGCCGGGGTAACGGGCGGTGCGTGCGAGCGATCACCTACACCCGTCCTGGCGGCCCCGACGTCCTGGAGCTGGTCGACCGGCCGGTCCCCGAGCCCGGCCCCGGCGAGGTTCGGGTCCGCGTCGCCTTCTCCGGCGTCAACCCCACCGACTGGAAGTCCCGCAGCACCGCGCAGCCCGGCCCGGACGGGCAGGTGCCGAACCAGGACGGCTCCGGCACCGTCGACGCCGTCGGCCAGGGCGTGGAGCCTGCGATGCTCGGCCAGCGGGTGTGGATCTGGGAGGCCGCCTGGCAGCGCCCCTGGGGCACCGCCGCGGAGTTCACCGTCGTCCCCGCGCGGCACGTCGTCCTGCTGGGCGAGAACACGCCGTTCGAGCTGGGCGCGGCCCTCGGCATCCCGTTCCTCACCGCGCACCGCTGCCTGACGGTCGCCGAGTCCCTCCCCGACCGGCTCGGCGCCGGCGCGCTCACCGGCCGCACCGTCCTGGTGCAGGGCGGGGCCGGTGCGGTGGGCAACGCCGCCATCCAGCTCGCCCGCTGGGCCGACGCGACGGTCATCGCCACGGTGAGCAGCCCGCGCAAGGCGCAGCTGGCGGCCGCGGCCGGCGCCGACCACGTCGTCGACTACAGGCAGCAGGACGTCGTCGCCGAGGTGCGCAAGATCGCGCCGAAGGGCGTGGACGCGATCGTGGAGGTGTCCGCGGCCGTCAACGCCGCCGTCGACGCGCAGGTCATCGGCATGCACGGGGCGGTCGCCATGTACGCCGACGACGGCGGCGCCGAGGTGACCGTGCCGGTCCGCGCGCAGATGGGGCCCAACGCCCGCTGGCAGTTCGTGCTGGTCTACACCGAGCCCGAGCGTGCCAAGGTGCTCGGCATCGAGGACGTGGCCACCGCGGTCGCCGACGGTGCGGTCCGGGTTGGTGAGGACGCCGGCCTGCCGCTGCACGTGCACCCGCTCAACGAGACCGCCGCCGCCCACCAGGCGGTGCAGGACGGCGCCGTCGGCAAGGTGCTGATCGACGTCACGGCGTAGCGGGCGCCGGCGCCGCACCGGGATAGCGTGAGCCCGGTGACCGCTTCCCCCGCGCGCCCGCCGTCCCCGCTGGACCTGCTCGCCGACGGCTTCGTCGACAGCTACGCGGCGGCGCAGCCGGTGGTCGCCACCTACATCGGGGTACGGGGGCACGACGACCGGTGGCCCGACCTGAGCACCGACGGGCACGCCGCCCACGCGGAGCTGCTGCGCCGCACCCGGGCGCAGGCCGAGGCGCTGGAGCCGCTCGACCGGCGGGACGAGATCGCCCGCAGCGCCATGCTGGAGCGGCTGGGCGCGGAACTGGACCGCTACGACGCCGGCTACGCGCAGGCGGACCTGAACACGGTGGACAGCCCGCTGCAGGGCTTCCGCGAGGTGTTCGACCTGATGCCCACGGAGACCGACGAGGACTGGTCCGCCGTCGCCGTGCGGCTCGCCGCCATGCCCGCGGCCCTGCTCGGCTACGCCCGCGGCCTGGGCGACGCCGCCGATCGCGGCCGGGCCCCCGCCGCCCGGCAGGTGCGGCTGGCCGCGGAGCGGGCGCGGCAGTGGGCGGGCACCCCCGAGCGGCCGGGCTTCTTCACCCGGCTGGCGCGCGAGGCGCCGGTGGAGCCGCGGAGCGCGCTGGGCCGCGACCTGGCCGACGGCGCCGAGCGGGCGTCGGGCGCGCTGCTCGGGTTCGCCGGGCACCTTGAGCGGGTGCTGCTGCCGCTGGCGCCCGAGGCCGACGGCGTGGGCCGCGACCGCTACCTGGTCGAGTCGCGCTACCACACCGGTGCGCGGCTGGACCTCGACGAGACCTACGACTGGGGCTGGGCCGAGCTCGCCCGCATCGTCAGCGAGAAGGAGCGGGTCGCCGAGGAGATTGCACCCGGCGCGGGGGTGGCCGGCGCGATGGCGGCCCTCGACGCCGACCCCGCGCGGATCATCCGGGGCCGGGACGCGCTGCAGGCCTGGCTGCAGGAGACCGCCGACCGCGCGGTGGCCGCGCTCAACGGCGTGCACTTCGACATCCCCGAGCCGGTGCGCCGCATCGAGGGGCGCCTCACCCCGACCTCGGGCGAGGGCGTCTACTACACCGCCCCCAGCGAGGACTTCAGCCGTCCTGGCCGGATGTGGTGGTCGCTCCCCGAGGGCGTCGACGAGATGACCACCTGGCGGGAGACCACGACCGTCTTCCACGAGGGCGTGCCGGGCCACCACCTGCAGATCGGGCAGGCCGTGCACGACGCGGAGCGGCTCAACCGGTGGCAGCGGCTGCTGTGCTCGTGCTCGGGCAACGCCGAGGGCTGGGCGCTCTACGCCGAGCGGCTGATGGGCGAGCTCGGCTTCCTGGAGGACCCGGGCGACCGGCTGGGCATGCTCGACGCCCAGGAGCTGCGGGCCGCGCGCGTGGTGCTCGACATCGGGGTGCACCTGGACCTGCCGATCCCCGCGGGCGCCGCGACCGGCACGCGCTGGGACTACGACGTCGCGCTGGCCTTCCTGCGCCGGCACGTGAGCATGGCGGACGCGATGCGCGTGGACGAGCTGCACCGCTACCTCGGCTGGCCCGGGCAGGCGCCGGTCTACAAGGTCGGCGAGCGGGTCCTGCTCACCTGCCGCGAGGAGGCCCGGCGGCGGGCCGGCGACGCCTTCGACCTGGCGCAGTGGCACCGCGACGTCCTCGCCCTCGGCCAGCTCGGCCTGGACCCGCTGGCCGCGGAGCTCGCCCGCCGCTGACGCCGGGCCGCGCCGCACCCGTCAGCCGACGCCGAGGTCGCGGGCGATGAGCATCCGCTGCACCTCGCTGGTGCCCTCGCCGATCTCGAGGATCTTCGCGTCGCGGTAGAAGCGGCCCACCGGGAACTCGTTCATGAACCCGTAGCCGCCGTGCACCTGGGTGGCGTAGCGGGCGTTGTCCATGGCGACCTCGGAGCTGTACAGCTTCGCGATCGAGGCCTCGCGCTTGAACGGCTCGCCGCGCAGCATCTTCTCCGCCGCCCGGTAGTAGGCCAGCCGCGCGGTTGAGGCCCGCACCTCCATGTCGGCGATCATGAACTGCACCGCCTGGTTGCGGCCGATCGGCTGGCCGAACGCCTCCCGCTGCGCCGCGTACTTCACCGACTCGTCCACGCACCCCTGGGCCAGCCCCACCGACAGCGCGGAGATCGCGATCCGCCCCTCGTCGAGGATCGACAGGAACTGCGCGTAGCCGCGGCCGCGGGCCCCGACCAGGTTCTCCTCGGGCACGCGGCAGTCGTCGAAGGAGAGCTCGCGGGTGTCCGAGGCGTTCCAGCCGACCTTCGAGTACCGCTGGCCGACGGTGAAGCCCGGCGTCCCCGACGGCACGATGATCGCCGAGATCTCCTTGCCGCCGTCCGGCCGGGTACCGGTCACCGCGGTCACCGTCACCAGCGCCGTGAGGTCGGTGCCCGAGTTGGTGATGAATGCCTTGGAGCCGTTGATCACCCAGTGGCCGTCCTCCAGGCGCGCGGTGGTGCGGGTGGCGCCGGCGTCGGACCCGCCACCGGGCTCGGTCAGGCCGAACGCCCCGAGCGCCTCGCCGGTGCACAGCCGGGGCAGCCACTCCCGCTTCTGCTCCTCGGTGCCGAACCGGTAGATCGGCATGGCGCCGAGCGAGACGCCCGCCTCGACGGTGATCGCCATCGAGCTGTCGACCCGCGCCAGCTCCTCCAGCGCCACGCACAGGTCGAAGTAGGTGCCACCGGCGCCGCCGTACTCCTCCGGGAAGGGCAGGCCGAACAGCCCGATCTCCCCCATCTGCCGCACGATCTCCGTCGGGAACTCGTCGCGCTCGTAGAACTCGCCGATCTGCGGGGCGATCACCTCGTGGGCGAACTCCTGCACGGTCTTCCGCAGCGCCTCGGTCTCGTCGCTGAGCCGGTAGTCCAACATCAGTTCTCCTGCTGATCGGGAGCGTCGGCCGCCGGGGTCACCAGCGCCACCCGCTCGTCCAGCGCGACCGTCTGGCCCGCCGTCACACCGAGCTCGGTCACCGTCCCCGCGATCGGGGCGGTGAGCACGTGCTCCATCTTCATCGCCTCGACGACGAGCAGCGGGGTGCCCGCCTCGACCTCGTCGCCGACGGAGGCGCGCACGACCGTCACCGTGCCCGGCATGGGCGAGGTGACGGCGCCGTCGCCCCCGGCCTGCCCGGCCGAGCTCGCCAGCCGCTCGTGCTCCCGCAGCGCGGTCACGTGCCCGTCGGCGGCCAGCCACACCGTCCCCCCGGAGTGGACGACGGCGTAGGAGCTGGTCCGGTCGCCCACCGTCACCACCAGGCGGTCGCCGTCCACGACCGCCCGGGCGGGCACCGCGCCGTCGGCCACCTGCACCTCGGCCGCGGCCGCCCGGCCCCGGAGCCGCACCTCCACCGGCTCGCCGCCGGCGGCCTGCAGGCGGCGCACCGTCCACGCCGGTTCACCGAGCCGCCAGCCGTCGGGCACGTCCCAGCGGTCGACGACGGCGCCGGTCGGCTCGGACTCCACCAGCAGCGCCAGCGCCGCCGCCGCGTACACGGTGAACGGCACGGGCTCGGCGGTGGTGAGCGCCTCGCCGCGGCGCTCGATCAGCCCGGTGTCCAGCTTCCCCGTGACGACGTCGGGATCGGTGAGCAGCGCGCGCAGGAAGGCGGCGTTCGTCGTCACCCCGAGGACGGCGGTGCGCCCGAGCGCCCCCACCAGACGTGCCCGCGCGGTCTCCCGGTCCGGCGCCCAGGCGACGACCTTGGCCAGCATCGGGTCGTAGTCGGTGCCGACCACCGAGCCGACGGCCAGCGACGAGTCCACCCGGATGCCGGGGCCCTCGGCCTCGACGAGCCCGAGCACGGTGCCGGCCTGGGGCAGGAAGCCGCGGGCCGGGTCCTCGGCGTAGAGCCGGGCCTCGATGGCGTGCCCGTCGAGCGAGACGTCGCTCTGGTCGATCGGCAGCGGCTCCCCCGCGGCCACCCGCAGCTGGAGCTCCACGAGGTCCAGGCCGGTGACCATCTCGGTGACCGGGTGCTCGACCTGCAGCCGGGTGTTCATCTCCAGGAAGAAGAAGTCGCCCGGCCGGTCGGCGTCGACGATGAACTCCACCGTGCCCGCGCCGGTGTAGCCGACCGCCTTCGCCGCCTCCACCGCGGCGCGCCCCATGGACGCCCGCATGGAGGTGTCCAGCAGCGGCGAGGGAGCCTCCTCGATCACCTTCTGGTGCCGGCGCTGCAGGCTGCACTCTCGCTCGCCGAGGTGGATGACGGTGCCGTGCGCGTCGCCGAGCACCTGCACCTCGATGTGCCGGGAGTTGCCGACGTACCGCTCGACCAGCAGGGTGTCGTCGCCGAAGGAGCCGCTCGCCTCGCGCCGCGCCCCGGCGATCGCGTCCGGCAGCTCGTCCTTCGACCGCACCACCCGCATGCCCTTGCCGCCGCCGCCTGCGCTGGGCTTGAGCAGCACCGGGAACCCCACGGCGACGGCGGCGTCGGTGACCTCGGCGTCGCTCATGCCGGGCTCGGTGCGCCCCGGCACGACCGGCACCCCGGCGGCCATGACCGTCTGCTTGGCGCGGATCTTGTCGGCCATCGCCTCGATCGCGGCGACCGGCGGGCCGATGAAGACGATCCCCGCCGCCTCGCAGGCCCGGGCGAACTCCACGTTCTCCGAGAGGAACCCGTAGCCGGGGTGCACCGCCTGGGCGCCGGTGCGGGCCGCGGCGTCGAGCACCCGCTCGATGGAGAGGTAGCTCTGCGCGGCCGGGGCCGGCCCGATGGGGACGGCGACGTCGGCCAGGCGGGTGTGCAGCGCCCCGGCGTCGGCCTCGCTGTGCACCGCGACCGAGCGGATGCCCAGGGCGCGCAGCGTGCGGATGACCCGGACGGCGATCTCGCCGCGGTTGGCGACCAGGACGGTGTCGAACACCCCGCTCACCCCTCCCCGACCACGCGGCGGTTCGTACACAGAACGCCGCTGCGGTCACATGCGGAAGACGCCATAGCCGACCTCCTCGAGCGGTGCGTTGGCGCAGGCGGACAGGGCGAGCCCGAGCACGGTCCGGGTCTGCGCGGGGTCGATGACGCCGTCGTCCCACAGCCGGGCGGTGGCGTAGTACGGGTGGCCCTGCGACTCGTACTGCTCGCGGATCGGCGCCTTGAACGCCTCCTCCTCCTCGGCCGGCCACTCCTCGCCGCGGGCCTCGAACCCGTCACGGCGCACGGTGGCCAGCACGGAGGCGGCCTGCTCCCCGCCCATCACCGAGATGCGGGCGTTGGGCCAGGTGAAGAGGAACCGGGGCGAGTACGCCCGGCCGCACATCGAGTAGTTGCCCGCGCCGAACGAGCCGCCGATGACCACGGTGAGCTTCGGTACCCGCGCGCAGGCGACGGCGGTGACCATCTTGGCGCCGTGCTTGGCGATGCCGCCGGCCTCGTAGTCGCGGCCCACCATGAAGCCGGTGATGTTCTGCAGGAACAGCAGCGGGATCTTGCGGCGGTCGCAGAGCTCGATGAAGTGCGCGCCCTTGAGCGCGGACTCGGCGAACAGCACGCCGTTGTTGGCCACGATGCCGACCGGGTGCCCGTGCAACCGGGCGAAGCCGGTGACCAGCGTCTGCCCGTAGAGGGGCTTGAACTCCGCGAAGCGGGAGCCGTCGACCAGCCGGGCGACGACCTCGCGGACGTCGTAGGGCGTGCGCGGGTCCGGCGGCACGACCTCGTAGACCGACGCCGGGTCGTGCACCGGCTCCTCGACCGGCTCGACGTCCCACGGCCGCGGCTCGCGCGGGCCCAGCGTCGACACGATCTGGCGGACGATCTGCAGGGCGTGCGCGTCGTCGTCGGCGAGGTGGTCGGTGACCCCGCTGACCCGGCTGTGCAGGTCTCCCCCGCCCAGGTCCTCGGCGGTGACGACCTCGCCGGTCGCCGCCTTCACCAGCGGCGGCCCGCCGAGGAAGATCGTGCCCTGCTCGCGGACGATCACCGCCTCGTCGCTCATCGCGGGCACGTAGGCGCCACCGGCGGTGCAGGAGCCCAGGACGGCGGCGATCTGCGCGATCCCGGCCTTGGAGAGGTTGGCCTGGTTGAAGAAGATCCGGCCGAAGTGCTCGCGGTCGGGGAAGACCTCGTCCTGCATCGGCAGGAACGCCCCGCCGGAGTCGACCAGGTAGATGCAGGGCAGCCGGTTCTGCAGCGCCACCTCCTGGGCGCGCAGGTGCTTCTTGACCGTCATCGGGTAGTAGGTGCCGCCCTTGACGGTGGCGTCGTTGGCGACGACGACGCACTCGCGGCCGGAGACCCGGCCGATGCCGGTGATGATCCCGGCCGCCGGCGCATCCCCGTCGTACATGCCGTGGGCCGCCAGCGGCGAGAGCTCGAGGAACGGGCTGCCGGGGTCCAGCAGCGCATCGACCCGCTCGCGCGGCAGCAGCTTGCCGCGCGCGGTGTGCCGCTCACGGGCCCGCTCGCCACCGCCGAGCGCGACGCGCCGCAGCTGGCCGGCCAGGTCGGCGACGAGGTCGGCGTGCGCCGCGGCGTTGCGGGCAGCGCCGGCAGGGTCGGCCGGGGAGGCGTGGGAGAGCACCGGTGCGTCCACGTCGCAGAGGTTAACCACGGTTCACGGTCGGGGTCCACCCCTCCCGATCGAGGGGTTAACGCGAGTTCACCGCCGGGCTAGCATCCGTCGCATGACGACGGTCGGCACGGGGCTCGATCCGGGCTCCCCCGCCCAGGACAGCGCGCTCCACGCGGACGCCGCCCGCCCGTCGCGCCGGGAGCAGATCCTGCAGGCCGCCGCCCGGTTGTTCGCCGAGCGCGGCTCGCGAGCGGTCGGTGTCGACGACGTCGGGGCGGCGGTCGGGGTGACCGGGCCGGCGATCTACCGGCACTTCGCCAGCAAGGACGCGATGCTCGCCGAGATGCTGCTGCGGATCAGCGCCCGGCTCGCCGACGGGGGGCGGGAGCGGGTCGCGGCCGCCGGCAGCGACCCGGCCGACCAGCTGCGCGCGCTCATCGGCTTCCAGGTCGAGTTCGCCCTGGACAACCCGGCGCTGATCGTCGTGCACGACCGGGACCTCACCTCGCTGCCCGACGCCGAGGCGGCCCAGGTGCGGCGGCTGCAGCGCCGCTACGTCGAGGTGTGGGTGGCCGTGCTCGCGCGGGTGCACCCCGACGCGGAGGCGGCGGCCTGCCGCGCCCGCGCGCACGCCGTCTTCGGGCTGATCAACTCCACCCCGCACAGCGCCGGCCGGCTCGACCGGCCCGCGATGGCCGAACTGCTCGCCGCCATGGCCTGGGCGGCGGCCACCACCTGAAGAAGGACCCGGTCCCTCACCTGACGGGCGGCACCGGGAGCACGAGGCCGTCGGAGGCCGCCTCGTCCAGCGCCTGGGTGCTGCCGGCCCCGGCCCCGGACCACGCGCTCTCGACGACGGTGACGGTGGAGCCGGAGACCGCGCTCGCGTACTGCGCCGACCGCAGCCCCGGAGGCGCACCGTCGTAGCGCACCCCCTCGCGGAGCAGGTCGCTGACGTTCCCGCTGCCGTTGCGGTCGGTCAGCGCGCGCAGCTCGCGGGCGGTGGCGTCGTCGGCCATGGTGACCCGGGAGACCGAGACCACCACCGGCACGCCCTCCACCTGGGCCGAGTAGAGCCCCCGGGAGAGCCCGACGCAGTCGTTCGCGGCGAAGAAGCCGGCCACCTCCCCGTAGGAGTGCCCGACACAGGTGTCGTCGACCTGCACCGCCTCCACGGTGAAGGCGGTGCCGTCCACCTCGCGCACCTCGCCGGTCGTGGGGCCGGCCACGGAGGTCTCGGCCGGCTCGTCGCCCCCGGCGTCGTTCCCGGCCGGCTCGTCGCCGGACAGCAGCCAGACGCCGAGGACGCAGGCGACCAGCACCGCCACCGCAGCAGCAGCCAGCACGGCGATGCGGCGGCGGTCGGCCGGGCCCCGGTCGGCCGACCGACCCGAGGCGGTGGCGCCCCACGCCGGGGAGAGCGGCGGCCGGGCGGGCGGCTCGGCAGGCACTCCCCCGGCCGGCGGCTGATCGGCCGGCGGCCGGGGAGCCGGCGACGCGGCCGGGAGCACCGCCGTGCGCGGCCCGGCCGGCGGCTCGGCGTCGGGGCGCGCCGGCGTCGTCTCCTCGGCACGCGGCGGGGCCGGGGCCCCGTCGACCTCGACGGTGTCGCGCTGCCCGGTCGGTGCGGCGGCCGCGACGGCGGCGGCGTGCGCGGAGGCCACCGAGGCGGCGACCGCCCGGGCGACGGCCGTGGCGCTGAGCACCTCCCCCTCGCGTCCGTCGCCGCCCGCTCCGGGCTCGGGAGCGTCCGGCGTGGCGACCACCGGCGAGGCGGCCATCGCCGCCGGCGTCAGCAACTGGGGGCGGCGCAGCACGTAGGGCGAGTACGGGAAGGCCTCGCCGCCCAGCTCCTCGAGGGTGGGGCCGCGACCCGGCAGCTCCAGGGCCGCCAGGGCCGCCCGCACGTCGGCGGTGGTCCAGAGCCGGGGGTTGGCGACGCCGGCGTGCCGCGAAGCACGGGCGAAGGCCAGCAGCAGGGAGCGGGGGTCGAGCGTGGCCACCAGGTCGCCCTCGCCCAGGTCGCCGTCGGCCGGCACCAGCCCGGTGATCTCACCGACCAGCACCGTGAGCCGGGCGATCCGCCCGGGCTCCAAGCCGGCCCGGCGCAGCTTCAGGGCGGTGTCCATGCCGGCGGCCATCAGCCCGTCCAGCGGCGAGGAGCCGCCGCCGGCGAGGTGCAGCACCTGCTCGGGACCGGACCCGCCGGCGATCGTCCACGGCCCCTCGGGCCGGGCCGTCACCGCCCCGGACTGCCGGAGCACCTCGACGACGCGGATGACGGCGAGGCCCTCGGGCACCAGCAGCACGGCGTCGGACTGGCGGCGGCCGAGCGGCTGGTCGACCAGCGGGAGCGACGCCACGACCGCGGCGCGGACCGCGGGGCCGGTGTCCCACCGCGCGAGCTCGCCGAAGAACGCCCGCTCACCCGCCGTCTCCAGCGGCTCCGGGGTCAGGACCAGCACGTCGTCCTCCGGGCGGTCGGGTTCTGCGGTCGGGCCGGACCGGGGGGCCCGCAGCCGGCGACGACGCTACGTCATCGCCGACGACGGCTCCGTGGTGCGCGGAGCCGCGGTCTCAGGCCGCGATGGCCGTGCGGGCCGGCTCCTCCGCGGTGCGCCAGCGCACCAGCCAGGCGCTGCCGGCCAGCGCGTCGACCGCCGCCCACAGCGCCGCGAACGCCACCGCCACGGGCAGCACCGACCACCAGTTCCACGGCGGCAGCAGCCCCAGCTGCTGGAGCGGGAAGGCGGCGGCGTACACCGCCGCGGTCACCACCGGGCCGGCCAGCCAGCCGGGCACCCGCCGGTCCACGGCGACGTCGACCAGCACCGCGCCGACGACGAGCACCACCGGCAGCACCGACGGCGGGAAGTCCATCGCGACCAGCCCGAGCCACATGACGCCGCGGTAGCCGAGGTAGCCGACGGTGACCAGCGTCGCCGTCCAGCGCGCGCCGACCACCCGGCGGGCGAGGAGCAGCGCCAGCAGGCCGGCGCAGACGAGCCACGCCGGGTGCACCCACGAGGGCACCGGGAGCATGAACATCGCCGGGGACTGCCCCTGCGATGCCGCGAAGTCCAGCAGCGAGGGCTCGGCCGTCGTCCGCCCGGCGTCGTACGCCTCCAGCGAGAGCACGCCGTACTCCTGGTGCTGGTTCGGGAAGAGCACGTTCTCGACGAAGAACAGCCACAGCCCCAGGGAGACCAGGTCTCGGGTGCGCCCCGGCGCGGCGTACAGCCACCAGCCGCGGAGCGCGCCGGCCAGCATGATCGCCGTCCCCAGGTAGAGCAGCGCGTGGCTGGGGCTCCAGCTGGTGATGTCCAGGCCGTTGACCCGGTGGTTGACCAGGTCGACCGGGATGGCGACGAGGAACGTCGCGGTGCCGGCCTGCATCCAGCGCAGCGCGCGCCGGTCCACGCCGTAGCCGGTGTAGCTGTGGAACAGCACCAGGGCGACGACGACCGCGGTGCCCACGGTGTTGAGCAGGTGCGGGGGCGCGAGGTCGTCGCGCAGCCACTTGAAGTGCCAGGAGACGTCCCAGGAGGAGCCCAGCATCTTCAGCAGGAACGCCGCCAGCCACGCGGTGTAGATCCAGCGCAGCTCGGTCTGCCCGGTGGACCGCCCGGGCCGGCCCGGGGTCACGTAGGCCGCCCACAGCCACCGCACCAGGGCGATCGGGTGGGCCAGGCCGGCGCGGAGCGTGCCCGGCGCCGGGGGCACGGGGGTGGCGGCGGGTGCGGGTGCAGAGGACACGGGAGGGCTTCCTGACGGCGGGCGTTCGGGCGACCCTAACGGGCACGCGCACCGAAACCGAGCCGTCCGGGCCGTGCCCGTGACAGCGGCTGGGATGCGCGTCGACACGAGGGGTGATCGGGGCGGTCGTGGCGAGCGGTGCGTACTGTCGGGCGGCGTGGCGGAGAGCGCAGGGCACCTGGTCTGGATCGACTGCGAGATGACCGGGCTGGACCTCACCAAGGACAAGCTGATCGAGGTCGCGGTGCTGATCACCGACTCGGAGCTCAACGTCCTGGACACGGGCCTGGACCTCGTCATCTCCGCCGACGACGCCGACCTCGACGGCATGACCGACTTCGTGGCGGAGATGCACGCGAAGTCGGGGCTGACCGACGCCGTCCGCGCCGCCACGCTCACCGTCGCCGAGGCCGAGCAGCAGATCCTGGCCTACGTGAAGCGGTTCGTCCCCGAGCGGCGCTCCGCCCCGCTGTGCGGCAACTCGATCGGCACCGACCGCGGCTTCCTCGCCCGCGACATGCCCGAGCTCGACGACCACCTGCACTACCGGATGGTCGACGTCTCCTCGGTGAAGGAGCTGGCCCGCCGCTGGTTCCCTCGGGTGTACTTCGCCCAGCCGCCCAAGGGGCTGGCGCACCGGGCGCTGGCCGACATCATTGAGTCGGTGCGGGAGCTGGCCTACTACCGGCGCACGCTGTTCGTCCCGGCGCCGGGCCCCAGCGGCGACCAGGCCAAGCAGGCCGCCGAGCAGGTGGTCGGCTCGTTCGCCGGGCTGCTCGCGGCCGGGGACGCCGGCACCGCCTGAGCCCTGCGACTCCCCCGGCGGGTCCGCCGGCGGCCTCCGGTATCGTGGTCGCGTTCCCCCGGGCCGGTGCGCCCGGGCGGAGTCGCGGTGGGTGTAGCTCAGCTGGTAGAGCACCAGGTTGTGATCCTGGGTGTCGCGGGTTCGAGCCCCGTCACTCACCCCACGGGAGAGGCTCTGGTCGGTTCGCCGACCAGGGCCTCTCGTCGGTTCTGCCGGGCTGCCTCAGCCGGCGGCACGCTGCTCGACGTCGCCGTCCGGGCGGTCGTAGCGGGTGTAGGTCGCGGCCATCGACCCGGAGGGGTCGAGCCGGGCGAGCAGCGCGTCGCCGATGGCGGTGAGCTGGTCGATCTGCTCGTCGGTGAGCGCGTCGACGACGTGGTGGCGGACGGTGGCCACGTGGCCAGGGGCCGCGTCCTGCAGCTTCGTCCAGCCGGCTTCCGCGAGCCGGGCGTTGGTCGCCCGGCGGTCCTCGGGGCACGGAGAGCGCTCGACGAGACCGCGGGCCTCCATGCGGCTGACGACGTGTGAGAGGCGGGGCAGCGTGGCGTTGGTCTGCCGGGCCAGCTCGGTCATCCGCAGCGTTCGAGCGGGCGCCTCGGAGAGCATCGCCAGCACGTAGTACTCAAACTCGGTGATGTCGGCATCCCGCCGCAGCTGCGCATCGAGCACGCCCGGCAGCAGCTCCAAGACGCCACGCAGCCGGATCCAGGCGCGCAGCTGACGGCGGTCGAGCCAGGGGGTGCCCACGGTCACATCCTCGTCAGGAATTGTTGTTGCATCAAGTATGCTGATCCCCGTGAAGGTTGTCGCTTCAACGAACGTGGAGGACCGTCATGGCGCACGTCAGCATTCTCGGCACCGGCAACATGGGGCAGGCCATCGCCGGCCTGGTCGCCGGGGGCGGCAGCACCGTCGAGCTGCTCGGTGAGAACGACACCGCCACCCCCGTCACCGGTGACGTGGTGATCCTCGCCGTTCCCTACGGCGCGGTCGCGGACGTCGTCGCACAGCGCGGCGACCAGCTCGCCGGCAAGGTCGTCGTCGACATCACCAACCCGCTGGACTTCGAGACCTTCGACTCCCTCGTCGTCCCGGCCGACGGCTCGGCCGCCGCCGAGATCGCCGCGGCGCTGCCGCAGTCGCGCGTGCTGAAGGCGTTCAACACCACCTTCGCCGCCACCCTGGCGTCGGGCACCGTCGGCGGGCAGCAGCCCACCACCGTGCTGATCGCCGGCGACGACGACGACGCCAAGTCCCAGCTGGCCGGCATCATCACCGCCAGTGGGCTCCGCGCGGTCGACGCCGGTCCGCTGCGCCGCGCCCGGGAGCTCGAGGCGCTCGGCTTCCTGCAGCTCACCCTGGCCGCCGGCGAGCAGGTCGCCTGGACGGGCGGCTTCGCCGTCGTCTCCTGACACCCACCTCTCATCCATCCGCGCAGCTCGCCCCGTCGCCCAGGAGGCACCATGACGACGTCCCCCGTCCGCCTCAACCACGCCGTGCTCTTCGTCGCCGACCTCGACCGGTCGACCCGCTTCTACGGCGAGGTGTTCGGCATGCAGGTGGTCACCCGCGAGGAGCGGTTCGACGCCGCGTTCCTCCGGCTGCCCCGCTCGGGCAACCACCACGACCTCGGTCTGTTCGGCAGCGGTCCGGCTGGTGCCCCGCGCCGCCGGGGGGTCGGCCTCTACCACCTGGCCTGGCAGCTGGACACCATCGACGAGCTCGCCGAGTTCCGGCAGCGGCTGGTCGACGCCGGCGCCTACACCGGGGAGTCCAGCCACGGCGCGACCAAGAGCGTCTACGGCGCCGACCCCGACGGCAACGAGTTCGAGATCATGTGGATGCTGCCCCGCGCGGACTGGGGCGAGTACGAGCACTCCGCACCGGTCGACCGGCTGGACCTGGACGCCGAGGTCGCCCGCTGGTCGGGGGTCCGCACCGCCGGCCGGATCGTGACCGAGCACGACGAGGCCGGGGCATGACCGCGTCCACCGAGCCCACGGCGCTCTGGCGTGGCGCCGACTCCCCGGACGCGCCGCTGGTCGTGCTGCTGCACGGTCGCGGGTCCGACGAGCGCGACATCATCGGCCTCGCCGACCTCCTGCCGGCCGGGCCTGCCTATGCGGCGGTGCGGGCACCGATCGGCGAGGGCGGCGGCTACGCCTGGTTCGCCAACCGCGGCATCGGGCGGCCCGTCCCGGAGTCCCTCACCGCCACCGTCGCCTGGTTCCGCGCCTGGCTGGACAAGGTCGCCCCGCCCGAACGCCCCGTCGTGCTCGCCGGGTTCAGCGGCGGTGCGACCTTCGCCGGCGGCGTCGTCCTGGACGATCCCGCCCGGTTCGCCGGGCTGGCGACGCTGTACGCCACCCTGCCCTGGGATGCGGGCGTGCCGACGACGCCCGGCCGCCTCGCCGGTGTGCCCGTGCTCGTCACGCAGGGGGACGCCGACACGGTCATCCCCGTCGAGCTGCAGGCCCGCAGCTGGCAGTACCTGCACACCGCCTCCGGCGCGGAGCTGACCGCCCGGCGCTCCCCCGGGGGCCACGGCCTGACGCGCGACGACGCCGCAGCCCTCGCCACCTGGATCACCGACCGGATCAGCTGACCGCCCCTCCGGCCACCGACCACCACCACCGACAGGATCCGTCATGACCCTCCCCGCTCCCGCCCGCGACCTCTCCCTCCTCCTCGGCCGCATCGCCGTCGGCCTCGTGTTCGTCGCCCACGGCTGGCAGAAGCTGGGCACGTCCGGCATCGACGGCACCGCCGCCTTCTTCGACTCCGTCGGCGTGCCCGCCGCCTCGGCCGCCGCGTGGTTCGCCGCCCTCGTGGAACTCCTCGGTGGCGCTGCCCTGGTCGTCGGGCTGGCCGTCCCCGTCGCGGGGCTGCTGCTGCTGGTCGACATGGTCGGCGCGTTCGTGTTCGTCCACGCCGGTGCCGGGCTCTTCGTCGAGCAGGGCGGCTACGAGCTCGTCCTCGCTCTCGGGGCAGCTTCACTGGTGCTCGCCGCTGTCGGCGCGGGGCGATTCAGCGCCGACCACCTGCTCACCGGCCGCTCCCGCGCCGCCCAGCCCGCTGCGGCCTGACCCGGCGCCGCGCCCGCGGCACCGCCGGTTGGACCACACGCCCGACGTCCGGCACCCCAGCGGTGCCCCGGCCCCCATCTCCACCGAGGAGTCCGCATGACCACCCCCACCGCGGCCGCCGACGCCCGCATCCCGGCCGCCCATCCGTTCGCCGCGCACCTGCGCCGTGCCGCCGTCGCCGAGGCCGCCGCCGCGCACCGGCCGTGGACGCCGGCGGACGGGCCGATGCCCAGCCTCTACCTGTCCCACGGCGGCGGCCCGCTGCCGTTCGAGGACGACCAGTGGCTCCGACCGCTGCACGAGTGGGCCCGCGACCTGCCCAGGCCCCGGGCGATCCTCGTCGTGTCCGCGCACTGGGAATCGGCGCCGCTGTCGATCAGCGCCAGCCGGCCGGACGAGCTGGTCTACGACTTCGGCGGCTTCGACCCGCTGTACTACACGTTCCGCTACGACACCCCTGACGCCGGTGACCTCCCCCGCCAGGTCGCCACACTGCTGCCCGACACCCAGGAGGTGCACCAGCACGCCCGCCGTGGCCTGGACCACGGTGCGTGGGTGCCGCTGAAGATCATGTACCCGGCAGCCGACATACCGGTGCTGCAGCTGAGCCTGCCCACCGACGACCCCGACCGGCTGCTGGCACTCGGCGCGCGGCTGCGCCCGTTGCGCGAGCAGGGCGTCCTGGTCGTGGGCTCCGGGCACATGACGCACGGCCTGCCGTTCCTCACCCGGGAGATGTTCACCGAGAACGCGGTGCCCGGCTGGTCCGCCGACTTCGATGCCTGGGCCGCCGACGCGCTGGCCCGCGGCGCCGTCGACGAGCTGGCGCGGTTCCGCACCGCCGCCCCCGGCATGCCCTACGCCCACCCCACGGTGGAGCACTTCACCCCGCTCTTCGTCACTCTCGGCGCCGCCACCGACCCCACGGCACCCGTGGTCACGACGCTGGACGGCTACTCCGTCGGCTTCTCCCGGCGGTCCTTCCAGGCGGCCTGAGCACGACGACCCGAGGAACCGATGACCCCGCAGCCGCACCCGCTGGTGATCGGGTCGTCCACCTCCGGCGAGACCACCGCCGATCCCGCCACCGGCCGTCCGCCCAGGGGCGGTCGAGGCGGCCGGGCAGCCTCGGTCTCGACCGCCCGGCCTGGGCCGGTGGACGTGAGCTCCCGTGCGCCGGCCGTGCGTCTCAGGTGCCCTGCCGCAGGTCAGGTGCAACATGCGGCCGGCCGGACGGCTGCGGCTGTTCCAGCGGCGGTCGTCCCGGCGGAGCGTCCGGGCGCGGGAGCGCCCCGCGCGGCCCGCTCAGCGTTCCCTGAGCCGCTCGGTGAGACGAGCCAGGTCCTTGGTCATCGCGCTCGTCATGGCTCTCGCCATCAACGGCGCCGCGACCTTGCCGAACCCGCTCGGCGCGCCGCGGTTGCGGAGCCCCATCCGGGTCCCGCCCGGGGCCGGCTCCCACGTGTAGGTGGTCTCCATCGGGAAGGGCCCGTCCGCGGTGCGCATCACGAGCCGCGCGCCGGGCTGGAGCTCGACCACCTCGTAGGTGTAGCGCAGGCGCCGTCCCAGGAAGCGCGCCTCGAACTCGACCCGGGAACCGACGGCGACCGGCGGCGGCGTGCGCCACCGCACCGAGACGATGTTGGCGTACCACTCCGGCGCGTTGCCCGGATCCCCGGCGTAGGACGCCACCACCTCCAGCGGGTACGGGATGAGCGCCTCGACGGCCACGTCGACGTCCATGGGACCAGCATCCGCCCTGGCGCAGGCCCGCTGGACCGGTTCCGCCGCGCGCTCAGCTGCTGCGCCGCCGCGCAGTGAGCGCCAGCGCGAGGGCGGCGGCACCCGCGACCAGGCCGAGGCCGCCGACGACGAGCGCGGCGACGGCCAGCCCGGAGGCGTCGGCCGCCCCGTCGGCGGCCGTGGCGTCCGAGGCAGTCGCCGTGGTGGCGCCGTCGGCCTCCGGGGCGCCGTCCGTGCCGCTCCCGTGCGCGGCATCGCTCTGCCCGGTCAGCGAGAGCACGGGTGCGGGGCTCTGCGGCTCGTCCTGCCCCTCGACGGTCGGCTCGATCCAGGCCTGCTCCGTGCCGTCGTCGTAGGTCTGGATCGCCGGCAGGACCAGCTCCTCCACCTCGGGGATGGGGCCGGCGCTGATCGAGAAGGTCTGGTACTGGCCGGGGGCGATACCGGCACCAGGGTCGGCGGTCCAGGTGATCTCGCTGACCGCCTCGGTGACCTCGCTGCCGTGCACCTCGACCGGCGGGTCGACCGGCCCGGTGGTGGTGGTCGCGGTCCAGCCGGGCACCGGCTTCACGCTGACCGAGGCGAGCGGGGTCTCGGCGGGGATCTGGACCCGCAGCGAGACGGTCGAGGCGGTGTCGCTCTCGTTCGGCACCCGGAAGGTCAGCTCGCCGAAGCCCCCCGGAGCGGCGTCGCTGGAGGAGACCCGGACGTGCGCCGAAGCCGCTCCGGCGCCGGCGGCGAGGAGCACCACGGCGGCCAGGGAGGACGCGGCGAGCGCGCGGAGGGGGCGGATGGGCACGGCAGGCTCCTTCGTCGACCGCCGGCGCGGCACGCTGCCGGACCCGTGCGGTGGTCCGGTAGTCGCCCGCGCGACGCCTGCGGTTCCCGGCGCCGGCGGGAAGTGGCGGCGGTCACCGCGCCCACAGAACGCCCGGGCCCTCCCCCGCGGAGCGGCCGGGAACGCCGGGATGCGCTGGTGAACGAGCTGGACAGGCCGCTGACCAGGGCTCCAGGCAAGCCTTCTCGTGCTGGTGGGGTCGCGGCGGTGGAGCCAGCCCGGCCGTCCCTCTCCTCGGTGAGGGGAGGCTGATCTCCGCCCCGCGCGGCGTCGAGGGCGGCGGGCGTCACACGACGCGGGCGGCCCACCGGGGCGGGGCGCCCCCCGGCTCCGGGTGCAGCAGCGCCGCCAGCGTCTCGACGCCGTCGACCAGCCGCGGCCCCGGGCGCACCACGACCGCGTCGCCGTCGACGGCCCACACCGGCCGACCCGGCAGCGCGGCGGCGACGGCGGCCGCCTGCTCCACCGCGCCGGCGAGGCCGAAGCCGCACGGCGCGACCACGACCACGTCGGGGTCGGCCGCGGCGAAGGTCCTCCAGTCCACCGGCACCGACCGCTGCCCGGGCCGGCACGCCACCGGCTCACCGCCCGCGGCGGTCACCAGGTCGGGCACCCAGTGACCGGCGGGGAAGGGCGGGTCGACCCACTCCACCACGGCCACCCGGGGCCGCGGCCGCCCGGCCACGCGGGCGGCCACCGCCGCGAGCCGGGCGCGGAGCCCGGTCACCACCTCCTCCGCGCGCCCCGCGGCGCCGGTGCGGTCGCCGACGACGGTGATCGTCGCGAGCACCTCCTCCAGCGTGTGCGGGTCGAGCGTCACGACCTCGGCCCGGCACCCCAGGTGGGCCAGGGCGTCGCCGACGTGCCCCGCCGGGAGCGCGCAGACGCGGCACAGGTCCTGGGTCAGGACGACATCGGGCGCGAGGTCGGCGAGCGCACCGGCGTGCAAGGTGTAGAGGTCCTCCCCCGCCGCCACGCGACGGCGGACGGCCGCGTCGATCTCGCCCGGGCTCAGGCCGGCGGTGTCCAGCCCGCCGACGACGACCACCTTGTCCGTCCGCGCCGACGGCGGTTCGTCGCACTCGAAGGTGACCCCGACCAGCGACTCCGCCAGGCCGAGGGCGTAGACGATCTCCGTCGCCGACGGCAGCAGCGAGACGATCCGCACCCGGACACGGTACGGGGAGCGAGCGTCCCGACCGGGCGTGACCGACGACTCGCCGGTCAACCCTCACGTCAGGGACGAGTTGGCGGCAGAATGCTCCTGACACCGCGACGCTGCCGCCGGCGCACCGGCACCGACCGGCGCCAGGCCGGCCGGCGCGCGACAGCCGCGGTGCACCGACGCACCCGCTCCCCCGGCACCGACCCGGTGCTGCCCGCCCGCGCCCGCGACGGCGCACCCGAACGAGACGGATCCATGTCCTCAGCTGCTGCCCCTCTTGCGCCCCGCTCCCGCCGGCCCGCGTGGCTCTCCCCCGGGACCGCCCGCACCGAGGTCCTCGCCGGCCTCGTCGTCGCGCTGGCGCTCATCCCGGAGGCGATCAGCTTCTCCATCCTCGCCGGGGTCGACCCGCGGGTGGGGCTGTTCTCCTCCTTCGTGATGGCCGTGGTCATCGCCTTCACCGGTGGCCGCCCCGCGATGATCACCGCCGCCACCGGCGCGATCGCCCTCGTCGTCGCCCCGCTGGCCCTCGAGCACGGCGTCGAGTACCTGTTCGCCGCCGTCGTGCTGGGCGGGGTCTTCCAGGTGCTGCTCGCCGCGGCCGGCGTCGCCCGGCTGATGCGGTTCATCCCGCGCAGCGTCATGGTCGGCTTCGTCAACGCCCTGGCGATCCTGATCTTCGCCGCCCAGCTGCCGCACCTGGTCGACGTGCCGTGGCTGGTCTACCCGCTGGTCGCCGCGGGGCTGGCGATGATCTTCCTGCTGCCGCGGCTGACCACCGCCGTCCCCTCGCCGCTGGTCTCCATCGTGGTGCTCACCGGCCTGACCGTCGCCGCCGGCTGGGCGCTCCCCGACGTGGGCGACCAGGGCGAGCTTCCCGACAGCCTGCCGTTCCTCGGCATCCCGGCCGTCCCCTTCACCTGGGAGACGCTGACGATCATCGCGCCGTTCGCCCTCGGCGTGGCCCTCGTCGGGCTGATGGAGTCGCTGATGACGGCCAAGCTCGTCGACGACCTCACCGACACCCCCTCCGACAAGACCCGCGAGAGCTGGGGCCAGGGCGTCGCCAACGTCGCCTCCGGCCTCTTCGGCGGCATGGGCGGCTGCGCCATGATCGGCCAGACGATGATCAACGTGAAGTCCGGCGCCCGCACCCGGCTGTCGACCTTCCTCTCCGGCGTCTTCCTGCTGATCCTGGTCGTCGCCCTCGGTGACGTCGTCGCGATCATCCCGATGGCCGCACTGGTCGCGGTGATGGTCTTCGTGTCCATCGCCACCTTCGACTGGCACAGCCTGCGCACGATCCACCGCATGCCGCGCAGCGAGACCACCGTGATGCTGGTGACCGTCGCCGGCACGCTGATCACGCACAACCTCGCCATCGGCGTCGGCGTCGGCGTGCTCACCGCCTGCGTGCTCTTCGCCCGCCGGGTGGCGCACCTGGTCGAGGTCACCAGCGTCACCGATCCCGACGGCGGCACGCGGGTCTACTCGGTGCACGGCGCCCTGTTCTTCGCCTCCAGCAACGACCTCGTGTCCCAGTTCGACTACAACGGCGACCCGGACAACGTGGTCATCGACCTGTCGAACGCCCACGTCTGGGACGCCTCGACCGTGGCCGCGCTCGACGCGGTGGCGCACAAGTACGGGACTCGCGGCAAGAAGGTGGAGATCGTCGGCCTCAACGGGCACTCGGCGCTGCGCTACCAGCGGCACACCGACCAGCTCACCGGGGCACACTGATGCAGGTGACGCGCACCGGGCTGCTGCAGATCGGCCAGGTCGCCGAGCGCACCGGGCTCAGCCTGCGCACCATCCGCTGGTACGAGGAGGAGGGTCTCGTCGTCCCCACCTCGCGCACCGACGGCGGCTTCCGGCTCTACAGCGACGACGACGTCGCCCGCCTCGAGGTGATCAAGCGGATGAAACCGCTGGGCTTCGCGCTCGAGGAGATGCGCGAGCTGCTGGGCCTGCTCGCCGACCTCGACGCCGGCACCGGCGACCGGGCGCAGCTGCTCGACCGGCTACGCATGTTCCACGAGGCGGCCACCGCCCGGGTCACCGCGCTGCGCGAGCAGCTCGCCGTCGCCGAGGGATTCGCCGACGGCCTCGCCGGCCAGCTGGATGCCCGGGGCTGAGCAGGCCCGCCGTGGCGGCCGGCCCCTGGCCGGCCGCCACGGTGGTCACACCCTGGTGTTGCGCTTGGTCCACCCCCAGGCGGCGGTGGCCAGGAAGAGCACCACACCGATGATGAGGAGCCAGAACAGCCCCTCGACGACCGCTCCCACGACGGCGAGCACCAGCCACACGACCAGCAGCAGTCCGATCAACCCGAGCACGGGGCCTCCTCCCGCTCGGCGTGCGGGCCGCCCCGCACGCACATCCGACGTTTTCGTGGAGGGGTTCGCCTACCCGGTCGGTCGCGGCACCATGCGGGGCGACGACGCGCCGGGCCCGCCGAGGGGCGAGGATGGGCGGCGTGCGGGTGGCGGAGGGAGGTGGCGGCATGACCGGACCGGCGCCGTCCCCCCTCGGGGACCCGGCCGTGGCGCGGCGCCGCGCCCCCGGCGCCGCCGCTGGTGCGCACCCCGCCACGCCGCCGCCGACGGCCGGCCGCACCGGCTTCCTCCAGCGCGAGGCCACGATCGCGGGCCGGGCCCTCGTGATCGGCCTGGCCGCGCTCGGGCTCATCTGGCTGGTGCTCCAGGTGCAGTTTGTCGCCGCCGCGGTGATGCTCGGCATCGCCCAGGTCGCGATGCTGTGGCCGATCGCCAGCTGGCTGCGGCGGCACGGCGTCCCGGCAGTGCTCGCGGCGATCCTGTGCGTGATCGGCTACCTCGCCTTCTTCGTGAGCGTGCTGACCTTCCTGGTCCTGCAGCTGATCGAGGCATGGCCCGGGCTGGTCGCCGCCAGCGTCGACGCCGTCAACTCCACGACCGCGTGGGTGCAGGCGCGGACCGAGGATCTGAACAACGCGGGGCTCGAACAGGTGCTCCAGCAGCTGGAGTCCTCCGTGGGATCGGCGGCTTCCGGGCTCGGTGGCGCGGCCGCGCAGGGGCTGAACGCCGTCGGGAACATCACCACGGTTCTCCTCATCGCGCTGTTCTTCACCCTCTTCGCGCTCACCAGCGGCGACCGGCTGTGGCGGCAGTTCGTCCGTGCGTTGCCCGTGGAGCACCGGTCCCCCACCGACGCCGCCTTCCGCGCCGGTCTGCGCACGGCCGGGGCGTGGTTCTACGCCTCGACGGCGACAGGGCTGGTCGACGGCCTGCTCATCGGGTTCGGGCTGTGGCTGCTCGACGTCCCGCTCGCCCTCCCCATCGGCGCGCTCACCTTCCTGCTCGGCTACGTGCCGCTGGTGGGGGCGACGATCGCGGGCGCGGTGGCGGTGGCGGTGGCCGGCGTGACCAACGGCTGGAGCACGGCGCTGTGGGCGCTGGGCATCGTCCTCCTCGTGCAGCAGATCGAGGGCAACGTGCTCGCGCCGCTGCTGCTGTCGCGGGCGATCAGCTTCCACCCGCTCGTCGTGCTGCTGCTCACCACGGGCGCCGCCTCGGCCTTCGGCCTGCTGGGCCTCTTCGTCGCGGTGCCGGTCGCCGGTGTGCTCGCCGCCGCCGTGCAGGGCTGGCGGCGGCAGGTCGGCCGGCAGGCGGCGGAGCCACCGGACGACGACGGCACGTCGGTCGACGAGCCGGCCGACCCCCCGACCGACCGTGTCGACGGCGCCGGGCGCGCGCACGCCCATCCCGGGGCGCCGGCCTCCTGACCGGGACGGGTCGCGCGCTCGACCTGCCGGCCGGCGCGATCACCGCTAGGTTCCCCGATCATCGTCTCCGCCGGAGGTGGGCCCGTGCCCGATTCCATCCTGGTAGGCCTGGACGGCAGCGAGTCGAGCGGGCGCGCCGCGGACGCGGCGGCCGATGCCGCCCGCCGTCACCACCTGCGGCTCGTCGTCGCCTGCGTCGTCCCCTGGTCGCCCTACTCGTTCACCACCGCCGAGGAGAACGAACGCCGCCCGGTGGAGAAGGAGCAGGAGGCCACCGCAGCCCGCGAACGCGTCCTGGACCCGGTCGTCACCCGGCTCTCCCAGGCCGGCGACCTCGCGATCGAGGGGGTCGTCCGGCACGGGCACCCCGCCGAGACGCTGGTGCGGCTGGCCCGCGAGCACGACGCCGCCTGGATCACCGTCGGCCGCACCGGGCAGAGCCGGGTGCGCACCCTCCTCTTCGGCTCGACACCGAGCAGCCTCATCCAGCTGTCCCCGATCCCCGTCCTGGTGGTGCCGTGATGACCTCGCCGTCCGACTCCCTGCTGGCGGCCACCTTCGACGAGCGGGTCGACGGCTTCTTCGCGCCGATCTCCGACGTCATCACCACCGTCGTGTTCTTCGCCGTGCCGCTGGACTTCATCGACGAGGGCGTGGAGCTGCCGATCATCGTGGTCTGGCTGGTGATCGCCGGCCTCTTCTTCACGATCTACCTGCGCGGCTTCCAGTTCCGCGCCTTCCGGCACGCGATCCAGCTCATCCGCGGCCGGTACGACGACCCGCGGGACGCCGGCGAGGTGACCCACTTCCAGGCCTTGGCGACGGCGGTCTCGGGCACCGTCGGCCTGGGCAACATCGCGGGTGTCGGGGTGGCCATCACCCTCGGCGGGCCGGGCGCCACCTTCTGGATGATCGTCGCCGGCCTCCTCGGCATGTGCACCAAGGGCGTCGAGTGCACGCTCGGGGTGAAGTACCGCAACGTCTACCCCGACGGCCGGGTCTCGGGCGGTCCGATGTACTACCTGACGAAGGGACTGAAGGAGAAGAGCCCGCGGCTGGGGACCTTCGGCAAGGTGCTCGCCGTCCTGTTCTGCATCTTCACCCTCGGCGGCGCGGTCGGCGGCGGCAACATGTTCCAGGCCAACCAGGCGTTCAGCCAGGCGCAGTCGGTCACCGGCGGCGCCGACGGTCCCCTGGGCGGCGGTGCCGCGGGGGCGGTGTTCGGCCTGGTGCTCGCCGTGCTCGTCGGCGCGGTGATCATCGGCGGGATCCGCAGCATCGCCCGGGTCACCGACAAGCTGGTGCCGTTCATGGCGGTCTTCTACGTGGTCGCCTGCCTCACCGTGCTGTTCTCGAACGCCGGGCAGATCCCCGAGGCGTTCGCCAGCATCGTCACCGAGGCATTCAGCCCGGAGGCCGGCTACGGCGGCCTCGTCGGTGTCCTGATCCAGGGCTTCCGCCGGGCCGCGTTCAGCAACGAGGCCGGCCTCGGCTCGGCGGCGATCGCGCACTCGGCCGTGAAGACGGAGCACCCGGCCACCGAGGGCCACGTCGCCGTCCTCGAGCCGTTCATCGACACCGTCGTCATCTGCACGATGACCGCGCTGGCCATCGTCATCACCGGCACCTACCTCGACGATGCGAGCGACGCGGGCGTGCAGACGACGTCGGCGGCGTTCGAGACGGTCGTCTCCTGGTTCCCGGTGGTGCTGGCGATCGCCGTCGTCCTGTTCGCCTACTCGACGATGCTGGCCTGGAGCTACTACGGCCTGAAGGCCGCGACCTACCTGTTCGGCGAGTCGATGCTGGTCGACCGGACGTGGAAGCTGGTCTTCTGCCTCTTCGTCGTCATCGGGGCGTCGTCGACGCTGGACGCGGTGATCGGCTTCTCCGACAGCATGATCTTCCTGATGTCGCTGCCGAACATCATCGGGCTCTACATCCTGGCCCGGGTGGTGAAGCGGGAGATCAACGGCTACCGCGACCGGGTCGAGAACGGGGAGATCCTGCCGGTGGCCGACCGGAGCTGAGCGGGACGGGTCGAGCCGCTCCACCGACCGTTGCGCCGCGCTGCGGTGCGGCCTGTCGGTCGGTGGGGCGGCTCGACGTCGCTCGCCGTCGGGCTCACATGCTGCTGACGATCCGCCGCAGGTCCTCGGCGACCCGCGTCGCCTCCCGGGAGGCGCCGGCGACGGCGTCCTGCGCCTGCGCGGTCGCGGCGTTCTGCTCCTCGACGGCGGCGGCGATCGTGGTCTGCGCCTCCACGACCCCCTGGATCACCTGCTGGACGGAACCGAGCGCGGCGCCGGCGGCCTCCACGTCACCGCGGACGGACTCGACGACGCCCCGGATCCGCTCGGTGGCCTGCGCGGTCTCCGCCGCCAGGTCCTTGACCTCACCGGCGACGACGGCGAAGCCCTTGCCGGCCTCCCCCGCGCGCGCCGACTCGATGGTGGCGTTGAGCGCCAGCAGGTTGGTCTGGTCGGCGATGGCGGAGATGCTGCCGGCGATCTGGTCGATCTGGGCCATCGTCGTGGCCAGGCGCGCCACGGTCTCGGCGCTCTCCCGCGAGCCGTCGCTGGCCTGGGTGGCCGTGGTGGTCGCGTGGCTGGCCGCTGCCGCGATGTCGGCGATGGCCGAGCGCAGCGCCGCCATCACATCGGTCGCGGTGCCCACGTTCTCGTCCAGCCGCTGCCCCGCGCTGACCAGGTCGGCGAGCTGCTGCTCCAGGGTCGCTGCGCGTCGCTCCCGCTCGGCCAGCGCCGTGGCGGCCTCCTCGGCGGCGCGGGCCCGTTCGGCGGCGAGCTCGGTCTGCGCCTGGGCCTGCGCCGCGGCCTGGCCCTCGGCCCGGCGCGCCTCGGCCCGGCGGGCACGGTCGGCGTCCTCGGTGAACTTCCAGCCGTAGGCGAGGAAGGTCGCCTCGGCGAGCAGGAACACCGCGTGCAGGAGGGCGAAGAGCAGCGGGTGCTCCAGGGCCTGCGGCGTCGAGTACACCATCTCGGGCATGACCAGGCTCATCGTCCCGTGGTGGACGGCGACGAACGCCACGGCGAGCAGGAACGGCGCCCACGACTGGTACAGCGCGACCAGCGCGAGGAGGGCGTAGAACCAGATGTGCGCGTCGGTGAGCCCGCCGGTCACGTGGACGAGCGTGCCGGCGGAGAGCATCAGGCCGACCCCCACCGCGCCGGCCCGGCCCACCTGGCTGCGCAGCGCCTGGCCGAGGACGCACATCGCCACGATGGCGCCGAGCTCCACCCACAGCCACGGACCATGGGCGTGGTGCTGCCAGTAGCCGATCGCCAGCAGCACGGGCGGGTGGACGGCGAGGATGCCGGCGATGATCCGGTGGCGGGAGCGGAAGCTCGCCTCGTCCAGGCGCGCGCCGCGCGGGACGGAGGCCAGGAAGCCGGTGCGCGGTGGCGACGTCGGCACTGCGGGGGTGGAAGTCACGCCCCCCTCATCGGCATGTGGACGACAATGTTGAGCACAACGTGTAGCCGCTCCAGTCTCGTTCCACCAGCAGGGGTGGCCCGGTGCGGCCGGTCGCCGATCGGCCGGCCCCTCACTCCCGCTCCCGTCGGTGCCGCACCGGCGGGAACGGCGCGTGCACGTCGAAGTGGACCCCGACCATGCGGATGGTGAAGCACAGCGCAGCGGCGCCGATCGAGGCGGCCGGTCCGCGGGTGCCGAGCAGGTCTGCCACCACCACCGCCGTCGCCCCGATGAGCGCCGGCACGGCGTAGAGCCCGCTCGTGAGCACCGAGGGCACCTGCCGGATGAGCACGTCCCGCAGCGTGCCGCCACCGACGCCGGTGATCGTGCCGACGATGACCGCCTGCGCGGGGCCGAACCCCAGGTCGAGCGCCTTGAGGGCGCCGGTGACGGCGAAGAGGCTCAGGCCCGCGGCGTCGAGGACGTTGATCGCCCCGTTCAGCCGCTCCAGGTGGGGGCCGGCGAAGAAGGCGATGAGCCCACCGGCGGCGGCCACGGCCAGGTAGCGCCAGTCGACGAAGGTCGCCGGGGGCAGGGCGTCCAGGAAGACGTCCCGGATGGTGCCGCCCCCGAGCGCGGTGATCATGCCGAGGGTGACCACGCCGACGATGTCCAGCCGGGTGGTGCGCAGCGCGGTCAGCGCACCGTTCAGCGCGAAGGCGAAGGTCCCGACGAGGTCCAGCACCAGCAGGGCCGTCGTGGCCATCGATCCGCACCCTCCTGCCGCACCCGGAGCGCTCAGCTTCCCAGGCGGCTCCCGCGGGCGGTGAAGGCCTCCACGATCGACTGCCAGTGCTCGACGTGCGGGCCGGTGCGCGGGGCGTCGGGCTGCAGCGCGTACGTGAGCGCCTGGCCCCGCATCGAGGTGAGCAGCACCTGGTACACCGCCTCGGCCTGCGGGTGCCGCGCCACCTGCTCGCCGAACACCTCCATCGCCAGGGTGCGCAGCTGCGCGCCGAGGCGGCGCTCGTGCGGCAGCAGCGCGGCCCGCAGCTCCGGATCGGTCCGGGCCGCGCCCCACAGCTCCATGGCCGCGACGAACAGCTCACCGTGGAAGCGTGCCCAGATCAGCTCGACGCCGAGCCGGACGCGGGTGGCCGGCTCCGCCGGGAGGTCGGCCGCCGCCTGGCGCACGCTGGCGCTGAACTCCTCGTAGAGGTGGTCGACGGCGGCCAACACCAGGTCCGCCTTCGTCGTGAACTGGTGGGTCAGCGCGCCGCGGGACACGCCCGCCCGGCGCTGCACCTCCTGGGTCGTGGTGCGCGCGTAGCCGAGCTCGACCAGCGACCCCACGGTGGCGCGCACCAGCGCCTCGCGGGTGCTGGCGCGCCGCTCGGCCTGCGTCCGGCGCGCCGTCGGGGCGCTCAGGCCGTCACGGCAGCGCGCAGGCTGCCGGCCGGCACGGCCCGCTCCAGCAGGATCGCCGGCGGGCGGAACCGCTCGCCGTAGCGGTCGGCCAGCTCGTCGGCCCGGGCGACGAAGCCCGCCACCCCGCCGGCGTACTGGTCGACGTACTGCAGGACGCCGCCGTAGAGGGGCGGGAAACCGATGCCCATGATCGAGCCGATGTTCGCGTCCTCGACGGTGCGCAGCACCTGCTCCTCCAGGCAGCGCGCCGTCTCGACGGCCATCGCGAACAGCAGCCGCTCCTGCGCGTCCCGGAAGGGCACGGCGTCGGACGACGGGAACAGCTCGGTCAGCCCCGGCCACACCCGCTTCTCCGGCTCCCAGTCGAAGAAGCCCTTCCCGGCGGACTTGCCGGTGCGCCCCTGCTCGACCAGCGCCCGCAGCACGGCCACGCCCGGGTGGTCGTCCGTGGCGCCGGCCTTGGCCGCCTCGTCCCGGATCTTCAGCGGGAGAGTGAGCGTAACCTCGTCCAGCAGCGTGAGCGGCCCGGCCGGGAAGCCGGCCTGCAGCGCGGCCCGCTCCACGCTCATCGGCGCCAGCCCCTCGGCCAGCAGCGCGGCGCCCTCCATCACCAGCGTGCCGAACACCCGGCTGGTGAAGAAGCCGCGGCTGTCCTGGACGACGATCGGCGTCTTGCCGATCTGCCGGACGACGTCGTAGGCGCGGGCCAGCGCCTCGTCGGAGGTCCGCTCCCCCACGATCAGCTCGACCAGCGGCATCTTGTCCACCGGCGAGAAGAAGTGCATGCCCACGACGTCGGCCGGCCGCTGCACCCCCTCGGCGAGGCCGGTGATCGGCAGCGTGGAGGTGTTGGACGCCAGCAGCGCGCCGCCGACCGCGTGCGACTCCGCCTCCGACAGCACCCGGTGCTTGAGCGCGGTGTCCTCGAACACGGCCTCGACGACGACGTCGCAGCCGGCCAGGTCCGCGGCCTCGCCCGTGGGCGTGATGCGCGCGAGGAAGGCCTGCGCCGCCTCCTCCGACATCCGGCCGCGGGAGACCTGCTTGTCCACCAGCTTCGTGACGTGCGCCCTGCCCTTCTCGGCCGCTTCCACGCTGACGTCCTTGAGCACCACGTCGACGCCGGCCTTCGCGAACGCGTGCGCGATGCCGGCGCCCATCATCCCGGCGCCGAGGACGCCGACCTTGCGGGCCGCGTGCCGCTCCTCGACCGCCGGCCGCGACCCGCCGCCGTTGATCCGGTTCAGGTCGAACCACAGCGCCTGGATCATGTTGGTCGAGACCTGCCCGACGACCAGGTCGACGAAGTAGCGGCCCTCGACGGTGAACGCGGTGTCGACGTCCACCTGCAGGCTCTCCACCGCGGCGGAGAGGATCGCGTACGGCGCCGGGTAGGGCGCGCCCTTGAGCTGCTTGGTCAGGTTCGCCGGGAACGCCGGCAGGCTCGACGCCAGCGACGGCGACGACGGGGTGCCGCCGGGCACCTTGTAGCCCTTGGTGTCCCACGGCTGGGCGGCTTCGGGGTTCGCCAGCACCCACTGCTTCGCCTTGCCGACCAGCTCGTCAGCGCTCGCCAGCTCGTGCACCAGCCCGAGCTTCATCGCCTTCTCGGGGCGGACCTGCTGACCCTGCAGCAGCAGCTCGAGCAGCGCCGTCGTCAGTCCGAGCAGCCGCACGGAGCGGACGATCCCGCCACCGCCGGGCAGCAGGCCGAGGGTCACCTCGGGGAAGCCCAGCTTGACCTTCGGGTCGTCGAGGACGACGCGGTGGTGGGTCGCCAGCGCGATCTCCAGGCCGCCGCCCAGGGCCGCGCCGTTGATGGCGGCGGCGACCGGCAGGCCCAGGGTCTCCAGCCGGCGCAGCTGGCTCTTCACCAGCGTCACCTGGGCGAGGACCTGGTCGCGCGTCTCCGGCGTGGCCCGGATCAGGCTGCCCAGGTTGCCGCCGGCGAAGAAGGTGTTCTTCGCGCTGGTCAGGACGACGCCGCGGATCGTCTCCCGCTCGCGCTCGAGCCGGTCGACCGTCTCGCCCATCGACCGCACGTACGCGTCGTTCATGGTGTTCGCCGACGACGCCGGGTCGTCGAGGGTGAGGACGACGACGCCGTCGGCGTCCTGCTCCCAGCGGATGGTGCTGTCAGACACGTCGGACTCCTCAGACTCGCTCGACGACGGTGGCGATGCCCATCCCGCCGCCGACGCACAGGGTGGCCAGGCCGCGGCGCAGGTCGCGCCGCTCGAGCTCGTCGACGAGCGAGCCCAGGATCATCGCGCCGGTCGCGCCCAGCGGGTGGCCCATCGAGATGGCCCCGCCGTTGACGTTGACCTGCTCGTGGTCGAAGCCGGTGTCGGCCATGAAGCGCAGGACGACGGCGGCGAACGCCTCGTTCATCTCGACCAGGTCGATGTCGTCGACGGTGAGCCCGGCCTTCGCCAGGGCCTTGCGGGTGGCCGGCGCCGGGCCGGTCAGCATGATCACCGGGTCGGAGCCGGAGACGGCGGTGCTGACGATCCGCGCCCGCGGGGTGAGCCCGTTGCGGCTGCCCGCCTCCTCGGTGCCGACGACGACCAGCGCGGCGCCGTCGACGATGCCGCTGGAGTTGCCCGCGGTGTGCACGTGGTCGATGCGCTCGACCCAGTGGTACTGCTGCAGCGCCACCGCGTCGAAGCCGCCCATGTCGCCGATGCCGGCGAACGCCGAGGGCAACCCGGCCAGCGACTCGACGGTCGTGCCGGGCCGGACCAGTTCGTCGGTGTCGAGGACGACGGTGCCGTTCCTGTCGGTCACCGGGACGACGGAGCGCTCGAAGTACCCGTTGGACCAGGCCTTGGCGGCGCGGGCGTGCGACTCGGCGGCGTAGGCGTCGACGTCCTCCCGGCTCCAGCCGGCCAGGGTGGCGATCAGGTCGGCGCCGATGCCCTGCGGGACGAAGCCGGTGCGGGCGGCGGTCTCGGGGTCCATCGGCCAGGCACCGCCGTCGGAGCCCATCGGCACCCGCGACATCGACTCCACTCCGCCGGCGAGCACGAGGTCCTCGAAGCCGGAGCGCACCTTCTGCGCGGCCAGGTTGACCGCCTCCAGGCCGCTGGCGCAGAACCGGTTGATCTGCACGCCGGCCACCGTCTCGGGCAGGCCCGCGGCCAGCGCCGCCGTCCGGGCGATCACCGCGCCCTGCTCACCGACCGGCGAGACGACGCCGAGCACGATGTCGTCGACCAGCCCCGGGTCCAGGCCGGGGTTGCGCCGGCGGACCTCGTCGATCAGGCCGGTGGTCAGGCTGATCGGCTTGACCGAGTGCAGCCCCCCGGTCTTCTTGCCCTTGCCGCGCGGGGTGCGCACGGCGTCGTAGATGAACGCCTCGGTGCTCATGCGGGTCCTCTCGTGGTGAGGGGTGAGGGGCGGAATGTGCACATTTCGCCGGGAGGGTCAGACGCCGAGGGAGCGGCCGACGATCTCCTTCATGATCTCGGTCGTCCCGCCGTAGATCGTCTGGATGCGCGAGTCGAGGAATGCCTTCGCGACCGGGTACTCGAGCATGTAGCCGTAGCCACCGTGCAACTGCAGGCACCGGTCGACGACGCGCTTCTGCAGCTCCGTCGTCCACCACTTGGCCATCGCCGCGTCCTCGGCGGTGAACCGGCCGGCGTTGTGCTCGAGGATCGCCTTCTCCAGGTAGGTCTCGGCGATCGACACCTCGGTGTGCATCTCGGCGAGCTCGAACCGGGTGTTCTGGAACGTCCCGATCGGCTTGCCGAACGCGGTGCGCTCCTTGCAGTACCCGACGGTCAGGTCGAGCACGATGCGGGCCGAGGCGACGGCGCCCGCCGCGATGGAGAGCCGCTCCTGCGGCAGGTTCTCCATGAGGTGGAAGAAGCCGTGTCCCTCGGTGCCCAGCAGGTTGGCCGCGGGGACGCGCACGTCCTCGAAGAAGAGCTCGGCGGTGTCCTGCGCCTTGAGCCCGATCTTGTCCAGGTTGCGGCCGCGCTCGAAGCCCGGCATGCCCCGCTCGACGACCAGCAGCGAGAACCCGCGGGCGCCGGCCTCGGGGTCGGTGCGGGCGACGACGATGACCAGGTCGGCGTTGATGCCGTTGGTGATGAACGTCTTCGACCCGTTGAGCACCCACTCGTCACCGTCGCGGCGGGCCGTCGTCCGCAGGCCCTGCAGGTCCGAGCCCGCGCCCGGCTCCGTCATGGCGATCGCGGTGATGATCTCGCCGCTGACCAGCCCGGGCAGCCAGCGCTGCTTCTGCTCGGCGGTGGTGAGGGCGATCAGGTACGGGGCGACGACGTCGTTCTGCAGCGTGAAGCCCAGGCCGCTCGCCCCGACCCGGCTGACCTCGGCCGACAGGATCGCGTTGTACCGGAAGTCCTTGACCCCGCCGCCGCCGTACTCCTCGGGCACGTCCATGCCCAGCAGGCCGTGCTCGCCGGCCTTGAGCCAGACCGAGCGGTCGACGACGCCGGCGGCCTCCCACTCGTCGTGGTGCGGCGTGACCTCCTTGGCCAGGAAGTCCCGCAGCATCGCGCGGAACGACTCGTGCTCGGCCTCGTAGAGCGCTGACTGCACACCGACCTCCGGGAAAGCGCTGGTCCCCCGGCAGCCACCGCGCCGGGAACCCGAACATACAGACCGCTCGTTCTGTATCTTCGCGAGCCACGTCACACCGTCGTGTCGTCACCCGAGGAGCCCACCCGTGCAGGAGTACTCCAGCCCCACCGCCTTCGAGATCCCGTCGACCGCCGCGCTGCCCGATGCGGTCACCACCCACGCGCGCGAGCACCCCGACCGGGTCGCGCTGAGCCGCAACGTCGACGGCAGCTGGGTGCCGGTCACCAGCCGCGAGTTCGCCGAGCAGGTCGCCGCACTGGCCCGCGGCATGGTCGCGGCCGGGGTGGGGCCGGGCGACCGGGTCGGCATCCTCGGCCGCACCAGCTACGAGTGGACGCTGGCCGACTACGCCGTCTGGACCGCCGGCGCGGTCGGCGTCCCCATCTACGAGACCTCGTCCGCCGAGCAGGCCCAGTGGATCCTCTCGGACTCCGGCGCGGTCGCCGTCGTCGTCGAGACCGCTGCCCACCGGGCGCTGGTGGAGTCGGTGCGCGCCGACCTGCCCGACCTGCGCGAGGTCTGGACCATCGCCGCCGGCGACCTCGACGCCGTGGCGGGTCGGGCCGGCGAGGTACCGGAGGAGGTCCTGGCCGAACGGCGCGCGACGCTCTCCACCGACAGCCTCGCCACGATCATCTACACGTCGGGCACGACCGGGCGCCCCAAGGGCTGCGAGCTCACCCACGGCAACCTGCTCTACGTCGCCGAGCTCGCCCCCCGGGTGATCCCGGCGATGGTGGCCGACGGCGCCAGCTCGCTGCTGTTCCTGCCGCTGGCGCACGTCTTCGCGAGGATCATCGAGGTCGGCTGCATCCAGAACGGCGCCCGGCTCGGCCACACCGCCGACCTGACCTCGCTGCTGGCCGACCTGGGCACCTTCCGGCCGACCTTCCTCGTTGCCGTCCCGCGGGTCTTCGAGAAGGTCTACAACGGCGCCCGGCAGAAGGCGCACGCCGGCGGCAAGGGCGCGATCTTCGACCGTGCCGAGCGGGTCGCCGTCGCCTGGTCCAAGGGGCAGGACACCGGCGGCCCGTCGCTCGGGGTGACGCTGCAGCACGCGCTGTTCGACCGGCTGGTCTACGGGAAGCTGCGGGCGGCGATGGGCGGCCAGGTCGAGTACGCGCTCTCCGGGGGCGCCCCGCTGGGCGAGCGGCTCGGCCACTTCTTCCGCGGCATCGGCGTCACCATCCTCGAGGGCTACGGGCTCACCGAGACCGCCGGGCCGAGCACCGTCAGCGGCCCGGACGCCATGAAGGTGGGCACCGTGGGCCGCCCCGCCCCCGGCTCGGCGGTGCGGATCGACGACTCCGGCGAGATCCTCGTGCGCGGGCCGCAGGTGTTCCGCGGCTACTGGCACAACCCCGGGGCGACGGCGGAGTGCATGCACGACGGCTGGTTCCGCACCGGCGACATCGGGGTGCTCGATCCCGAGGGCTACGTGACCATCACCGGCCGGATCAAGGAGCTGATCGTCACCTCCGCCGGGAAGAACGTCTCGCCGGCGGTCCTGGAGGACAGGATCCGGGCCCACCCGCTGGTCAGCCAGTGCATCGTCGTCGGCGACAACCGGCCGTTCATCGGCGCGCTGATCACCCTGGACGCCGAGGCGCTGCCGGGGTGGCTGGAGGCGAAGGGCCGCCCCGTCGGCACGCCGCTGGCCGAGCTGGTGGACGACCCGGAGGTGCTCGCCGAGATCCAGGCGGCCGTCGACGCGGCGAACAGGCAGGTGTCGAAGGCGGAGTCGATCAGGTCCTTCGCCGTGCTGCCGGTCGAGTGGACGGTCGAGGGCGGTCAGCTCACCCCGTCGCTGAAGCTCAAGCGCTCGGTGGTCATGAAGGAGTTCGCGACGGAGGTCGAGAGGATCTACGCCACCTCCTGAGCAGGCTGCCGCGCGTGCCCCCGGTCCCCCCGGACCGGGGGCACGGGCGCGCCCGGGGGCGCTGCGGCCGGCGATACCGGAACGGGTGGGACCGTTGTGACGGGTGCGGCCGACACGTGCCCGGTGGTGGTGGCGCAACCGGCGGCGGGCTCGGACCCTGGGGCGCATGACCAGCGTCTACGCGTACGGCACGGCACACGCGGTCGTCATGGTCGGCTCCTTCGGGGCCGAGGGCCTCACGCCCCGGCAGATCGGCCCGGCCCACGCGACGATCGGCCGGGTGAACGGGCAGAGCCGCAAGGCGCTCTGCGGGGCGTTCGTCGCGGTCGACGAGCAGCTGCCCTGGCCGCCGGAGGGTTACGACGAGACCCAGCTCTGCCCGAACTGCGCCACCCTCGCCGCCCTCTGACCTCCGCGAGCTGCTACCCACCGGCGACCGAGGGGAGCACCTGCACCACGGCCCCGTCGCGGACCGCCGTCGCCAGGCCGCCCTGCCAGCGCACGTCCTCGCCGTCGACGTAGACGTTGACGAACCGCCGCACCGCGCCCGCCTCGTCCCGGATCCGCCGGCCGAGCACCGGGTGCTGCGCCGCCACCGCGTCGAGCACCGCGGCCAGCGTGGCGCCCTCCGGGTCGACCTGCAGGTGCCGCGTCCCGCCCGCGAGGTCGGCCAGCGACCCCGGCAGCACCACCTCCACGTGCACGCCGTCGCCGGTCACGGCAGCCGGGCCGCCCGCACCACGAGCACGTCGGGCAGGTGCTCGGCCACCAGGGTGAAGGTCTCCCCCTCGTCGGCGCTCGCGTAGACGCAGCCGTCGCGGGTGCCGAGGTACAGGCCGGTGCGCTCGTGGTCGTCGGTGCAGAAGGCGTCGCGCAGGACCGCGGTCCACGCGCCGTCGGGGAGCCCGGCGCCGACCTCGGTCCAGCTGCCGCCGGCGTCGCGGGTGCGGTGCACGCGGAGCCGGCCGTCCGGGGGCACGCGCTGGACGTCGGCGACCAGCGGGACCACCCAGGCGGTGCCCGGCGCGGTCGGCGAGGCGGCGATCGGGAAGCCGAAGTCGGCGGGCAACCCGTCGGCGATCGAGACCCACGACCCGCCGCCGTCGTCGGTGCGGAAGACGCCGAAGTGGTTCTGCGCGTACATGCGCGCGGGATCCCCGGCGTCGACCGCGACCTTGTGCACGCACTGCCCGTACTCCGGCGGCTCGGGCAGGAAGACGGCGCTGATGCCCTTGTTGCGCGGCGCCCACCCGGTGGCGCCGTCGTCGCTGGCGTAGACCCCGCCGGTGCTCATCGCGACGGTGACCCGGTCGGTGGCCGGGTCGGGCAGGACGGTGTGCACCGCACCGCCGCCGGCCCCGGGCTCCCAGGTGGGCCGGTGCGGATGGTCCCACAGCCCGCGCACCAGCGTGAAGCTGCAGCCGCCGTCGGTGCTGCGCCACAGCGACTGCGGCTCGCAGCCGGCCCACACCAGGTCGGGCCGGTCGGCGGTGTCCGGGCGCAGCTGCCACACGCGGCCGAGCGCGGCGCCGGTGTCCTCCGGGAAGCGGATGGCGCCGTGGTCGGTCTCCTGCCAGCTGCCGCCCAGGTCGTCCGACCAGGTGACCGACGGCCCCCAGTGCCCGTACTGCACCCCGGCCAGCACCCGGGGCACCGCGCGGCGGGTGTCGACGGAGACCGCCGCCACCTCCTGGGCCAGCAGGTGCGGCCCGTCCAGCGTCCAGGTGCGGCGGTCGTCGTCGCTGCGGGCCAGCCACAGCCCCTTGCGCGTCCCGATGGCCAGCAGATCGGTCATGGCACCCCTCCGTTCGGCGGTCCTCGGGGGTAGGACCGCCGCGGAGGCGGGATCTGAGCGGTCGCGCCTCAGATGCGCGTGGCGCCACCCTCGGGGTGCGGCTGGCGGCCGTCGGAGGCGACGTCGGGGGCGAGGCGCTGGGCCTCCGCGCGCAGCTGCTCGGCGGCGGTGCGGTCCTCGTCTGCGCGGGCGGCGCGCTGACGGGCCTCCTGCTCGGCGAGCGCGGCGCGCTCCTGCACCTCGGCGAGCTCGCGACGGGCGCGGGCCGCCTGCTCCTCGGCGAGCGCCTGCTCCTTCTCGGCGCGGGCGCCGCGGATCTCGGCCTCGCGCAGGTGGTCGCGGGCCTCCTCCCGCTGCTGGGCCCGCTTGCGGGCCCCCGAGGTCCGCGAGCGCCTGGTGAGCGCGAACGCCACCAACGCCAGCAGCACCAGCGCGACCACGACCAGCACGACGATCAACCACGGCTCCACGGCGATCCCCTCCTCGGATGCGCGGACGTGGTGCCCCCGGGGGGTGCCGCGGAAACGCCGGACCTACGCCAGGGCGCTGCCGGCGACCCACTCCTCCCACGGGACCGCCCAGTCGTAGATCGCGCCGTCGGCGGCCGACAGCGTCGGGCCGATCGAGTTCTCGATCTCCACGACGTCGCCCGGCTGCGAGAACTGGAAGAACCAGGCCGCGCGCTCGGTCGAGAGGTTGATGCAGCCGTGCGAGACGTTCTCGTTCCCCTGCTGGGCGACCGACCACGGTGCGGCGTGCACGAACTCGCCGTTGTCGTTGAGCCGGACCGCGTACTCGACCGGCGTCCGGTAGCCGTTCGGGCTGTCGACCGGGGTGCCGTAGGTGCTGGAGTCCATGACCCGGTCGCGGTTGAGCTCGGTGACCACGTGCGGGCCGTTGCGGCTCGGGAACTCGGGGCCACCGGCGCTCATCGGGAAGGTCTGCACCAGCTCGTCGCCGTCGTAGACGCGCATGGTGTGCGTCGCGGCGTCGGCGACCGACACGTGCCGCTCGCCGACGGAGAAGGAGATCGAGCGGTCCTTCTCGCCCCACACGCCGTCGCCGAAGTCGACGCCGTAGAGGTTCGCGTCCACGGTGACGTCGGTGTGCGCGGGCCAGTACGTCGACGGGCGGAAGTGCACCTCGGTGTCGCTGAACCAGCTCCACACGCCGTCGGTGGGGGTCGAGCTGGTGACGACGAGCTTGCTCTCGACGGCGGCCTTGTCGACCACCGGCTCGGAGAAGTAGACGCGGACGGGCATCCCGACGCCCACGGTCTGGCCGTCGAGCGGGCCGATGCCGGGGGTCACCACCGAGACCGGGTCCACCGTCGTGAACGACGACGTCGCCGTGGCCGGCTCCGCCGCATCGCCGGAGGCGGTCGCGGTGAGGGTGTAGCCGGTGCCGTAGGCCAGCGGGGTCTCCGGCGTCCAGAGCACCGTGCCGTCGCCGTCCGCGTCGTCCTCCACGGCGCCCGGCACGGGTGCCCCGGCCGCGTCGGTGACGGTGACCTCGTCCAGCTCGCCGCCGGTGACCGAGACCTCCAGCGGGACCACGGGCGAGACGTCCACCGCTCCGTCGGCGACCGCCAGCTCGACCGTCGCCGGCTCGGCCGCGGCGGTGGGCTCGTATGCTCCCCCGGCCTCCGACCCGCTGCAGCCGGCCAGCAGGGCCAGCGCCCCGGCGGCGAGCACCATGCCTGTGCGACGCACCTCGTCCTGCTCCTCTCCCCCTGCTCCCGCCCGGAACCGGACGGGGGCACTCCGCCCAGTGTCCACGCCGGGACGACAGCGGGGGTGGGATCCGCGGCACGGCACGCGGGCGGAGGCCCCTGGGACGTGGTGAAGAGCACCCGGCCCCGGCTCGGGCTGCGGGCCGGACGCTGGTATCGTCCTCTTTCGTGCCCGGCCGCCGGGCGCACCGCGCCATTAGCTCAATTGGCAGAGCAGCTGACTCTTAATCAGCGGGTTCGGGGTTCGAGTCCCTGATGGCGCACCACGCAGGTTCCTGATCAGCGGCGACGTCCACGGACGTCGCCGCTTCGTCGTTCCCGGGCCGTGCGACCCGCTCCGCGGCACCGCCCCACTGCAGGCCTCTGCCTCTGCTGTCGTGGTGCACCCAGAGGCAGAGTTCCGCGCAGGGGCACCGGCGCACACCCGGCCGCTGCCCCGGCGCACCCCCACGGGGAGGTCCGAGCCCGGCGCCCCGGGGGCGCCACGACCCCGAGTGGCCGGGCGCGGCACCGTAGGGTGCGCCGGTGACCTGGAAGCGCGCCGTGTTCGCGCTGTTCGCCGTCGCGGCGGGCACCAACGTCCCGACCCCGCTGCTGCTGGTCTACCAGGAGCGGCTCGACCTCTCCGCCGAGGTGCTGACGGCGCTGTTCGGCTGCTACGCGGCCGGGCTGGTGCCGGCGCTCCTGCTCGCCGGCCCGCTGTCGGACCGGCTGGGCCGCCGGCGGGTCGCGATCCCGGGCATCGTGCTCTCCGGCCTGGCCTCGCTCGCCTTCGCCGCGGCCGGCGGCTCGCTGCTCCTGCTCTTCGCCGCCCGCTTCGCGCAGGGCGTCGTCAGCGGCATCGTCTTCAGCGTCGGCAGCGCGTGGGTCGGCGAGCTGTCGAAGGCCTCCGGCGAGGGGGCCGGTGGGCGGCGCGCCGCCGTCGCCATGACCGCCGGGTTCTCCCTCGGGCCGCTGACCAGCGGGCTGCTCGGCCAGTACGCGCCGGCACCGACCGTGCTCCCCTACCTGGTGCACACCGTGCTCGTCGCGGGAGGCCTGGCCGTCGCGGTGCGGCTGCCCGAGACGGTCGACCTCCTCCCCGTCCGGCGCGACGGCGGCACGAGCACGCCGCCGGCCGCGCCCCTGGTCCGCCGCGGCGACGGGCGGCTGGTGCTCAGCGTGCTGGCCCCGGTGGCGGTCTGCGTCTACGCCTTCCCGTCGACGGTCATCAACGCCGTCCCGCTGCTGGTCGAGCTGCCCTCGGCCGGGGTCGCGGTCACCGGCGTGCTGGCCGGGGTGACGCTCGGCGCGGGCACCGTCGTCGCCGGGCTGCAGCGCCGCCTGGGCCCGTGGACCGCGGTCGTCGGCACCGGGGTCGGGACGCTGGGCTTCGGGTGCGCCGCCGCCTTCGCCGCCACCGGGGCGCTCCCCTGGCTCGTCCTCGCCGCCCCGCTGCTCGGCGCCGGAGGTGGCCTGTGCCTGGCCGCGGGCCTGACGCTGACGGCGCGGCTCGCCGCCCCGGGACGCCTCGGCGCGCTCACCTCGCTGTTCCTGTCCTTCGCCTACCTCGGCTTCGCCGCGCCGTTCGCGATCGCCGTGGCCGCCCGGGCGACGACGGCGACCCTGCCCCTGACCGCGGCCGCCGCGCTCGCCGCCCTGCTGGCGCTCCGGCTGGCGCCGGTGGCCCGCGCCGGGCGGCTGTAGGCGCACGCGACGGCGCCCCCTCCCCCGGGCGGGGAAGGGGGCGCCGGTACCGCGGGTCAGCCGGCGATGTCCGCCGCGAACTCGCCCTCGAACGCCTCCTCCAGGACGGTGGCCCCACCGGGCACGTCGGCCGGCTGCAGGATGAAGCTCTCCAGGCTCGGCGACTGGCCGACCTCGAAGCCGCGGATCGGGACGACGAGACCGCCGGTGTCGACCTCCTCCAGCTCGTTGAACGCGTTGAGCACGCCCTCGCGGGTCAGGTCACCGTTCTCGCACGCCTGGTCGAGCACCTGCTTCATCAGCTCGCTCATGCCGAAGCCGACGACGACGCCGAGGCTCGGGACGGCATCGGGGTAGGCCTCCTGGTACTGCTGGAGCAGCTCCGGGTGGGCGTCGAACGACGACACCGGGGAGGCCACGTACAGGTGGGTCTTCAGCCACTCGGCGGCCGGGCCCTCCAGCAGGCCCGGCGCGAAGACCGGGTTGCTGCCCAGGATGGGCACGTCCAGCCCCTGCGCGGCGGCGACCGTCGCGACCGAGGCCGTCTGCCCGGGGGCCACGGTCAGCGCGATGAGGTCGACCCCGGCGGAGTTGAACTGGGTGATCTGGGCGCTCATGTCCTGGTCGGTCGCCTTGATCTGCGCCTCGATCAACTCGAGGCCCCTGGCCTCGGCGACGGCCCGGGAGCCCTCCACGCCGTTGGCGCCGTACTCGCCCTCGAAGTAGATGTGGCCGACGGTGTCGCCCTCCTGGAGGAGCCCTTCCCGGAACAGGTAGTCGTAGCCGTTGGCGATCTCGACGTCGTAGGTGGCGCCCACGACACCCGTGCCCGGGATCTCGGTCAGCGTCTTGGACCAGGCCGAGGGGAAGTTGACGATCTGGTCGGACTCGTACTCCGGCGCCAGGGCGGTGTTGATGGGTGACCCGATCGTCTGCTGCATGGCCAGGACGTTGTCCTGCATGCCGCTGTACAGGGAGACGCCCTGCTGGGGGACGTAGCCGGTGTCCTGGACGTCGAGGGTGACGTCGTAGGTGTCGCAGACCTGGTTGTTCTCCCAGAACAGCGAGTTGGCGTTGGTGATGTCGTTGCCGAGCGCGGCGAAGACGCCGGTCAGGTCGGTCAGGACACCGAGGTTGATCGTCTCGCCCTCGATGCCGACGTCGGTCGCGACGTCCCCGCCGGCCGCTGCACCACCGCCGCCCGAGGACTCCGGGGCCTTGGTGCTGCAGCCGCTGGCGGCCAGGACGAAGGTGGCGGCCAGCATCGTGGCGCCGGCCGAACGCTTGCTGAGTCTCACGTGGTGCTCCCTTGTGCTGGTGGGTCGGACGGAGTGGGTTCGGTGGAACGACTGGGTGTGTCGGGTGGGCGCTGGGTCAGCCGCCCTCCCGGACGGCGGCCGAAGCGCCCGGAGATGCGGCGGGCGATGCCGGCGAGCCCGGCGGGCTCGAAGAGGATCACCAGGACGATGGCCGCGCCGAAGAGGAACCGGGCCGCCTCACCGGCCGCCAGGCCCTCACCACGGCCCACGAACGGGATCAGGTCGGCGTACCGCTGGAAGACCAGCGGCAGCGCGCTGACGAAGATCGCCCCGAGGACGGCTCCGTTCACCGAACCCAGCCCGCCGAGGACGATCATGGCGAGGTACAGGATGGAGAGCTCCAGGCCGAACGACTCGGGTGCGATGCTGCCGATCGAGAGCGCGTACATCACCCCGGCCAACCCGGCGTACATCGAGCTGACCAGGAAGATCCGCGCCTTGTAGCCCTGGACGTTGACGCCCATCACGGACGCCGCGACCTCGCTGTCCCGCTGGGTCTGCAGCGCACGACCCGGGCGGCCCTTCAGCAGGTTGCGGGCGAACAGGTAGGCCGCCAGCGCCAGGGCCAGGCCCAGGTACCAGAGCCGCTCCGCCTCCCGGAACGGGACACCCAGCACGAACAGGTCGGGGTTGCTGTTGGCGAAGGTGAAGCCGAACAGCGAGAAGTCCGGAGCCGCCCGCCCGTTGAAGCCGCCGGTGACCTCGGTCCAGCTGTTGAGCACGTGGATGCCGATGAAGACCAGCGCCAGCGACGCCACACCGAGGTAGATCCCGCGCAGCCGCGCCGCCAGGGGGCTGAACAGCAGCCCGGCCAGGCCGGCCAGGAGGACGCCCACGACCATGCCGACGATCGGCGGCAGGCCCAGACCCCCCAGCTCCGCGACGCCGAGCCCGCCCGGCTCACCCGAGACGTAGACGTAGCTGACCGCACCGACGGCGAGGAAGAAGGCGTGCGCCAGCGACAGCTGCCCGCTGTTGCCCACGAGCAGGTTCAGCCCGATCGCGCCGACGATCGCGCCGAAGGCGGCGAACCCCGTGCGCAGCCAGAACTCCTCGACGTACAGCGGCAGCGCGAGCAGCACGACGAGGAACGCGACGAGCAGGACGGGCTTGAGCAGGGCGCGCCGGTCGCGCGCCGGCCGGGAGGGCGTCACCCCCGAGCGGGACGCCCCCGGCGTCGCGACCGCGGTGGACTCAGACACGGGTCAGCTCCTTCGTCCCGAACAGGCCGGAGGGCCGGAACATGAGGACCGCGATCATCACGATGAACGGGACGACGGCGCTGAAGCCGCGGCCGAGGAACAGCAGCTGGTCCTGGTAGCCGGCCGCCATCGCCTCGGCGATGCCGATCAGCAGGCCACCCACCAGCGCACCGCCGGTCGAGTCCAGGCCCCCGAGGATCGCGGCCGGGAAGGCCCGCAGCGCCACGGCGTACGCGGTCGGGCTGACGCCCGGGGTGGGTGAGCCGACGAGGAAGAGCGCCGCCACGGCGGCGAGGACGCCGGCAACCACCCAGGCCAGCGCGGAGACCCGCCCCTGCCGGATGCCCATCAGCGCCGCCGTCTCGCCGTCCTCCGCCGAGGCCCGCATCGCGATGCCCCAGTTGGAGTACTTGAAGGCCACGAAGAAGAGGGCGATGAGGAGCGCGGCGACGATGAAGGCGATGAGCCGGTTCTGGCTGAGCCCGACGCTCCCGATCCGGAAGGACTCCCCGCCCCACGGGTGCGGCACGTTCAGGATGTCCGAGCCGATCCGCCGGATCAGTTCGGTCAGGATGATGATGTCGACGCCGATGGTGACGATCGCCAGGCTGATCACCGCGGCACCGCGGAGCCGGTTGATGATCAGGCGCTCGATGACGAACGCGGCCAGCGCGGTGATGAGGATGCCCACCACGACGGCCGGCAGGAACCCGATCGCGTCCGACAGCCGGGCGATGGAGTAGGCGCCCAGCAGCAGCAGCGAGCCGTGCGTGAAGCTCACCACCTCGCTGGACTTGAAGATGATCACGAAGCCCAGGGCGATCAGCGCGTACAGCGCCCCCAGGGAGATCCCGTTGAGGAGCAGGGAGAGGAACTGGGTCACGACGTCGCCCCAGGAGTGTCGGAGGAGTGGTGGTGGGCGGCGGCCTCGGAGGGGCTCTCCTCGTCGCCGGAACCCAGGTAGGCGCGGATGACCTCGGGGTCGTTCTGCACCTCCGCCGGGGTGCCGTCGGCGATCCGGCGGCCGAAGTCCAGGACGGTGACCCGGTCGGCCAGGGACATGACCATCCCCATGTCGTGCTCGACCAGCACGACGGAGATGCCCAGCGCCGACCGGATCTCGAGGATGGCGTCGGCCATCCGGTCGGTCTCCTCGGCGTTCATCCCGGCCACCGGCTCGTCGAGGAGGAGCAGGCGCGGCTCCGTGCAGAGCGCCCGCGCCACCTCCACCCGCTTCTGGTCGCCGTAGGAGAGGACACCGACGGGCGTGTGCAGCTTGCCGCCGAGGTCCATGAAGTCGGCGATCTCGGCGACGCGGGCGCCGTGGATCTTCCCTTCCCTGGTGGCCCGCGGAAGCCGCAGGCCGGCGGCGAGGAACCCGGCCTTCGTGAGGTGGTGGCGGCCGAGCATGAGGTTCTCGGCCACCGACTGGGTGCCGGAGAGGGCGATGTTCTGGAACGCGCGGGCCACGCCGATGCCGGCGATCTGGTACGGCCGCATCCGGTCCAGCCGGTGCTCACCGAAGCGGACCTGGCCCTCGGCGGCCTTGTAGACCCCGGAGAGGACGTTGAACATCGTCGACTTGCCCGCGCCGTTGGGCCCGATGATCGCGTGGATGCTGCCGGGCGCGACGGTGAAGGACACCTCCGACAGGGCCTTGATCGCCCCGAACCGGACGCTCACGCCGTCGACCTCGACGGGCGGGATGTCCGACCGGGTGCCCGATCCGGTCTCGGGTGGCCCGGCGGCGTGCGCACCGGCGGCGTGGGGGGCGCTCATGCCGTCCACCGGGAGAGCTTCTTGCCCGAGGGAACGCGCACCCGCCGCTCGTCGCCGCCGTCGTGCCCGAGGTACAGCCGCTGCACCTCGTCGGTCTCGGACAACTGCCGTGCGTTCCCGGACAGGGAGACCTCGCCGACGTCGAGCACGTACGCGAGGTCGGCGACCCCGAGCGCCATCGTCGCGTTCTGCTCCACCAGCAGCACCGAGGTGCCCTGCCGGTTGATCTCGGCGATGACCTCGCCGATCTGGCCGATGATGCGCGGCGCCAGGCCCAGGGAGGGCTCGTCGAGCAGGAGCAGCTTGGGGCTGGCCATCAGCGCCCGGCCGATGGCCAGCATCTGCTGCTCGCCGCCGGAGAGCAGCGCCCCCCGCTGGGAGCTCCGCTCCTTCAGCACCGGGAACAGGTCGTAGACCCGCTGCTGCGCCTGGGCCTTGGCCGACTTGTCCCGGTTGCCCATGCCGCCGGCCCGCAGGTTCTCCTCCACCGTCAGCCGACCGAAGATGCGCCGGCCCTCGGGTACCTGCACCAGGCCGAGCCGGACGGCCTGGGCGGGGTCCTTGGTCACCAGATCGGTGCCGTCGAAGCGGACGGTCCCCTGCTCCACCCGGCCCCGGTGCAGCCGCAGCGTGCCGGAGACGGTGCGCAGCAGCGTCGTCTTCCCGGCGCCGTTGCTGCCGAGGACGGCGACCACCTTGCCGTCGGGCACCTCCATGGAGACCCCGCGGACGGCCTGCACGGCGCCGCCGTAGGTGACGTGCAGCGACTCGATGCTCAGCACGGGGAGCACCTCCTTCCCGCGCCGCCGGACGGCGCCGGGGCGGGGCTCGCGCCCGCCTCGCGGCCGGTGAGTGATCTGGCACACATGGGCGGTGACTCTAGGGGGCAAAATCGTGATCGAGGTCACCCAAACGGTCACGGATCGATCACCTTGCTGCCGGAGGCGTCCGCGCCGCCGTCCCAGGAGGCACCTCCCCGGGCCCGCACGCCCACGTGCTGCCTTGACGCGACCTATGGCCAGCTAGGACCGGTGCGGGTCAGCACCCCCGCGGTCCGCGACCGGGCGGCGCCCCTCCTCGTCGACGTCCACCCGGATGGCGTCGAGCGCGGCAGCGGCCCGGCGGCGGGACTGGCAGGGGGTCTGCCCCACCGTCAGGACGTGGCCGAGGTGCGCCCGGCGGCAGGAGGCGGGCTCCGCCGCTTCGCCGACGTCGGCGAACACCTCCGCGACGAGCAGCCCGGGGATCTCCCCGACCTCGCGCAGCCCCGACACCGCACGGACCCGGCCGGTGGCGTGGGAACCGAGCAGCAGCTGGGTGCTGGCCGCGACCGCCGGCCGCCGCGCGGGGGCGGGCCGGTCCAGCAGGCGGGCGACGAGGAGGCCGGCGGTGTCCACCCCGCTGACCTGGTCCACGCAGGCGTGCGCCCCGGCGTCGGACGGCCGCGGCGCCAGTGCGACCAGCCGGGGACCGGGGGGCCCCAGCACGAACTCCAGGTGGAACGGTCCCAGGTCGTACCCGCAGGCGGCAGCACGGCCCCGACGAAGGCCGCGGCGTCGGGGGACGGCGGCCGGGCGGTGGCGGTGAGCAGCAGCCCGGCGGCGTGCGGCGGCGGCGTGGTGAGCAGCTCGCTCCAGGCGTGCACCGTCACGGCACCGCCGTCCACGTGCCCGTCGGCGGCGTACCGGGGCCCCGGCACGTGCTCGCCGACCACCAGGTGCGAGGCCGACGGCGTCCCCGGGCCGCAGCAGGCGCGGGCGGCGAGCACCCGCAGCTCGCCGTCGTCGAGCACCGGGCCGACCCGGGTGCCGGCGCCGTCCACCTCGACGGTGCACGGGTAGCCCACGGGTGAGACCGGCGCCGGCGCGTCGGCGCGGACGACCCCCCAGCGGCCGTCGGCGACGCCCGCCGCCGCCAGCGCCTCGCGCAGGGCCACCGCGTCGCCGGTCACGACCGGGGATGCGGGGTCGGGGCCGCGCAGCCCGAGCGCCCGGGCGGCGACGGCGGCCGGTCCGGCGGTGCCCGGCGCGCAGCCGGCGACGGCGGCCACCCGCCCCGGCAGGGAGCGCACCGCCGCGGCGATCGCGGCGGCGTCGCCGGTGTCGCAGCCCAGCCAGCGGTCCACCAGCCAGCCGACGTCCTCGCCGTGGGCGCGCCGATCCCGCGTGAGCACCGCGGTGCGCAGGCCCCGGGCGCGCGCCCGTTCGAGCACCGCCGCCCCCACGGCCTCCAGCCGCTCACCGGCGGCGAACTCCGGTCGTGCGGCGGTGAGGCGTCCCTGCACCTCGACGGAGACGAACCACGGCTCGGCGGCGCCGGAACCGTCGCCGGGCATGCGTGCGAGCACGATGCCTCCCCCCGTCGGCCGGTCGTCGCCCGGCGCACCGTACCGGCCCGTCGGCCGCGGCGGAACGGGTTCCGCCGCGCGGCACCGGGAAGCAGCGGCGCCGGCGGCCGGTTGTCGCTGCCGTGACCACAGCCGGGCCCCGACGAGACGTCGACGTCGTCGTCATCGGCGCCGGGCAGGCCGGCCTCTCCACGGCGTGGGCGCTGGCCCGCCAGGGGTTCGAGCGGGGCAGCGGCTTCGTCGTGCTCGACGGCGAGGAGGCCCCCGGCGGGGCCTGGCGGCACCGCTGGCCCTCCCTCACGCTGGGCACCACCCACCGGGTGCACGACCTGCCGGGCCTGCCGTTCCGGCCCGAGGACGCCGCGGCGCCCGCGGTGGAGTCCGTCCCCGCCTACTTCGCCGGGTACGAGCGGCGCTTCGACCTGCCCGTGCTGCGGCCGGTGCGGGTGACCGCCGTCGAGCGGACCGACGACGACCGCTTCGCCGTCGTCACCGACCGGGGCAGCTGGACCGCCCGCGCCGTCGTGAACGCCACCGGCACCTGGACCCGGCCGTTCGTCCCGCGCTACCCCGGGCAGGAGCTCTTCCGCGGGCGGCAGCTGCACACCGTGGACTACCGCACCGCGGAGGAGTTCCGCGGGCAGCACGTCGTCGTGGTCGGCGGCGGCGCCTCGGCGACCCAGCTGCTGGGCGAGATCTCCCGGGTGACCTCGACGACGTGGGTCACCCGCCGGCCGCCGGTCTGGCGCGAGGGCCCGTTCGACGAGGACGCCGGCCGCGCCGTCGTCGCCGAGGTGGAACGGGCCGTCCGGGAGGGCCGCCGGCCGGGCAGCGTCGTGGGGCTCACCGGTCTGCTCACGTCGGCGCCCTACGTGCGCGACGGCCTGGACCGCGGGGTCCTCGAGCGGCTGCCGGTGTTCGACCGGATCACCCCCGACGGCGTGGCCTGGGACGACGGCAGAAGCATCCGCGCCGACGTCATCCTCTGGGCCACCGGGTTCCGCGCGGCGGTCGGCCACCTCGCACCGCTGCGGCTGCGCGCACCCGGCGGCGGCTTCCGCGTCGAGGGCACGCAGGTCGTCGGGGAGCCGCGACTCCACCTGGTCGGGTACGGCCCGTCGGCGAGCACCATCGGCGCCAACCGGGCCGGTCAGGCCGCCGCGCGCGCCCTGCGGCGGGAGCTGCACCCCGGGATGCCCCTGCCCCGCACGGCCTGAGCTGCCGGGGAGCTTTCAGGGTCCGATCAGGGCGCTCCCCGATGTCCCCGGCGCGGCGCGGCCGACAGGCTGCTGGCCATGACGTCCCGACCGTTCCCCGGAGGCCCGCGATGATCGAGGCACAGGGCCTGACCAAGAAGTACGGCGACCGCACCGCCGTCGACGGCATCTCCTTCACCGTGCACCCGGGCCGGGTCACCGGCTTCCTCGGGCCCAACGGCGCCGGCAAGTCCACGACGATGCGCATGCTGCTCGGCCTGGACCGGCCCACCGCCGGCACCGTCACCGTGCGCGGGCGCAGCTACGCCGACTTCCCCGCGCCGCTGCGGCAGGTCGGCGCGCTCCTGGAGGCACGGGCCCTGCACCCCGGGCGCTCGGCCCGCGACCACCTGCGCTGGATGGCGGCGAGCAACGGCCTGCCGGTGCGCCGGGTGGACGAGGTGCTCGACCTGGTCGGGCTGACCGACGTCGCCGGGCAGCGGGTGGGCCGGTTCTCCCTGGGCATGGGCCAGCGTCTCGGCATCGCCGTCGCGATGCTGGGCGACCCGCCGGTCGTCGTCCTCGACGAGCCGGTCAACGGCCTGGACCCCGAGGGCATCCGCTGGGTGCGCACGCTGACCCGGCAGCTGGCCGCCGAGGGCCGCACCGTCTTCCTGTCCAGCCACCTGATGAGCGAGATGGCGCTCACCGCCGACCACCTGGTGGTCATCGGGCGGGGCCGGGTGCTGGCCGACTGCTCGATGCCCGACTTCATCGCCGAGCACGCCGCCTCCTACGTGCGGGTGCGCAGCCCGCAGCGGGCCGAGGTGGCCGAGCTGCTGCGCCGTGACGGCCTGGAGGTCACCGCCGTCGACGACGAGCTCCGGGTGCAGGGCCGCGACGCCGCCGCCATCGGCGAGCTCGTCGGCCGGCAGGGGCACCTGCTGCACGAGCTCACCCTCGTCAGCTCCTCCCTCGAGGACGCGTTCATGACCCTCACCGCCGCGAGCGTCGAGTACACCGCCCGCGACCGGACCCCCGCAGGAGCCACCCGATGACCGGAACCCTCAGCACCCCGGCGCCCGACACCGTCGACCTGGACCCGGACCGGCACGTGCCCGGCGTCCGCGACCCCGGCTTCGCGCAGACCCTCCGCGCGGAGTGGATCAAGTTCTGGACGGTGCGCTCGACGCCGTGGTCGATCGGCGCGCTGGTCACCCTCGGCGCCGGCCTGACCGTCCTGGTCTGCGCGGTCAGCGCCGCGGACCTGGCGACGGGCACGACCGGGGAGGCCGCCGGCTCGTTCATCACCTGGGGCATGACGGTCGCGCAGATCACCGCCATCGTGCTCGGCGCGCTGGTGGTCACCAGCGAGTACGGCACCGGGATGATCCGGGCGACGCTGACCGCGACCCCGCACCGCGGCCGGGTGCTGGCGGCCAAGGCCCTGGTGCTCACCGGCACGCTGTTCCTCGCCGGCACGGTCACCGCCGTCCTGGGGTACCTCGGCGGCAACTGGTTCCTCGAGCGGGAGGGCATCGGCCTGGCGCTCGGTGACGACGGCGTGCTGCGGTCGCTGCTCGGCAGCGGGCTCTACATGGCCGGCATCGGCCTGTTCGCCGCCGCCGTCGGGCTGCTCGTGCGGCACACCGCCGCGGCGCTGTCGATCGTGCTGGCGCTGCTGCTGGTGGTCGGCAACATGGTGATGCTGCTGCCGGGGGCCTGGGGCGAGTGGGCCACCAAGCTGATGCCGGGGAACGCGGGCTCCGTCGTCGCCACGCCGGTGTCGTTCAACCCGAACCTGCTCGAGCCGTGGACCGGCTTCGCGGTCTTCTGCGCCGAGGTGGCCGCCGTCGTCCTCGCCGGGTACCTGGTGCTGCGCCGCCGCGACGCCTGAACCCCACTGTGCCCCGGCCCCCGCGGCCGGGGCACAGTGGTGCGGTGACCACGCCCGACCCGGCCGCCGAGGGCCGCCGCCGCGCCGACGAGCTCCTGACCGCCCTGACCGCGGGCGACGACGCCGCCGCCGAGGCGCTGCTCGCCGGCCTCGACGAGATCCGCGACCTGGTGTTCGTGGGCGCGGGGCTCACCGTGATCGCCCGCGCCGAGGGCCGCGCCCTGCCGACGGCGCAGCGCGCGCAGGCCAGCACCCGCCAGCTCAAGCTCGGGGAGGTGCGCGACGCCAACCGCGACGACCCCGAGGGGCTGCGCACCTGGCTGCGGCGCTCGGCCGAGGAGGTGCTCTTCATCCGCTCGCTGCACGCCCGGCAGGGCTGAGCTCAGGCGCGGGGGGCGCGGGCGGCCGCCTGCGCCAGCGGGAGCACCGCCGCGAGCACGACGGCCGACGCGAGGACCGTCCAGGGCAGGCCGGCGGCACCGTAGGCGAGGCCGAGCAGCAGCGCCCCGGCGGCCGTGCCCGCGTCGAAGGAGGCGTTCCACAGCGCGCTCGCCGCCGTCGTGCCCCGCTCGCCGGCCCGGGCGAAGGCGCGCAGCAGCGTCAGGTTCTGCACCCCGCCGAAGCCGGCGCCGAACAGCGCCGCCCCGAGCAGCACCCAGCCGCTCCCCCACCACAGCCCCGCAGCGGTGACCGCGAGCCCCACCGCGGCGACCAGCACCGACAGCGGCAGCAGCAGCGCGGTGCCCAGGCGGTCGGCCAGCACGCCGGCCCGCCAGCGGCTCAGCGCGCCCGTCAGCCCCCACAGCAGCAGCGCCGCGGTGGCCAGCCGCCCGTCGGGGCGGTCGATGGGCAGGAAGGTCACGAAGCCGCCGCCGGCGGTGGTCACCACGAGCAGCACCGCGGACGGCGCCAGCGCGGCGCGCACCGCGGCCCGGGCGTTGCCGGCCGGGGCGGGCTCCTCGCGACCGCCGGCCGCCCGCAGCAGCGCGGGGAGGAACACCAGGCCCAGCACGGGTGTGGCCGCCAGCCAGGCCAGCACGCCGACGTGCCCGCCCAGCACGAGGGCCACGCCCGCGGGGACGGCGGCCATGTTGGGCAGCGCGATGGCCAACCCGTACAGGCCGATCGACTCGCCGCGCTGCTCCGGGGGCGCCACCCGCGCGGCGAGGGTCGCGCCGAGGACGGTGATGACGGCGAACCCGGCGCCACGCACCGCCGACAGCGCGGAGATCCAGCCGACGCCGTCGTCGAGCACGTAGAAGGGGGAGGGCACCCCCAGCGCGAGCAGCCCCGCCACGAACACCGGGCCGGCGCCGTAGCGGTTCGCGAGCGCGGGCACGACGGACTGGACCGCGATCGTCGTGAGGAGGAAGACCGCGGTGACCACCCCGGCCGTGCTCTCCGCGGCACCGCCGGCCACCGCGTACGCCGGCAGCGAGGCCAGCGTCAGGAAGTAGCTGGCGAACCCCAGGGCCGTGACGCCGACCAGCGACTGCACCCCGCGCGAGCGCCACAGGGCGGCCTGCACCTCCACCGTTCCCCCGCTCCGTCGTCCGTCCGCTCCCCGCAGCATGACCCGGCGGGCGGCGGCGTCCGCACCCGGGTAGGCAGGGCGCGTGGGTGTGCTGACCGTGGGCCACGGCTCCGACGACCGCGACGCCCTGGGCGCCCGGCTCGCCGGGGCCGGGGTGGACGTGCTGGTGGACGTGCGGCGGTTCCCAGGCAGCCGCGCCAACCCCGATGTGCGGCGGGAGGCGCTCGAGGAGTGGCTGCCCGAGGTGGGCATCGGCTACCGCTGGGAGGAGCGGCTCGGCGGCCGCCGACGGCTGCCGGACGCGGAGCCGGTGGCCGACGGCTGGTGGACCGTCGCGCAGTTCGCCGCCTACGCCGCGCACACCCGGACGGCGGAGTTCGCCGAGGCCCTCGACGAGGTGCTCGCCGCGGCATCGGGCGCGACGGTCGCGGTGATGTGCAGCGAGTACGTGTGGTGGCGCTGCCACCGGCGGCTGATCGCCGACGTCGCCGTCCTGGGCCGGGGCGTGGCGGTGGGGCACCTCATGCCCGACGGCCGGGTGACCCCGCACCGCCCCGCCGACGGCGCGACCCTCGGCGACGACGGCGAGGTCCGCTGGCCCGCCACCGCAGCGCCCTGACCGCGTCCTCCCTCACCGCGGCGCGTCCTCCCCCACCGCCCACCGCGAGGGAGGACACGCCACGATCAGGTCACCTGGTCATCGCGGGCCCAACCGGGAGCCGGCTCAGCCCATGTGCGGGTAGCGGTGGTCGGTCGGGGGCGCGAACGTCTCCTTGATCGACCGCGTCGAGGTCCACCGCATCAGGTTCTGCTTCGCGCCGGCCTTGTCGTTCGTGCCCGACGCCCGCCCGCCCCCGAACGGCTGCTGCCCGACGACGGCGCCGGTCGGCTTGTCGTTGACGTAGAAGTTGCCCGCCGCGTGCCGCAGGAACCGCTGGGCGTGCGCGATCGCGGCCCGGTCCTGCGCGATCACCGCACCGGTCAGCGCGTAGGGCGCCACCGACTCCATCTGCGTCAGCACCGCGTCGTAGTCGGCGTCGTCGTAGACGTGCACCGCGAGCACCGGCCCGAAGTACTCGGTGGTGAAGACCTCGTGCCCGGGGTCGGTGCCCTCGATGATCGTCGGCCGCACGAAGAAGCCCTCGCTGTCGTCGGCCTGCCCGCCGGCCACGATCGACAGCGCCGGGTCGTCGTCCACCCGGTCGAGGACGCCGGAGAGCTTCGAGAACGACTTCCGGTCGATGACCGCGCCCATGAAGTTCGAGAAGTCGGTGACGTCGCCCATCGGCAGCGACTCGGTCACCCCCACCAGGTCGTCGCGCAGCCGTCCCCACACCGACCGCGGCACGTACGCGCGCGACGCCGCCGAGCACTTCTGCCCCTGGTACTCGAACGCCCCGCGGACCAGCGCCGTCCGCAGCACGTCGACGTCGGCCGAGGGGTGCGCGACGACGAAGTCCTTGCCGCCGGTCTCCCCGACGATCCGCGGGTAGCCGCGGTAGGAGGCGATGTTCTCCCCCACGGTGCGCCAGAGGTGCTGGAACACCGGGGTGGACCCGGTGAAGTGGATGCCGGCCAGGTCCCGGTCGGCGAGGGCGACCTCGGAGACGGCGACGCCGTCGCCGGGGAGCATGTTGATGACGCCCGGCGGCAGGCCCGCCTCCTCCAGCAGCCGCATGAGGAAGTGCGCGGCGAACTGCTGGGTGGGCGCGGGCTTCCAGACGACGGTGTTGCCCATCAGCGCCGGCGCCGTCGGCAGGTTGCCGGCGATCGCGGTGAAGTTGAACGGCGTGATGGCGTAGACGAAGCCCTCGAGCGGGCGGTGGTCGGTGCGGTTCCAGGCGCCGGGTGAGGACTCCGGCTGCTCGGCGAGGATCTGCCGCGCGAAGTGCACGTTGAAGCGCCAGAAGTCGATCAGCTCGCAGGCGCTGTCGATCTCGGCCTGCTGCGCGGTCTTGCTCTGGCCGAGCATCGTGGCGGCGTTGAGCGTCTGCCGCCACGGCCCGGCCAGCAGGTCGGCGGCCTTGAGGAAGACCGCGGCGCGGTCGTCGAAGGAGAGCTCCTGCCACGCGGGCGCGGCCTCCTTCGCGCAGCGGACGGCGTCCTGCGCGTCGGCGTGCGTGCTGTGCGCGGCAGCGCCCAGGACGGCGGAGTGCCGGTGCGGCTGCACGACGTCGAACCGCTCGCCGGCGGCCATCCGCTGCCGCTCGCCGATCGTGGCGGTGAGCTCCACCGGCTCGGCGGCCAGTTCGGCGAGCCGCCGCTGCAGCTCGTCGCGCTCGGGGGTGCCCGGCGCGTAGGTGTGCACCGGCTCGTTGCGCGGGGACGGGACTCGGGTGACGGCGTCCATGACAGGACCTCTCGGGTTCAGGAGCGGGTGGCCAGGGAGCGGAGAAAGAAGGCGACGTTGGCCGGGCGCTCGGCCAGCCGGCGCATGAAGTAGCCGTACCAGTCGGCGCCGTAGGGCACGTAGGCGCGCACGCGGGTGCCGGCGGCGGCCAGCCGGCGCTGCTCGTCCGGGCGGATGCCATAGAGCATCTGCACCTCCCAGGAGTCGGCGGCCCGGGAGTGCTGGGCCGCGAGCTCGTGCGCCAGGGCGACCAGGCCCGGGTCGTGCGAGCCGACCATCGGGTACCCGGGCCCGCTCATGAGGATCTCCAGGCAGCGGCGGTAGGCGGCGTCGACGTCCCGCTTCCGCTGGTGGGCGACCTGCTCCGGCTCGTCGTAGGCGCCCTTGACCAGCCGCACCCGCGAGCCGCTCACCGCGAGCGCCTTGGCGTCGTCCTCGGTGCGGTGCAGCATCGACTGCAGGACGGCGCCGGTCGCGGGGTGGTCCTTGCGCAGCTCGGCGACGGCGGCGAGCGTGGAGTCGACCGTGCGGTGGTCCTCCATGTCGAGGGTGACCGTGGTCCCCGCCGCGGAGGCGGCCTCCACGACCGGGCGGACCAGCTCGAGCGCGACGTCGTGCCCGCCGTCGGGCAGCGCCTGGCCGAACGCCGACAGCTTCACCGACACCTCGGCGGCCGGCCCGAGCCCCAGCGGGGCCAGCGCCTCGAGCGCGGTGAGGTACGCGTCGCGCGTGCGGCGGGCCCGGGTCCGGTCGGTCACGTCCTCGCCGAGGTGGTCGAGGGTGACCGCGATGCCGTCGGCGGCGAGCGCGCGCACCGCGGCGATCGCGTCGCCCAGCGACTCCCCCGCGACGAACCGGTCGACCACCCGGCGGGTGGCGGGCGTACCGGTGACGGCTCTTCGCAGGGCGGGCCGGCGGGAGGCGGCCAGCAAGGTCTTCTGCAGCACCACGGGTCCTCCTCGGGCCGACGCCACGTGCTCCTCGAACGCTAGGCACCCGCCACCCCTCCGGGCCAGGGACAGATGTCGGGATCCTGCCCATCTGCTCTCATACAGCTGTACGAGACCCGGGAGGGGACGGCGGTGCGCGACGAGCTGCAGGAGCTGGTGGACGAGGTGTCGCGGGTGCTCGGCGCCCCGGCGACGCTGGAGGACGCCGGCTTCACGCTGCTGGCCTTCTGCGCGCACGACGACAGCGGGGCCGACCCGATGGACGCCGTCCGCACCCGGTCGATCCTCACCCGCAGCTCGACCCCCGAGACCCGGCGCTGGTTCGAGGACTTCGGCATCGCCGCGGCGACCCGGCCGATGCGGATCCCGGCCGACCCCGCGGCCGGGGTGCTCACCCGGCTGGTGCTGCCCATCCGCCACGAGGACCGCACCCACGGCTACCTGTGGCTGCTCGACGACGGGCGCACCGACCCCGACGACGACGCCGACCCGGCGCTGCGCCGCGCGCTGGACCTGGCCGCCGACGCCGGCCGCGCCCTGGCCGGACGGCCGGCCGACGACCTCGGCCCGGTGCTCGCCGACGCGCTCACCGGCCGCCCCGCGGCCCGCGCCCAGGCAGCCCTGCGACTCCGCGACCGGCTACCCGCCGGCGCCGCGCAGGTGCTCGTGGCGCTGCGCCCCGCCGGCGGCCCGCCGGCGCCGGCCCGGCCGCTGCCGGCGGCCGGTGCGGTGGCCACCGTCGTCGACGACGGGGTCGCCGTGCTCGTCCCGCTGCCGGCGCCCGCGGACCTGCGCCCCGCCGGCGCGCTCGCCGCCGCCTCCCTGGCCACCCTGCCCGCCGGCAGCACCGCCGGGGTCTCGTCGGCCAGGCTGGGCACCGACGACCTGGCCGGCCAGTGGGGGGAGGCGCGGGCCGCGGCCCGGGTCGCCGCGGTGGTCGACCGGTTCTTCCCCGTCGCCCGCTGGGGGGAGCTCGGCGGGTGGCGGGCGGCCACCGCCCTGCCCGGCCCCGACCCGGTGCTGGCCCCGCTGCTCGCCGACCCGGTGCTCACGACGACGGCGGAGACCTTCCTCGACTGCGCCGGCAGTGCCGGGCGGACGGCGGCGGCGCTGCACGTCCACCGGCAGACGCTGTACTACCGGCTGGGCCGCATCGCCGCGCTGACCGGCCTGGACCTCGCCGACGGCGACGCCCGCCTGCTCCTGCACACCGGCCTGCGCGCCGCCCGGCTGGCCGCGGCACCCCGGTTCGACCGCCCGTGACCGGCGACCGTCGCCTACCCTCTCCCTCGATGGCTGCGGGAGACATGGCTGCGCAGACGGACCCCCGCAGCGACGGTGACGTCCTGCGCGCCCTGCGCACCGGGACGGCCGAGGAGCACCGGCTCCTCGAGGAGACCCTCGACCTGCTCGACCCGGACCTCGACCGGGATCGGCTGGTGCACGTGCTGGGGCTGATGCACGGCTTCTGGACGGCGGCCGAGCGCGGGCTGGACGAGTGGGCCGCGTGCCACCCCGCCGACGCCGCGGCCGCCGACTGGGCGCGCCGCCGCCGGGCCGGGCTGTTCGCCGCGGACCTCGCGGCGCTGGGCGCCCCCGTCCCCGTGGCGGCACCCGGGCTGCCCGCCGTGGCCGGGACCGACGAGGCGCTGGGCCGGCTCTACGTGCTCGAGGGCTCCACCCTCGGCGGCACGTTCATCGACCGCCACCTGGCCACGCTGCCCCTGCTGGCCGGCGTCCGGCTGCGCGCGTTCTCGCCCTACGACGCCGACACCGGCGCGATGTGGGCCGCCTACCGGCGGGTCGTCCGCGCGCACGTGGCCGCGGGCGGGGACGCCGCCCGGGTGGTCGCCGCGGCGCGCGGCACCTTCCACGAGCTCTCCGAGTGGTGCCGGCCCGCCGCGCGGGCCCAGGCGGTCGGGGCGTGACCGGGGTCCAGCACGAGATCGAGTTCCTGGCGCCGGGCGAGCCGGTCGACCTCACCAACTGCGAGCGCGAGCCGATCCACGTCCCGGGCAGCATCCAGCCGCGTGGCGTGCTGATCGCCGTCCGCGACCCCGACTGGGTCGTCCAGCAGGTGTCGGAGAACCTCGCCGACCTCACCGGCGTGGACTGGCGGCAGGCGGTGGGCCGCCCGCTGGCCGAGGTCATCGGGGTGGCGCCGGCCGATGCGGTCGTCCGCTCGGCGAGCGCCTTCGGCGACCTCCGCGAGCGCAACCCGGTCGAGATCACCCTCGACGTCGCCGGCGAACCGGTGCCCGTCGACGCCCTCCTGCACCGCACCGTGATCGACCCCGGGCCGGCGCACGAGGTGGACGGCGAGCCCGTCGCCGCCCCCGAGGAGTCGGCGCCGGTCACCACCCTGGTCGTCGAGCTGGAGCCGGCGCGCGGGCCGCGGCCGTTCTCCTTCCCGAACACCTACCAGGCGGTGCGCAGCACGGTCGCCGCGCTGGACCGGGCCGGCAGCCTCCAGGAGCTCTACGACATCACCGCCCGGGCCGTGCGCACGCTGACCGGCTTCGACCGGGTGATGGTCTACCGCTACGACGCCGACTACAACGGCGAGGTGGTGGCCGAGGCGAAGGCCGCGCACCTGAACCCCTTCCTCGGCCTGCACTACCCGGCCTCGGACATCCCCGCCCAGGCGCGGGCGCTGTACGAGAAGAACTGGATCCGGCTGATCTCCGACGTCGGCTACGCGCCCGTGCCCATCCAGCCGGTGCACCACCCGGCCAGCGGCCGCCCGCTCGACCTGACCTACTCCGCCCTGCGCAGCGTCTCCCCCATCCACGTGGAGTACCTGCACAACATGGGCGTGCGGTCCTCGATGTCGATCTCCCTGCTGCGCGGCGACAAGCTGTGGGGGCTCATCGCCTGCCACCACTACGACGGCCCGCACGCACCCCCGTACGCCACCCGCGCCGCGGCCGAGTTCCTCGGCTCCACGCTGTCGGTGCGGCTGATCGACCGGGCGCAGGAGGAGGAGTTCGCGCGGGCGCTCCGCGCGCGGTCCACGCTGGCCTGGCTGACCGCCGCCGCGCTGGACGAGGACCGCCCGATCACCGAGACGCTGCTCGGCTCGCACAGCCTGCTGGACCTGCTCGACGCCGACGGCGTCTCGATGTGCCTCCAGGGCTCCCGCGGCTCCGCCGGCGCCGCGCTCCCGCCGGAACTGGCCGACGCGATCGCGGCCTGGGCCGCATCCCGCGGCGAGGACGTGGTCGCCACCGACGCGCTGGCCACGGTCGCGCCCGGGCTCGGCGCGGTCGACCCGGCGTGCGGCGTGCTGGTGCTGCCGCTGCCGGAGGGCCAGTACGTGCTCTGGTACCGCGGCGAGGCCGTGCGGCACATCGACTGGGGCGGCGACCCGCACAACAAGGCGATCGCCGAGCGGGAGGGCGACGACGTCCGGCTCAGCCCGCGCAAGTCCTTCGAGCGCTGGCGGGAGACCGTCCGCGGCCGGTCCGAACCGTGGACGGTGCAGGAGACCGGTGGAGCGACCGAGCTGAGGACGCACCTGCTGGAGGCGCTGTACGCCCGGTCCCGCAGCATCGTCCGCGCCGCCGAGACCCTGCAGCGCAGCCTGCTGACCGACCCGCCGGAGCCCGACCACCTGGAGGTGGCGGTGCGCTACGTGCCGGCGGCGCGCGAGGCGCAGGTGGGCGGCGACTGGTACGACGTCTTCGAGCAGCCCGACGGTTCCACGGTGCTGGTCATCGGTGACGTCGTCGGCCACGACACCCAGGCGGCGGCCACCATGTCCCAGCTGCGCGGCCTGCTGCGCGGCATCGCCTGGGACAGCACGGCCGGCCCGGCCGAGGTGCTCTCCCGGCTCGACGCCGCGATCGAGGGGCTGGGGCTCGGCGCCATGGCGACGGTGCTCGTCGGCCGCCTCGACCGCCCGGCGGGCCCGGCCGGCGAGGGCACCCGGCTGCGCTGGGCCTCCGCCGGGCACCTGCCGCCGCTGCTCGTCGCGCCCGACGGCTCCCAGCGGCTGCTGGTGCCCGACCGCCCCGGCCTGCTGCTCGGCGTGGACCCGTCGCTGCCCCGTACCGAGCACGAGGTGGCCGTCCTCGACGGCTCGACGCTGCTGCTCTACACCGACGGGCTGGTGGAGCGCCGCGACCAGGTGTTCGACGACGGCGTCGACCTGCTCGGCCGCGCGCTCGCCGAGCTGCGCCACCTGCCGGTGGCCGGGATGTCCGACGCGCTCATCGACCGGTTGCTGCCCGAGGGCGGCGAGGACGACGTCGCTCTCCTCGCCGTCCGGCTCCAGCCGCCGGGCGGCTGAACCCGCCCGTCAGCCGGCGCCCGGGGCGCTGAACCGGGGGGTCAGCCCGTCGTCGGGTGGGCCGCCCCGGCCCGGCAGCGGGCGCTCGTCCTCGGCCGCACGGACCACCGCGATCGTCTCCAGCGGGTCCGGCGCCTCCCGGCGGGCGCCCCGCTCCAGCGCGGCGAGCAGCCGCTCCTCGTCGGGCGCGAGGTCACCGGGGCCGAGCCGCCCGCCCGGGCTGCCCGCGTCGGAGCCCGACGCCATCGCGGTGTCGGGCGTCGGGTCGTCCGGGGCGCTCATGCGGCAGTTCCTCATGGTCGGTCAGCGGGGGAAGTTCGGCTCGAGCCGGGGGACGATCTGCATCTCGGGGACGAACGCCGCCGGGTGCAGGAGCAGCAGCGTGCGGATCGCCTCGGCGACCGCGGACGGCGGCATCATCAGGTGCCCGGGGATGCCCCACTGCTCCATCATCGGGGTGTCCATCGCGGCGGGGATGACGCTCTGCACCCGGCACGGGAACGGCCGCTCGCTGCCGTCCTCCAGCCGCTCGGCCTTCTCCCGCAGCTCCCGCTGGATGCAGCGGGTCGCGTTGAGGAAGCCGGCCTTGGAGCCGTTGTAGGCGATCGCCCCGCTGCCCGAGGTGATCGCCGACAGCGAGACCACGTGCACGACGTCGGCGGTGCGCCCCTCGGGCAGGTGCTGCACCCGCTTCATGAACTCGCTGGTGAGGAAGACCGGCCCCTCGCAGTTGACCGCCTGCACCCGCTGGTAGTCGGCGAGGTCGATGTCGGTGATGTAGCCGGGCCGGTCGATGCCGGCCACGTTGACCAGCACGTCGAACGCGTCCCCGTGCCGCTCGAACAGGTCGGCGACGACGGCGCGCCGGCTTTCGTCCCGGGTCACGTCCAGGGCGGCGACCTCGGCGGAGCCGCCGGCGCCGGTCACCCGGGACAGCGTCTCCTGGCTGCCCGCCGCGTCGATGTCGGCGATCACCACGTGGGCACCGCCCTCGGCCAGGGCGAGCGCGGTGGCCCGGCCCAGTCCGCTGGCCCCGCCGGTCACGAGCGCGACCCGGCCCTTCAGCGACGCCTCCACAGCTGCTCCTCCGTCGTCGGTGCGTACCCCCGTCGCGGACAGCCTCGCCGAAAGCCGCCGGGGCCGCAGGTCGGGGCGTCAGCGGCGGGTGGACCAGACATCGGCGAGGGTGACCGTGGTCAGCCCGCGCTCGGCGATGAGCTCGAGCAGCTGCCCGTACACGGCGGTCACGGTGGGGTGGTTGGCGTGGCCGACGACGATGGTCCGCGCGCTGAACCAGCGCCGGGCCGCGGCCAGGAGCTCCTCGCCGGTGAGCACCCGGTTGTCCTCGAAGGTGCCGTTCCACAGGGCGATCGTCGGGTGCCCCAGGTCGGCGGCGATGCGGTCGGTGCGCTCGTCGCGGGCGCCGAAGGGCGGCCGGAAGAAGGGCGTCTGCACCCCGAACGTCGAGCGCAGGAAGTCGCGGTTGCGCCGGATCTCCTCGGCCACCTCGGCGTCGCCCAGCGTGGTGAGGTCGGGGTGGGACCAGGTGTGGTTGCCCAGGGCCACCTGCCCGGAGTCGACCAGCGGGCGCAGCAGCGCAGCGTTCTGCTCCCAGGCGCGGTACCGGCCGTTGGGAAGAAGGTCAGGCGGGTGCCGCTGTCGGCGGCGAACCGCGCGAACGCCGCGACCACCTCGCTGCTGGTGCCGTCGTCGATGGTGAGCGCCAGCAGATCCCCCTCCCCCGGCAGCGCGTCGACCACGCCGGCGGGCGGCTCCTGCGGCTCCACCCCGGGGACGCCGCGGTGCACCGGCTTCCAGCGCGCGGCGGGGTCGCCGGCCGGCCCGGGCGCCGTCGCGGGGCCGCCGGGCGCCACGGCGGGCTCGCCGAGCGCGGCCGCGCCGCGTGCCACCGCCGTGCCCGCCACCCCGGCGGCGAGGGCGAGCAGGAACCGTCGACGGTCCATGCGCCGCAGGCTAGCGGTGCAGCCCCGCCTCCTCGATCAGCCGCGCCTGCTCCCGGCACCACGGCGACCACGCGTCGCCCTCGGTCTCCTGCCGGCGGCGGAACGCGGCCCAGTCCAGCAGCTCCCACTCGCCCACCTCGGTGGGCTCCGGCGCGGGCGAGCCGGTGAAGCGCCCGATGTAGACGGGGCACACCTCGTTCTCGACGACCCCGCGGAACTCCGCCCGGTAGCGGTAGCCCGGGAGCGCCGGCCGGACGTCGGTCACACCGAGCCCCAGCTCGAAGCGGGCGCGGCGGGCGATCGCGTCGCCGTCGTCCTCGCCGGGGCCGGGGTGGCCGCAGACGGTGTTGGTCCACATGCCGGGGAAGGTCGCCTTGCCCTCGGCCCGGCGGGTGACCAGCAGCCGGCCGTCGTCGGCGAAGAGGTAGGCCGAGAACGCGCGGTGCAGCGGCGTCTCGCCGTGGTGCACCTCCGGCTTGGGCATCGTGCCGATCGCACGGCCGTCGTCGTCGACCAGCACGATGAGCTCCATGGGCGACATTGTCACCCTCCGGGCGACACCGCGGCCAATGGCCGTCCCCGTCCTGCGAATGGCTCCAACTCGGATGGGCACAGTGCCGAGGTGGACAGCTTCCGGCGAGACGGCCTGACCTTCGACGTACGGGACGCCGGGCCGGCCGACGGCGAGCCCGTCGTCCTGCTGCACGGCTTCCCCCAGGACTCCACCGCCTGGGACCGGGTCGCGCCCGCCCTGCACCAGCGCGGGCTGCGCACCCTGGCGCCGGACCAGCGGGGCTACTCCCCCTCGGCCCGCCCGCGCGGCCGCGCGCACTACCGGCTGCGGGAGACGGCGGACGACGTCCTCGCCCTGCTGGACGCGGCCGGGCTGGGGTCGGCGCACGTGGTCGGGCACGACTGGGGCGGCATCGTGGCCTGGGCGCTGGGCGCGTGGCACCCGGAGCGCGTCCGCACGCTCACGGCGCTCTCCGTGCCGCACCCGGCCGCGATGGCGCGGGCGGCGGCGACCAGCGACCAGGCGCTGCGCTCGGCCTACGTGGGGCTGTTCCAGCTGCCCGTGCTGCCCGAGCGGCTGCTGCTCGCCGGGAACGGGGCCGTGCTGCGCCGGGTGCTGCGCCGCGGCGGGCTGCCCGACGACGCCGTCGAACGCTACGTCCGGCGGATGCGCGAGCCGGGCGCGCTGACCGCGGCGCTGGCCTGGTACCGCGCCCTGCCGTGGAGCGGGCGCGACCCGGTGGGCACGGTGCGGGTGCCCACCCTGCACGTGTGGAGCACCGGCGACGCCTTCCTCGGCCGCGCCGCCACCGAGGGCACCGCCCGCTTCGTCGACGCGCCCTACCGGTTGGAGGTCCTCGACGACGTGACCCACTGGATCCCCGAGCTCGCCGCGGCGCGGACCGCCGAGCTGGTCACGGCCCACGTCCGCGGCTGAGCCCGGGCATTGCGAGACTGCACGCCATGAGTGGGACGACGTCGCCGCTGACCCGCGCCGAGCGGCTCGACCGGCTGCCCTTCACCCGTGCGCACGGCCGCCTGCTCGGCGGCTCCGGGCTGGGCTGGGCGCTCGACGCCATGGACGTCGGGCTGGTCTCGTTCGTCATCGCCGCGCTGATCGCGCAGGAGCAGTGGGGCGTCACCGCGACCGAGGGGTCGTGGATCGCCTCGATCGGGTTCGTCGGCATGGCGCTGGGCGCCACCCTCGGCGGGCTGCTCGCCGACCGCATCGGCCGCCGCCAGGTCTTCGCACTGACGCTGCTCGTCTTCGGGCTGGCCACCGGCGCCGCGGCGCTGTCCTGGTCGCTGGGCGCGCTGCTGGTCTTCCGGTTCGTCATCGGCCTGGGCCTGGGTGCCGAGCTGCCGGTCGCCTCCACCCTGGTCAGCGAGTACGCGCCGGCCCGCCTGCGCGGCCGGGTGGTCGTCGCGCTCGAGGCCTTCTGGGCGGTCGGCTGGACGCTGGCCGCGCTGATCGGCTACCTCGTCGTCCCCGGGAGCGACGACGGCTGGCGGTGGGCCCTCGCGCTGGGCGCGGTGCCGGCGGTGTACGCCGTGGTCGTCCGGTGGGGGCTGCCCGAGTCCGTGCGCTTCCTCGAGCTGCGCGGCCGCACCGACGAGGCCGAGGCGGCCGTCCGGCGCTTCGAGAGCGCCGCCGGCATCGCGGCGGTGCCGTCCCCTCCGCCCTCCCCCGCACCGGCGAGCCGCCCCGGAGACCTGTGGACCGCCGCCCTGCGCGGGCGGACGGCGGCGCTCTGGGCGGTCTGGTTCTGCATCAACTTCTCCTACTACGGCGCCTTCATCTGGCTGCCCGCGCTGCTGTTCGACTCCGGCCTCGAACTGGTCCGGTCCTTCGAGTACACGCTGTGGATCACCCTCGCCCAGCTCCCCGGCTACGCGGTCGCCGCCTGGCTGGTCGAGGCGTGGGGACGGCGACCCACGCTGGCGCTGTTCCTGCTGGGGTCAGCGGTCGGCGCGGGGCTGTTCGCGACCGCGGGCACGCCGACGACCGTGCTGCTCACCGGCATGGTGCTGTCGTTCTGCAACCTCGGCGCGTGGGGCGCGCTCTACGCGCTCACCCCGGAGGTGTACCCGACCGCGCTGCGGGCCACCGGTGCCGGCGCCGCGGCCGGTTTCGGCCGGCTCGCCTCCATCGCCGCCCCGCTCTGCGTGCCGTTCCTCGTGGACGGCGGGGGCACCGGGCTGGTCTTCGCGACCTTCGCCGTCTTCTTCGTCGTGGCCGCGATCGCGGCCCTGGCGCTGCCCGAGCTGCGGGGCCGGTCGCTCGACGCGGACGCCTCGCGCGCGCAGACCCCGTCGGCGCTGCGCGGCTGAGCCCGGCCCTGCCGGTTGGCCGGGGGCCGGGCGGGTAGCGGCAGGGGCATGCCTGAGCTCTCCCCCGGACAGCTGCGCGGCCGCACGATCGCCGTCACCGGCGCCAGCGGCAACGTCGGCACCGCCCTGCTGCGCCGGCTGACCGCGCCGTCGGCCGGCGTCGCCGAGGTCCGCGGGCTGGCCCGCCGGCGCCCGCCGTCGACCGCGCCCTACGACGGCGTCCGCTGGCACCTGGCCGACCTCGGCGAGGCCGCGAGCGAGCGGGAGGTCGCCGAGTTCGTGGAGGGCGCCGACGCCGTCGTCCACCTCGCCTGGGCGCTGCAGCCGGGCCGGCAGCCCGACCGGTTGCGCCAGGTGAACGTCGAGGGCACCCGCCGGGTGGCCCGCGCCGCGGCTGCCGCCGGCGTCGACCAGTTCGTGCACATGAGCTCCATCGGCGCCTACGCCGGGGGCGCGCGTGGCGTCCGGGTGACCGAGGACTGGCCGACCACCGGCATCCCCAGCGCGCAGTACAGCCGCGACAAGTCGCAGGCCGAGAGCGTGGTGCGCGACGTCTTCGGCCGGCACCGCGCCACGACCCTCACCGTCGTCCGCCCCACCCTGGTGCTGCAGCCGCAGGCCGCCAGCGAGATCGGCCGCTACTTCCTGGGCCCGCTGCTCTTCGGGGCCGCCCGCGCGCTGCCCGGCGCGGTGGCCCGGCTGCTGCCGCTGCCCCTGCCGGCGCTCGCCGTCGCCTTCGTGCACGCCGACGACGTCGCCGACGCCCTCGAGCGGATGCTCGACCGCCGCGCCCCCGGCCCGTTCAACCTGGCGGCCGAGCCGCTGCTGGACGCCGACGCGCTGGCGAAGGCCCTCGGCTCCCGCCGGGTGCCCACCCCCGCGATCGCCCTGCGCGCCGGGCTGCAGGCCGCCTTCACCGCGCACCTCGTGCCCACCGAGCCCGGGTGGCTGGACATCGGCACGCAGGTGCCCGCGCTGGACACCGCCCGCGCCCGCAAGCTGCTCGACTGGGCCCCGTTCCACGCCGGCGACGACGTGCTCCGGCAGTTCGTCGCCGCCCTGGGCAGCGGCGCGGGCGGGCCCGGTGCGCTGCTGCGCCCGGCGGGCGGGCCGGGGATCGACCAAGCCGGCGACGCGGCCAACGCGCTGGGCCCGCGGGCGAACTGACCTCAGCCGGGGAGGCTGCCCAGCAGCGTGCGGGTCATCGCGTTGCGGGTGTCGAGCAGCTCGTCCAGGGCCGCGGTGAGGTCGTCCGCGGAGACGGCCAGCGCCCCGCCGTCCGGGGTCCGTGCCGCGGCGACCAGCGCCGCCCGGCGGAGCAGCTCCTTGAGGAACGAGGCCGTCACGCCCTCGGTGCGGGCCAGCACGTCGTCCAGGCCGCTGGTGTCCACGTCCAGGTCGCCGCGGTAGAGCTCGAACAGCGCCCGGCGGGCCGCGGCGTCGGGCAGGTCCAGCGCCACCGCCTGGTCCACCCGGCCCGGCCGGGCGGCCAGCGCCGGCTCCAGCAGGTCCGCGCGGTTGGTGGTCAGCACGAAGACGACGTCGGCGTCCTCGGCCAGCCCGTCCATCTCGTTGAGCAGCTGGAACAGCAGCGGGTGCTGGCCGGGGTGCACGCCCCTGTCCTCGGCGATGAGGTCGACGTCCTCCACCACGAGCATGGCCGGCTGCAGCGCCCGCGCCACCGAGCACGCCTCGGCGATGAGGTGCAGCGCGTTGCCGGTGAGCTGGATGACCGTGGTGCCGTGCAGGCTGCTCACCAGGTAGCGGACGGTGTGGGTCTTCCCGACGCCGGGCGGGCCGTAGAGCAGCACCCCGCGCTTGAGGTGCTGCCCGGCGGCCAGCAGCCGCTCCTTGTGCCGGGCGACGTCGACGACCTGCCGCTGGATCTCCGCCAGGGTGGACGGCGCGAGGACCAGCTGGTCGGCCCGCAGCTCCGGGCGGCGGTGGAACTGCAGCAGCGTCTGGCCGTGCCCGAAGACCTCCTGGCCGAAGGAGAGGACCTGCCCGCGGAACACGTTGTGCTCGACGCTCGCCGCGCGGATCTCGGCCGCGGCGCCGGCCACCCCGGCCAGGTCGGTGCCCACCAGCTGCACCGAGACCTGCGCCATCCCCATCTCCGGTGACGCGCCGCGCAGCAGCAGCGCGGCGCGGCCGCCGTCCGGCTCGGTGACCAGGTAGATCGCGCAGCGCTGGCAGGCGCGCACCTCGCCGTCGGGGCCGCAGGCGAGGTTGACCGTGGCCGGGTTGCCGGGACGCGGGCCGTGCGGGTGCTCGCCCGCCGACCCGAGCAGGTCGCCGAGGCCGAAGTGCATGTGCTGGAACCCGGCGACGCCGACCAGCTCGTGCACGCGCCCCGGCAGCGACAGCCAGGCGTCGACGCCGGCCTGGACGTTCACGTGCTCGTAGCCGGGCCAGGTCTCCTCGACCACGTCCAGCCCCTCGGCGGCGTCGCCGAGGTGCGCGGCCAGCACCTGGGACAGCTGCGGCCGTTCCCCCGCCCGCGCCGCGCCGACCAGCGCCCGCACGCCGCGGCGGGCCAGCCGGCCGACGTCGGCCAGCTCCGGGCGCAGCCCGTCGGGCGTCGCGGCCGGCGGCGCGGTCAGTGGCTGGTAGGAGCCGCTGTAGCTGATCCGGGTGCGTCGCACGGGCCCTCCTGGAGCGTGGGTGGAGGCCGGACGCTACCGGGTACCGCGCGGTTCCCGAACTCGTTTCAGCTGCGGCTGGTCCAGGCGCCGACGTCGCGGCCGGTGCGCGCGAACACCTCCGACGCCCGCTCGGCCCGTAGCGCGACCAGCAGCGCCTCGCCCTCGGCGAGGGTGGTGCCCGGGTCGTCCTCGGCGACCAGCCGGGCCGTGGCGGTGGCCCGCCGCCCCTCGACCGAGACCAGCTGACCGGTCACCAGGAGCGGGACGCCCAGGTGCACCGGCCGCCGGTAGGTGACCGTCAGCGTCGCCGTCAGGCCGCCGTGCCCGGCCCCGCGCGCCGAGCGGGCGAGCACGTGGTCCAGCAGCGTGGCCACGACCCCGCCGTGCACCAGCCCCGGCGGGCCCTCGAGCTTCTTCCCGACGGTCACGCGGCTGACGCACCGGCCCTCGTCCGGGAAGTCGACGACCTCCATCGGCGGGGCCACCGGGCTGCCCGGCCCGTACACCGGGCTGTACCAGCGCTGCCCGCTGTCCGGGTCGTCCACCGAGGCGATCTCGTGCACCTCGCGCAGGTCCGTCGACAGCAGCGCGGTCAGCTCCCGCGCCGCGCCGGTGGCCTCGGCGAGCCGGTCCAGCGGCACCTCGGTGCGGACGGCGGCGTCGACCAGCTCACGCAGCGCCTCCCCGAGCTCGCCGACCGCCGCGCGACGGACCTCCCGCGCCTCTTCCGTCAGGTGGCCCTCCTGCAGGGGCCCGCCGCGAGCCTGCGAGTGGTGGCGGGCAGGAGGGTCCTCACGCACGCGGCATGCCGGCCTCGCGCAGCAGGGCGCCGCCCACGATGACCCGCTGCACCTCGCTGGTGCCCTCGTAGAGCCGGAACAGCCGGGCGTCGCGGTAGAAGCGCTCGACCGGCGTCGTCCGCAAGTAGCCCATGCCGCCGTGCACCTGCACGGCCTTGTCGACAGCGCGCCCCACCATCTCGGTGCAGAACAGCTTCGCCGACGACGGGCCGACGGAGGTGTCCTCGCCGGAGTCGTAGCGGGCCGCGACGTCGCGCACCATGCTGCGGCCCGCGAGCAGCTCGGCGTGCATGTCGGCGAGCATCGCCTGCACCAGCTGGAAGCGGCCGATCGGCGCCCCGCCCTGCTTGGCGGTGGCGGCGTAGGCGACCGACTCGTCGAGCACCCGCTGCGCCATGCCGACGCACAGCGCCGCGATGTGCAGCCGGCCGCGGGACAGCACGGTGAGCGCCTTGGCGTAGCCGCGGCCCTCCTCGCCGATGAGGGCGTCGGCGGGCACCCGGACGTCGTCGAAGTACACCTCGGAGGTCCAGGCGCCGGCCTGGCCCATCTTCTTGTCCTTGGGCCCGACGGTGACCCCCGGCGTCGTCGTCTCCACCACGAAGCTGGAGATGCCGCGTCCGCCCTTTTCCGCGGGGTCGGTGCGGGCGAAGACGACGAACAGGTCGGCGATCGGCGCGTTGGTGATGTAGCGCTTGCTGCCGTTGATGACCCACCCGTCGCCGTCGCGGCGGGCGCTGGTGCGCAGCGCGGAGGGGTCGGAGCCGGCCTCGGCCTCGGTCAGCGCGAAGGAGCCGATCAGCTCGCCGGCGGACAGGCGCGGCAGGTACTTCTTCTTCTGCTCGTCGCTGCCGAACTTGGCGATGACCTGGCCGGAGATGCCGTTGTTGGTGCCGAACAGCGAGCGGAAGGCCGGCGTCGTGTAGCCGAACTCCATGGCCAGCTCGACGTCCTCGGCCATGGTGACGCCCAGCCCGCCGTGGTCCTCGGGCAGCGCGTAGCCGAACAGCCCCATCTCGGCGGCCTGCGCGCGCAGGTCGTCGGGGATGCGGTCCTCGTCCTCGATCTGCTCCTCGCGGGGCACCACCGATCCGCGGATCAGCTGGCGAACGGCGTCCTTGACCTGGCGGAAGTCCTCAGCATCCACGGGGACATGGTGACGCGTGCCGCCGCCCGCTGTCGCGCCGGGGTCCACCCCACGCCGAGCCATGCGGACTCGTGGCCACCAGCCGGCGATGGCCACGAGTGCGCATGATCCGCGAGAGCACGGTGCCGAGGTCTTCGCTCAGGCGAGGGCGTCCAGGCGGGCCATGTCCTCGGCCGAGAGCGTCAGTCGCGCCGCACCCAGGTTCTCGGTGAGGTGGTCCACCGACTTGGTGCCCGGGATCGGCAGCATGACCGGCGACTTCTGGAGCAGCCAGGCCAGCGCCACCTGGGACGGCGTGGCGTCGAGCTCGCGGGCGATGTCCGCGACCGGGCTGTCGGGCGAGGCGAGGTCACCGGTGGCGATGGGGAACCACGGGATGAATGCGATGCCGTGCTCCGTGGCGTGGTCCAGGACGTCCTGGCTCTGCCGGTTGGTGAGGTTGTAGAGGTTCTGCACGCTGACGATCTCGGTGATCGCGCGGGCGGCCTCGAGCTCCTCGACCGACACCTCCGAGACGCCGATGTGGCGCACCTTGCCCTGCTCCTTGAGCTCGACGAAAGCGCCCAGCTGGTCGGCCAGCGGCACCTCGGGGTCGATGCGGTGCAGCTGGATGAGGTCGATCCGCTCGACCTTCAGGTGCCGCAGCGAGAGCTCGACCTGCTGCTTGAGGTAGGCCGGGCGCCCGACCGGCGTCCAGACGTCCGGGCCCTGCCGGGTCAGCCCGGCCTTGGTCGCGATGACCAGGCCCTCCGGGTAGGGGTGCAGCGCCTCGGCGATGATCTGCTCGCTGACCTCGGGGCCGTAGGAGTCGGCGGTGTCGATGAAGTCGACGCCCTGCTCGACGGCGGCCTGCACCACGCGGACGGCGGCGGCGCGATCGGCCGGCTCGCCCCACACCCCCGGGCCGGGCAGCTGCATGGCGCCGTAGCCGAGACGGTGCACGGGGAGGTCCCCGCCGATCGTGAACGTGTCGCTCAGTTCTGCAGTGGTCATGCCACCGGCCAGCGCGACGGCGGGCGCGCGTGTTCCCGCGCCGGCGTGTTCGATGGGCACCGTGAGCGAGCGGACGGGCGAGGTGGTCGTGCTGCGGCACGGGCAGACGGAGTGGAGCCGCACCGGCCAGCACACCGGGGCCACCGACCTGCCCCTGCTGCCCGAGGGCGAGGAGCAGGCCCGCGCCCTGCGGGAGGTCCTGGGGCGGCGGCGGTTCACCGAGGTGCGGGTGAGCCCGCTGCAACGGGCGCGGCGCACCGCCGAGCTGGCCGGGCTCCCCCCGACCGCCGTCGACGGGGACCTGGTCGAGCTCGACTACGGCGGCTACGAGGGCCGCACGACCGCCGAGATCAGCGAGGAGCTGGGCCGGCAGTGGTCGATCTGGCGGGACGGCACGGTCGACGCCGACGTCCGAGGTGAGTCGCTCGCCGACGTCGGCGCGCGCGTCGACCGGGTGCTGGCCCGGGTGCGCGACCGGCTGCCCGACGGCGACGTCGCCCTCGTCGCCCACGGGCACGTGCTGCGGGTGCTGACGGCGCGGTGGCTCGGGCTGGCTCCCGAGGCCGGCGCCCTGTTCGCGCTGCCGGCCGGGAGGTACGGCGTCCTCGGGCACGAGCACGGCCGACCCGTGCTCACCGGCTGGGCGCTGGGGTAGGACGCGACCTCAGCGCGCGCGGGCCACCGGCTGCCAGCGGCCCTCCAGCTCCTCGGCGGGGGGCTCGGGGCGCACCGGCCGGCCGAACAACCAGCCCTGGCCCAGGTCGGCCCCCAGCGCCGCCACCTCCTCGGCGAGCTCCTCGGTCTCGATGCCCTCGGCGACGACCACCGCGCCCAGCTGGTGGGCCAGGTCGGTGACCGCCTTCAGCACCGCGCGGGCGCCGTCGTCGGGCAGCTCCTGCACCAGCCCCTTGTCCAGCTTGACCACCTCGGGCCGGACGGCGGCCAGCAGCGACAGGCTCGACCAGCCGGTGCCGACGTCGTCGAGCGCGACCCGCCAGCCCAGCGAGCGGTAGTGCTCGAGCACCGACACCAGGTGCCCCCGGTCGGCGATCGCGTGCGACTCCGCGACCTCGAAGACCAGCTGCTGGGGGTCGATCCCGGCGTCGTGGGCGACCCGCTCGGTGCTCGCCAGGCAGACCTGGGGCCGGTAGATCGAGGTGGGGTTGAAGTTCACGAACAGGTCGTGGCTGCCCAGCCACGGCACCGCGCCGGCGATGGCGGACTCCCGGCCGATGCGGTCCAGGCGGTGCAGCCAGCCCGCCGACTCGGCGACGAAGAACAGGTCCCCGCCGCCGACCTCGCGGCCGTCGACGAGCCCGCGCAGCAGTGCCTCGTGGGCGACGACCGACCGATCGGCCAGGGAGACGATCGGCTGGTAGACCGACCAGAACTCCGCCTCGGCCAGGACGCCCACCTCCACGGTGACCCCGCGCCGGGCCAGCTCGACGGCGAGCGTCGGGGCGGTGAGCAGCCGGGCGGTGAGCGCCACGCCGTCGTCCGGCGGGTCGGTGACCACCCGCACGGCCTCGGTCTCGGCGCCGGTCAGCTCACGGGCCAGCTTCTGGAAGAGCCGCTCCAGGCCGCGGCCACCCCGGTCGTCGAGGACGTCGACCACCTGGGGCGCGGAGTCCACGGTGAGGCCCAGCGCCTTGGCGGTGCGGGTGACGTGCGGCAGCACGTGCCCGATCGTGGTCGCCAGCAGCGCGCGGCTCGCCCGGCCGGGCACCTCCCAGTTCTGGCGGCACCCGCAGACGCCGCCGCAGATGGTTCCCACGCAGGACAGGGTGACTGACATCGCGGGACCCGCGGGACAGGCGCGCGGCGGTATCCGACGCTCTTCCGGGGTACTCGCAGGGGAGTTCCAGCACTTCCACAACTTGAATGTCTAAGGTTTGCCCCATGGCCGCTCTCACCACCGCTGAAGCCGCCCGTCCGAGTCGTGGCGGCCGCCCGCGCGACCCCAGCCGGGACGGGGTGATCCGCGCCGCCATCCTCCGGCTGCTCGCCGACGTGGGCTACGGCGCGCTGACCATGGACGCGGTCGCCGCCGAGGCCGGCGTCGGCAAGGCGACGATCTACCGCCGCTGGCGCACCAAGCAGGACCTGGTCGTCGACACCATCTCCGACCTGAACCGCGACGAGGCGCCCAGCCCGGACACCGGCTCGCTCGAGGGCGACCTGCGCGTGATCATGCACACCCTCGTCGGCGTGGTGAACGGCCCGACCGGCGCGGCGACGCTCTCGCTGCTCTCCACCGTGCCGCGCCACCCGGCGCTCGCCGAGGCCTTCGAGAAGGGCCCGCTGGCGGTCTGGCGGCAGTCCTTCGAGCAGGTGTGGGAGAACGCCGAGGCGCGCGGCGAGGTGCGGCCCGGTTTCCGCTCGTCCGTGGCCGCCGAGTCGATCAGCGCGCTCATGGTGCAGCGCTGGCTGCTCACCCACCGCCCGGTCGACGAGGCCTACGCCGACGAGGTGCTGCAGACCGTCGTCATGCCGCTGGTGCGCAGCCAGGCCTGAGACCGCTCACCAGCCGAGGGAGCCGGGCCCGCCCTTGACCGGCCCGGCGATCTCGTCGGTGATCCAGCCGCCGTAGAAGCCGCCCGGCTGCGGCCGCGCCTGCTCGCCGTCGACCAGCGCGCGGTCGACCTTGCCCGGGTAGAAGGCGATCGCCGAGCGCAGGTGCTCGTAACCGGGGGCCGGGTCCTCGTAGGACCACCCGATCTCCGGGATGCGCCGGCCGTCGACGACGGCGTCCCAGTAGGTCGCCGCACCCTTCCACTCGCACACCGAGCGACCCGGGGCCCGCTCGAGCAGGTCGACGGCGACGTCCTCGCGCGGCACGTAGTACACCGGCGGGTGGCTGGTCTCGCAGACCCGCACCGCCCGCCGGGTGTCGGCCAGCACCCGGCCGGCCACCTCGACGACGACGTGGCGGTCGCTCACCAGCGCCGACGGGGGGCGCGGGTAGTCCCAGACCGACTCCTGGCCCGGGCCGACCGGATCGCGGCGCACCGGATCAGCGGGCGCGGCGGCCCTTGTCGACCACGACCATGCGGCGGCCGAGCACCTCGACCTCGTCCTTGCGCCGGTTCCGCACCTTCTGGACGACGACCAGCGTGACCAGCAGGCCGACGGCGCCGATCGTGGCCTGGCCCGCCGGGGTCTGCAGGAAGCGCTGCACGGCGTCCCGCCCCTGCGCCTTCAGGCGGGTCGGGCTGCTCCGGTAGGCGATCTGGTCCAGGGTGGCGGCCAGCGACTCGCGGGCCGCATCGATCTCGAGCTGGATCTGTCGTGGGTCGCGGGGCACGGCGACAGCCTGCCAGACGTGCCGCAGGTCAGCGCGGCGACGGGCCTCCCCGGCCACCCGCCCGGGTGCTCCTAGACTCCGGGACCACGCGGGAGTGGTGTAACGGCAGCCACGCCAGACTTAGGATCTGGTGCCTTCGGGCGTGGGGGTTCGACTCCCCCCTCCCGCACTCGGACGGCCGGCGCGGCGGTCACCCGACCGGGTGACGGCGGGTGCGGTGCCCACCGCGCGGCCGCAGGCTCCCCGGGTGAACGCGTGGCTGCTGCGAGCGCCCTGGTGGCAGGTCGGCATCGCGATGGGGGTGCTCCTGGCCCCGTTCGCCGTGCTCGTGCTCGGGCTGACCGGCGACCGCAGCTGGACCGCCGCCGTCCTCCTGGGCGTGGGCGCCGCGGTGGTCTGCGCACCGATGCTCGGCTTCGTCACCGCGCACACCGTCCGCGACGCGATGGCGGCCGTCGAGGAGGTGCCCGAGGACCAGCGCGCCGCGGTGGAACGCGCGGCCCGCCGGGGCGCGGTGCCCGAGGACGACGCCCTCCGGGAGGCCGCGCTGCACCTCGTCGAGGACCGGCTGCTCACCGTCCACGCGACCCGCACCCGCGCGCTCGCCCTGCCCGCCGTCCTGGCCGTGGTCGCCGCCTTCCTCGCGGTGGCGCAGTCACCGTGGTGGTGGCTCGGCGTGGCGGTGGCGGCGGCGCTGGCCGTGCTGGTGCTCGTCGCGCCCGGCCGGCTCGAGCGGCGCGCGGCGCTGCTCCGCCGGGCCGGTTGAGCGCCGGTCAACCCAGGACGACGCGCAGGTCGAGCTCGGCCGACGGGGTGCCCGGGTCGTCGTCGTCCACGACGGCGAGCAGGTGCACCACGCCGTCCTCCATCCCGCGGAGCGCCAGGCCCTCCACCTTGTGCACGTGCCCGTCCACCTCCGGGACGGGCGCGACCGCCTGCACGTGTCGCCGTCCAGCAGCGCGACCGCGGTGGCGACCACCGGCCCGTCGTCGACCGCGTTCGGGGTGTCCTCGGCCGCCGCGCTCAGCAGCACCCGGCCGTCCGGGAGGGCGACCGCGTCGGTGACCGCGAGCCCCACGCCCGCGACCTCGCCCAGCTCGTACCGCCGGGGCCGGCTCACGGGGACGGCGGCGGGCTCGGCGCGACCGATGACCACGGCGACGAGGTCGCGCAGCGGCACGTCGACGCTCGCCGAAAGGACGCCGGCAGCGAGGTTGCCCCGGTACACCGGGCCCAGCTCCGCCGCGCACCACGGGCTGCCCGCCGTCCAGGCGTACCAGCACCGCCCGCATGCGCCGGGGCGTCGAGCCCGATCCCAGCAGCAGCACCGCCGGCTCCCCGTCCACCTCGGCCGGGCAGGCCACCTCCAGGTTGGGCTTGAGGTGCTTGGTGCCCGCGGCCTCGCTGAAGGTGCGCAGACCCTCGACCGGCGGCAGCACCGCCACGGCGACCACCTCGCCGGGCCGGCGCCAGGCGGCGACCGTCGAGTCGTCCTGGACGACCAGCCAGCCGTCCCCGAGCGGATCCACGCCCGAGGCGGCGGTCACCGGGGTGTCGTCGGCGAACCGCAACGTCCGGGCCCCGTCCACAAAGACCTGGACCGGCCCGGGATGCCCCGCCCGGGGGCAGCCCACGCGCGGGGGCAGCCCACGCGCGGCTCAGCGGTAGCCGGTCCGCCCGCGCCGCGACCCGTCACCCGGCCGGGTGGCGTGCGGGCACCGCCCCTGCACCGCGGCGCCGGAGCAGCCGATGGGACCTCATGCCCTCGACCGCGACCTGGCTCCCGGCCGCCCTGGTGCGCGCCGCCGTCGTCCACCCCGCCGCCGCCACGCCCGCCCGTGGCCGGCACCGGGCCCCGGAGCCGGGCACCCCGGTCCCGACGCGGGAGGGCGAGCGCCCGGGCCGGCACGCCGAGCCCGACGAGCAGGACTCCCTCGCCTGGCTGGGCTCCTCGCTGCGCCGGGACTGACCCGGGCGCCGGCTCAGCGGGGCGTCAGCACCTCGGCCAGGACCGGCACCAGCGCGGCGAACGCCTGGCCGCGGTGGCTGCGCGCGTCCTTCTCCGCCGGCTCCAGCTGCGCGGAGGTCAGCTCGAGCCCCTCCGGGACGAACACGGGGTCGTAGCCGAAGCCGTTGCTCCCCCGCTTCTCGTGGACCACGCGCCCGCGCCACTGCCGCTCCAGCACCCGCTCGGTGCCGTCGGGAGTGACCAGCGCCGCCGCGCACACGAACGCCGCACCCCGCCGCTCGTCGGGCACGTCGGCGAGCTGGCCGAGCAGCAGCGCGGTGTTGGCGTCGTCGTCACCGTGCCGGCCCGACCACCGGGCCGAGAGCACCCCGGGCATGCCGTTCAGCGCGTCGACCGCGAGCCCGGAGTCGTCGGCCACCGCCGGCAGGCCGGTGTACCGCACCGCCTCCCGCGCCTTGAGCAGCGCGTTGTCCGCGAAGGTCGCGCCGGTCTCCGGCGCCTCGGGGTACTCGTCGACGTCGCGCAGGCCGATGACCTCGACGCCGGGGACAGCGGTGGCCAGCAGGCGACGGAGCTCGGCGAGCTTGCCCGCGTTGCGGGTGGCCAGCAGCAGCTGCGTCATGCCGACAACGCCACCTGCTGGACCCGGGTCAGCTCCGCGCAGCCGGCGACCGCGAGGTCGAGCAGCGCGTCGAGGGTGGGCCGGTCGAAGACCGCGCCCTCCGCGGTGCCCTGCACCTCGACGAAGCCGCCGTCCCCGGTGCAGACCACGTTCATGTCGGTGCCGGCGCGCACGTCCTCCTCGTAGGCGAGGTCCAGCCGCGGCTCGCCGTCGATGACGCCGACGCTGACGGCGGCGACGGACTGCACCAGCGGTTCCTTCTTCGCCAGCTTCCCGCGCTCGCCGAGCCAGGAGACGGCGTCGGCCAGCGCGACGTAGGCGCCGGTGATGGCGGCCGTCCGGGTGCCGCCGTCGGCCTGGAGGACGTCGCAGTCGATGGCGACGCTGTTCTCGCCGAGCGCGCCCAGGTCGATCGAGGCGCGCAGCGAGCGGCCGATGAGCCGGCTGATCTCGTGCGTGCGGCCGCCGATCCGTCCCTTGACCGACTCGCGGTCGCTGCGGGTGTGCGTGGCACGCGGCAGCATCGAGTACTCGGCGGTGACCCAGCCCAGGCCCGAGCCCTTGCGCCACCGCGGCACGCCCTCGGTCACGCTGGCCGCGCAGAGCACGCGGGTGCGGCCGAACTCCACCAGCACCGATCCCTCGGCGTGGTCGAGCCAGTTGCGGGTGATGGTCACCGGACGGAGCTGGTCGGCGCTACGGCCGTCGGCGCGGGTCACGTCCGCCGACAGTAGTGAACGCCGCCGACGACCTCCGGACGAGCCGGGACCGCCGCCGGCGCTAACCTCGCCGGACATGGCCGCACCCACCACCGACGATGCGCGCCGGCGACGGTGGGAGAGCACCACCGGCTGGATCCTGACCACCGCCGCGCTGCTGTTCCTGACCGCCTACGCCTGGCCGATCATCGACCCCGATCTCGCCGCGCCGTGGCCGACGGTGCTGGCCTGGGTCACCGCGGCCGCCTGGGCCTGGTTCGCGATCGACTACGGCGCCCGGCTGTGGTTGTCCGATCACCGCGGCCGGTTCGTGCGGAGCCATCCGTTCGACCTGGCCGTCATCGTCCTGCCGCTGCTGCGCCCCCTGCGGCTCCTCCGGCTCGTCACCCTGCTCTCCGCGCTCAACCGGCACGCCGGGAGCTCGTTGCGCGGCCGGGTCGCGGTCTACGTCGTCGGGGCCACGGCCCTGCTCATGTTCGTGGCCGCGCTCGCCGTGCTGGACGCCGAACGCGGGCAACCCGAGGGGAACATCGACACCTTCGGCGACGCGCTGTGGTGGTCGTTCGCCACCGTGACGACCGTCGGGTACGGCGATCGCTTCCCGGTCACCACGCAGGGCCGCGCGATCGCCGCCGGGCTGATGCTGACGGGCATCGCGCTGCTCGGCGTGATCACCGCGACGTTCGCCTCCTGGCTGGTGGAGCGGGTGCAGGAGGTCGGGGAGGAGTCGGAGGCGGTCACCCGGCGCGACCTGCAGGCGCTGACGGCGGAGGTCGCGCAGCTGCGCGCGGCCCTGCTCCGGGGGCCGGCCGCCCCGGACGCCGTCCCCTCTGCCGGCACCGGGAACGGTCCGGCACGCGACCGGAGCCCGTGACGGGCAGGATCGGCGCCATGAGATCGGAGCTGCGATCCGTCCGCACCGGCGGCGTCCCCGTCGTCGTCGACCTCACCGACGACTGCGCCGAGTTCGTGCAGCAGGAGGGCGACGGGCTGCTGCACGTCTTCGTCCCGCACGCGACCGCCGGCCTGGCGATCCTGGAGACCGGTTCGGGCAGCGACGACGACCTGCTGGCCCAGCTGGAGGAGTTACTCCCCCGCGACGACCGCTGGCGCCACCGGCACGGCAGCCCCGGGCACGGCCGGGACCACGTGCTGCCGGCGTTCGTGCCGCCGCACGCCAGCGTGCCGGTGCTGGAGGGCCGGCTGATGCTGGGCACGTGGCAGCGCATCTGCCTGGTCGACACCAACACCGACAACCACCAGCGGCAGGTGCGCTTCTCCTTCCTGCCCGGCTGACCGCCCCCTTGCGACCACTCCCCCGGGACACGGCAGGATGCGCGGCATGACCGAGACCGACGCCGCCCCCGTCCGCCTGGCCCCCGGCGACCCGGCGCCGGACTTCACGCTGCCCGACGCCGACGGCACCCCGGTGTCGCTGTCGTCCTACCGCGGCCGGCGCGTCATCGTCTACTGCTACCCGGCCGCGATGACCCCTGGCTGCACCACCCAGGCCGTCGACTTCACCGCCGCGGCCGGCGACCTCGCCGAGGCGGGGCTGGAGATCATCGGCATCTCCCCCGACCCGGTAGAGAAGCTCGCCCGCTTCCGCGAGAAGGAGGACCTGCGCATCACGCTCGTCTCCGACCCGGACAAGCAGGTGATGCAGGCCTACGGCGCGTACGGCACGAAGAAGCTGTACGGCAAGGAGGTCGTCGGGGTGATCCGGTCGACGTTCGTCATCGACGCGGAGGGCCGCGTCGAGCGCGCCTCCTACAACGTCAAGGCCACCGGGCACGTGGCCAAGCTGCGCCGAGACCTCGGCCTCGAGTGACCCCCTAGGCACGCCACGTGCCCGGCCGCGGCTGGCACTGCGGCGGGCAGGGGTACCCCGGGTCCCACGGGAAGCCGCCGTCCCGGTGCGCCCAGGTGAGCTGGTAGGCGGGCACGGAGAACTCGTCGGGGCGCTGGTAGAAGCGGTTGGCGGTGAACAGGACGTCGCCCGGGTTGGGCAGCTCCTCGACCACCAGCGGCTCGCGCTCGCCGTGGACGATCACCTCCCCGGGCACGAGGTCCCGCCCGGCGAGCACCAGGCCGGCGACGTGGTCCAGCACGGCACAGGTCGACTCCCGCCCGGCCCCCACGACGACCAGCTCGGGGTGCCCCACGCCGAACAGCCCGACGGTGTAGCCGAACGGCGGCTCGTCGGCCTCCTCGCCGCGCATCACGTACTGCACGGCGACCCGGTGCGCGCGGATCGTCTGCGCCAGCCGGCTGTCCTCCTGGTCGAGCCAGGCGATCGTCTGGGGGTCGGTCGTCATGCCGCACAGCCGACCACCGACCACCGACAGCCGGTGCGCCCGAGCGGTGGGCTGTGGACGGGCGGGCCGCCTGGGGACGCGGCCGATGAGTTCCCGTCGCCCGGGCGGTCGGAAGGGCATCGACCGCCCCGGAGGGACACCGTGCACCAACTGCTGAAGGTCCAGAACTTCACCGTCTCGAGCGACGGCTTCGGCGCCGGCGAGGGCCAGAGCCTGGAGCGGCCGTTCGGCTCCGCCGACCCGCTGGAGCTGATGGGCTGGGCGGTCGCGACGGCGAGCTTCCCGAACCGCACCGAGCCCGGCGGCAGCCGTGGTCTCGACGACTACTTCACCCGGGACTTCGCGCACGGCATCGGCGCGGAGATCATGGGCCGGAACAAGTTCGGTCCCCAGCGCGGTCCGTGGCAGGACCACGAGTGGCAGGGCTGGTGGGGGCCCGAGCCGCCGTTCCACACGCCGGTGTTCGTGCTCACCCACCACCCGCGGCCGTCGTTCACCCTGGCGGACACGACCTTCTCCTTCGTCGACGGCGACCCGGCCGACGTGCTGGAGCAGGCGCGCGCGGCGGCCGGTGACCGGCACGTCCGGCTGGGGGGCGGGGCCACCACCGTCCGGGAGTTCCTGGACGCCGACCTCGTCGACACGCTGCACGTCGCGGTGGCGCCCGTGGAACTCGGCTCCGGCTCGCGGCTGTGGCACTCCCCCGACGAGCTGCTCGACCGGTTCTACCGCGAGGTGGTGCCCAGCCCGAGCGGCGTCGTCCACCACCTCTACTGGCGCCGCTGAGGAGTCAGCTCCCGTCGATGCCGAAGACGCTGGCGATGAGGGCGTCGATCACCGTGGTCGCCGCCTTGAGGTCCGGCGCCCGGGCGGCGAGCACCTCGGAGTAGAGGAAGGACTCCCCCAGCCGTACCACCGCCAGCGCGAGCAGCGGTACGGGGACCTGCGGCACCAGGCCGTGCTCGTCGACGTCCCGCTGGAACAGCTCGGTGTAGGCCTCGACCACCCGGGGCTGCACGCGGCCCTGCGGGTCGGTGAGCACCCGGATCGCGGTCGTCGGCTCCTCGTCGAGCAGGCGGCGGACGGGGCCGGCGGTGCTGAGGGCGTAGCGGAAGTCCTCGCTCACGGCCAGCGAGCGCAGCCGGTCCCCCGGCCCGACGTCGGCCGCGCGGGCATCGTGCTCCCGCTCGATGGCGGCCAGCGTGCGCCGGCCGAGGAAGGCCAGCGCGTCACCGAGGATGGCGTCGCGGTTGCCGGCCCGGCGGAACAGCGTCGCCCGCGAGATGCCGAGCTCGGCCGCCAGGGTGCCGGTGTCCAGCCGGCGGCCGCTCATCAGCGTCCGCGCCGCGTGCCGCACGATCTCCTCGGGGGCGCCCGTCACGGGGGCAGCGTAGGGCAGGCGCCGGCCACCGAAGCCGCGGTCGGCTGCCCCCGGTCCTCGTACCGTGGCGGGATGAGCAGGCCGAGCCCTCCTCTGCCCTGGCCGGCGGTGCCCCCGGCGCACGGCACCGTCGTGCTCCGCGAGTTCGTCGACGCCGACGTCGCCGTGGGTCTCGACCTGTCCACCGACCCCTACGTCCCGCTCGTCAGCACCCTGCCCCCGCACGCCACGGAGGACCGGGCGCGGGAGTGGGTGGAGCAGAACCGGGCACGGTGGCCGACGGGGAAGGGGTTCTCCTTCGCGATCGCCGACGCCGGCAGCGGGCAGGGTCTGGGGCAGATCGGCCTGTGGCTCGACGAGCTGCCCCACGGCCGGGCCTCGGCGGGCTACTTCGTCGCGCCGGCCGCCCGTGGCCGCGGGCGCGCGGCCGACGCGCTCACCGCGGCGACCGCCTTCGCCTGGACCATCCCCGGCCTGGCCCGGGTGCAGCTGCACATCGAGCCGTGGAACACCGCCTCGGTGCGCACGGCGGAGCGCGCCGGTTACCAGCGGGAGGGGCTGCTGCGCCGGTACATGGAGATCGGCGGGCGCCGCCGCGACATGCTGCTGTTCGCCGCGCTGCGGCCGGGCTGAGGCGGCACCGCGGCCACCGCGGCCTCAGCCCTCGGCGGCGGCCTCGCGGGCGCGCTTGCGCCGCTTGCCCTCGTGCATGGCCTGCACGCGGGCCACCGGGATCGTGTGGCCCTCGGCGACCAGGTCGGCCGGCAGCTCCTGCGGCTCCGGCAGCAGGGCGGCCCAGTCGGGCAGCGGCGCGGCCGTGGTGACGGTGGCGTCGCCCGGCCGGACCGCGTCGAGGTCGGCCCAGTCCACGGGCGCCGACACGGGCAGCCCCGGCCGCACCCGCGGGCTGTAGGCGGCGACGACGGTGCCGGTGCCCGACCGGGTGGAGTCCACGAACACCCGGCCCCCGCGCTCCTCCTTGAGGAACGCCGTCGTCGCGACGGCGGGGTCCAGCTGCGCCGTCCGCTGCGCCAGCGCCCGCGTCGCCGCCGCGACGTCCTCCACCGGTGCGCCGCGGACGGGGACGACGACGTGCAGCCCGGAGGAGCCGCTGGTCTTCACCGCGGCGGCGAGCCCGGCGTCGGCCAGCGCCCGGCGGGCGAGCCGCGCGACGGCGACGACGTCGGAGAAGTCGGCCCCGTCGGGCGGGTCGAGGTCGAGGACCAGCCCGGTGGGCTCGTGCGTGCCGGCCGGGAGGAACGGGACGTGGAACTCGACCGCGCGCTGGTTGGCCAGCCACAGCAGGGTGCGCCGGTCGTCGCAGAGCACCTGGTGCACCTCGCGGTGCGCCGACTCGGCCCACACCGGCACGGTGCGCACCCAGGAGGGCGCGCCCTTGCTCACGTTGCGCTGCATGAACGGCGCCTGGCCCGGCCGCACCCGCACCACCGAGAGCGGCCGGCCGGCCAGCAGCGGGACCATCCGGTCGGCGACGGCGTCGAGGTGGTCGACGAGCGCCCGCTTGGGAACCCCCAGCCCGTCACCGAGCGGCGAATCGAGGCTGCTCAGCGGCACGCCGTCCCGCTCTTCCATGGGGTCACCGTTCCGCGATCGCGGCGATCCGGCAACCGGCTCAGACCTCGTAGACGGCTCCGGGGCTGACCAGCTCGGTCTCGCTGAACACCGAGCTCGCCGCGAACAGCTGGCCGATGTGGTCCACCCACGACGGGATGTGGGTGAGCAGCAGCCGCCCGACCCCCGCGTCGGCGGCGTGCTGCGCGGCCTGCCGCCCGGTGAGGTGCAGGCCCGGGGGCTGGTCGGGGACGTTGTCCGGGTGGGCGGCCTCGGCGAGGAGCACGTCGGCGCCGCGGGCCAGCTCGGCCACGCGGTCGCAGGGGCCGGTGTCACCGGTGTAGACCAGCGACCGGCCACCAGCGGTGAGCCGGACGGCGTAGGTCTCGACCGGGTGCGCCGTGCGGGCGAGCTCGACGTCGAAGGGCCCGATGCGCAGCGCCCCGGGGCCCACGGGCACGAAGTCGAAGACGTCGGTCAGGCCGTCGCCGTCCAGGTCGTAGGCGGCCGCGAGACGCCGCTCGGCCCCCACCGGCGCGTACAGCGGCACCAGCGGCCCGCGGGAGCGGCCGGAGTAGCGGTGCCAGACGACGAACGGGGCGACGTCGAGGCAGTGGTCGGCGTGCAGGTGCGAGAGGAACACCGCGTCCACCGACGCCGGGTCCGCGTACCGCTGCAGCGCACCGAAGGAGCCGTTGCCGAGGTCCAGCACCAGCCGGAAGCCGTCGTGCTCCACGAGGTAGCAGGACGCGGGCGAGTCGGGGCCCGGGCCGCTGCCGCAGCACCCCACGACGGTCAGCTTCACGCGGCACCCGCCCGCCCGGCGGTGAGCACCGCACCGACCTCCGGCCCGAGGAAGCGGCGGCCCAGGCGGGCGAACGGCTCGGGGTCGCCGGTCGCGAGGAAGGCGTGCGTCGGCGGCGGGGCGTCGGGGTCGCGGAGCAGGTCGGTGCGGGTGAGCACCCGGTAGACGTCCTTGGCGGTCTCCTCGGCGCTGGAGACCAGGGTGACGCCGTCGCCGAGCACCACCGACAGCACGCCGGTCAGCAGCGGGTAGTGCGTGCAACCCAGGACGACGGTGTCGACACCGGCAGCCATGAGCGGGTCGAGGTAGGACTGCGCCAGGCCCAGCAACTGCCGGCCGCTGGTGATGCCGCGCTCGACGAAGTCGACGAAGCTCGGGCAGGCCGCGGAGGTCACCGTGACCTGCGGGGCCGCGGCGAACGCGTCGTCGTACGCGCCGCTGGTGACGGTCGCCTGGGTGCCGATGACGCCGATCCGGCCGTTGCGGGTGGCGGCGATCGCCCGGCGGACCGCGGGCAGCACCACCTCGACGACCGGCACGTCGTAGCGCTCCCGCGCGTCGCGCAGCGAGGCCGCGCTCGCGGAGTTGCACGCGACGACGAGCATCTTGACGCCGCTGGCGACCAGCTCGTCCATGACCGCGAGCGAGTGCCGGCGGACCTCGGCGATCGGCAGCGGGCCGTAGGGGCCGTTCGCGGTGTCGCCGATGTAGCGGACGGCCTCGCCCGGCAGCTGGTCCAGCACCGCTCGGGCGACGGTGAGCCCACCGACGCCCGAGTCGAAGATGCCGATCGGCGCGTCGGCTCCTGGCTGCGTCCCCATGTCGCCGATCAGGCTAGCCCGCACCGGTGACACGTCCTGCCCCTAGGCCCAGAGCTGGCCCTCCAGCGCGGAGGCCGCCTCCTCCAGCGTGCCCGCGTAGGCGCCGGTGGAGAGGTACTTCCAGCCGCCGTCGCAGACGATGAAGCAGATGTCGGCCCGGCGCCCGGCCGCGACCTCCTTGTCGGCGATGCCCAGGGCCGCGTGCAGGATCGCGCCGGTGGAGATGCCGGCGAAGATGCCCTCGCGCTCCACCAGCTGGCGGGTGCGGTGGATGGCGTCGTCGGGCCCCACGGAGAACCGGGAGTCCAGCAGCTCGGCGTCGTAGAGCTCGGGGATGAACCCCTCGTCGATGTTGCGCAGGCCGTAGACCAGCTCGCCGTACCGCGGCTCGGCGGCGATCACCTGCACGCCGGGCTTGTGCTCGCGGAAGTAGCGGGAGCACCCCATCAGCGTGCCGGTCGTGCCCAGCCCGGCGACGAAGTGGGTGATCGACGGCAGGTCGGCGAGGATCTCCGGCGCCGTCCCCTCGTAGTGCGCCTGCGCGTTCGCCGGGTTGCCGTACTGGTAGAGCATCACCCAGTCGTCGTGCTGGGCGGCGAGCTCCTTGGCGACGGCGACGGCCTGGTTGGAGCCACCCGCGGCCGGTGAGGAGATGATCTGCGCCCCGTACATCTCCAGCAGCTGCCGGCGCTCCACCGAGGTGTTCTCCGGCATGACGCAGACCAGCCGGTAGCCGCGCTGGCGGGCCACCATGGCCAGCGAGATGCCGGTGTTGCCGCTGGTCGGCTCGAGGATGGTCGAGCCCGGGCGCAGCAGCCCCTCCTTCTCCGCCGCCTCGATCATCCTGATCGCGGCGCGGTCCTTGATGGAGCCGGTGGGGTTGTGGTCCTCGAGCTTGGCCCACAGCCGGACGTCGGGGGTCGGCGAGAGGTTGGGCAGCCCGACGAGCGGGGTGCCGCCGAGGGAGTCGACGAGGGAGGCGAAGCGGGCCATCGGGTGAGCTCTTCCGGGACGGGGACGAGGAGGCGGGAGCGGCGTGCCGCTCAGCAGCCGCCCGCGACCGCCGGGAGGATGGTGACCGAGTCGCCGTCCTTCACCTCGGTGTCGAGGGCACCGGTGAAGCGCACGTCCTCGTCGTTCACGTAGACGTTGACGAAGCGGTGCAGCTTGCCCTCCTCGGTCACGAGGCGGTCCTTGAGGCCCGAGTGCTTGCTGTCGAGGTCGTCGATGAGCGCGCCCAGGGTGCTCCCGCTGCCCTCGACGGTCTTGTTGCCGCCGGTGTGGGTGCGCAGGATGGTCGGGATCCGGACCTCGATGGCCATGGCGTGCTTCTCCTCGGTGCGTGGGATGTCGGGGGTGCTGCGCTGGCAGCCGTGGTGCGTCTGTGCGGGCAACGCCCGGTGCCCGCCGTCGATTCCGGACGGCGGCTGCAGTCAGCCGTTCAGTCGTAGACGACGGTCGTCGGCGAGTGCCCGAACAGGTAGGACTCGACGATCTCGACCTCCTCCTCCGACACCTCCCCGTCGACGATGCGGTAGCTGCGGAACTCGACGTCGTCACCGGACAGGCCGGTCCCGGGACCGTGGTGCCGCGTGGAGACCAGCACGTAGTGCGTGCGGGGGTCCGCCGCCGGCCCCGACGCGTACCCGATGTCGGTGCGCGAGGGGTAGGCCTCGGTGGCGGTGTGCGAGTGGTAGACGACGACCGGCCACTCGTCGCGGTCGTCCATCTCGCGGTACAGCGCCAGCAGGTCGGCGCTGTCGAACTCGTAGAACGTCGGCGACCGCGCCGCGTTCAGCATCGGCACGAAGCGCTCGGGACGCTCGGTCCCCTCCGGTCCGGCGACGACGCCGCAGGCCTCGTCCGGGTGGTCCTTCCGGGCGTGGGCCACGATGGCGTCGTAGGTCGCGCGGTCGATGCGCAGCACGCCGGCCAGTCTAGGCGGCCCCGCGGAACCGCACGCGGGTCGCCCCCGGGATCCCCACGGGCGGGTGACCGGCAGGTGGCCGCGGGGAGACGAGCCGGGACCGATACGGTCGGCGTCGTGTGGGTCCCGTTGCTCCTGACCGCCGGCGTCGTGCTGCTGGCCCTGCCGGCGCTGGTGATGGGCGCGAGGGGGCTGTTCCGGCACCGCGGCTACAGCGCGGTCCACCCCGGCGACCGCGGCCCCGTCGTGGTCATCGTGCTCGTCCGCGCGGTGCTGCTGCTCCTGCTGCTCGCCACCTCGGGGCTGGTGCTGGTCTCCACCGTCGGCGCGGTGCTGGCCGACGTCGAGCTGCACGGGATGGTCTACGTGCTCTTCGTCCTGGCCCTGCTGCTCGCGGCCCTGGTGCTGCTCACCTTCGGCCGGCGCGACCCGCGACGAGCGCGTCCACGAGCGACCCCTGCAGCGCGGTGAGCCAGTAGTAGACGGCGAGCTGGTGGTCGCCCTCGTCCACGATCTCCTCCGACGGCTCGGTGTCCTCGCCGATGTCCAGCCGCGTGCCCAGCGCCAGCCGCAGGTCGTTGCTCGTGCGCAGCCAGGCGCCGGCCTGGTCCCCGTCCAGCCGCACCTCTCCCCCGTCGGCCGGCAGCGTGGCGCGGACCGTGGCCAGGTCGTCGGCCTTGCCCCCGCGCAGCGCCTGCTCGGTGAGCCCGCGGTAGTCCTCGGCGAGCGCCGGGTCGCTGCGGTGCCCCGCGGGGAACAGCCGCTCGATCACCGGGTCGCCGCTGCTGTCGGCGCGGTCGGCGGCCAGCAGCTGCTCCAGCTGGTCGAGCAGCAGCCCGAGGATGCGGGCCTCCGCCGGGTCCAGCCGCGCGACCAGGAGCCCCCCGCGGGCGGCGCGGAACGGCTTCACGAGTCCCTCTGGTAGCTGGCCCACAACCCGTAGGCGTGCAGCCGGCTGGTGTCGTGCTCCATCCGCTCGCGCGGCCCGGAGCTGACGATCGCCTTCCCCTCGTGGTGCACCTGGAGCATCAGCGTGGTCGCCGTCGGCTCGTCGTAGCCGAACAGCTCCTGCAGCACGAAGGTCACGTAGGTCATCAGGTTGACCGGGTCGTTCCAGACGATGGTCACCCACGGCCGGTCGAGGTCGCCGTGCTCCTCGACGGTCGTCTCGGGGGCCCGGGTCGGGGCGAGCGGTCCGGCCACGACGCCCAGCTTAGGACGTCGCCCGGCCCGCCGATCAGGCTCCGCCTACGCTCCGGAGCCATGCCGACGGCTCCCGCGCTGCTCACCGATCGCTACGAGCTGACCATGCTCGCCGCCGCGCTCGCCGACGGCACGGCCGGGCGGGACTGCGTCTTCGAGGTGTTCGCCCGTCGGCTGCCGCACGGCCGTCGCTACGGCGTGCTGGCGGGCACCGGCCGGCTGCTCGAGGCGCTGCCGCACTTCCGCTTCGGCGACGCGGAGCTGGCCACCCTGCGCGACCAGGGGCTGACCGACCGGCGGCTGCTGGACTGGCTGGCCGACTTCCGGTTCAGCGGCGACGTCGACGGCTACGCCGAGGGCGAGCTGTTCTTCCCGGGCTCGCCGGTGCTGACCGTGCGCGCCCCCTTCGGCGAGGGCGTGCTGCTGGAGACCCTCGCCCTGTCGGTGCTGAACCACGACTCGGCGATCGCCTCGGCGGCGGCGCGGATGGTGGCCGCCGCCTGCGAGCGGCCCTGCATCGAGATGGGGTCGCGGCGCACCCACGAGCGGGCCGCCGTGGCCGCCGCGCGCGCCGCGCACCTCGTGGGCTTCGCGGCGAGCTCCAACCTGGAGGCCGGCCGGCGCTACGGCGTCCCCACCACCGGCACCAGCGCGCACGCCTTCACGCTGCTGCACGACGACGAGCGCGCGGCCTTCCGCGCGCAGGTGGAGACCCTCGGCACCGGCACCACGCTGCTCGTCGACACCTACGACGTCGAGCAGGGCATCCGGACGGCGATCGAGGTGGCCGGCCCGGAGCTGGGCGCCATCCGGCTGGACTCCGGCGACCTGCCGACCCTGGCCACCCGGGCCCGGGAGCTCCTCGACGAGCTGGGCGCCACGGGCACCCGCGTCATCGTCACCAGCGACCTCGACGAGTACGCCATCGCCGGTCTCATGGCAGCACCGGTCGACGGCTACGGGGTGGGCACCTCGCTGGTCACCGGCTCGGGCGCGCCCACGGCCGGGATGGTCTACAAGCTGGTGGAGCGGGACGGCGTCCCCGTGGCCAAGCGCTCGGAGGGCAAGAACTCGGTGGGCGGGCGCAAGCACGCCGTCCGGCGCCACGGTGACGACGGCACCGCGACCGCCGAGGTGGTGAGCAGCGCGCCGGTCGAGCCGCGCCCGGGCGACCGCGACCTGGTCGTCCCGCTGGTGCGCGACGGTGCCCTGTGCGAGGACGTCCCCCCGCCCGAGGCGCTGCGGCGGGCCCGCGAGCACCACGCACGGGTCCGGGAGGCGCTGCCCGCCGAGGCGTGGGCGCTCTCCCGCGGCGAGCCGGTGCTCGAGACGCTGACCGCGTGAGCGACGGCCCCGCCGGCGGGCTCTCGGGGCACACTGCAGGGATGACGCGCGCGCTGATCGTCGTGGACGTGCAGAACGACTTCTGCGAGGGCGGCAGCCTGGCCGTCGCCGGTGGCGCCGCGGTGGCGGCCGCGATCACCGAGCACGTCCGGACGGCGGGCTACGACCACGTCGTCGCCACCCGCGACCACCACGTCGACCCCGGGTCGCACTTCGCCGAGACTCCGGACTTCCTCGAGACCTGGCCGGCGCACTGCGTCGTCGGCACCGGCGGGGTGGAGCTGCACCCGGCGCTGGACCGCGGCCCGCTCGAGGCGGTGTTCGACAAGGGCGAGTACGCCGCCGCCTACTCCGGGTTCGAAGGGGCCGCCGACGGCGTCGGGCTGGCCGACTGGCTGCGCGGCCGCGGGGTGGACGCCGTCGACGTGGTCGGCATCGCGACCGACCACTGCGTGCGGGCCACCGCCCTGGACGCCGTCGCGGCGGGATTCAGCACGCGGGTGCTGCTGCCCATGACCGCGGGCGTCTCCGAGGGCACGGTGGCGGCCGCCCTGGACCAGCTGCGGACGGCGGGGGTGCAGCTCGAGGGCGCCGACCACCAGGCCGGCTGATCGTCAGGGTGCGGCGTCGAGGACCTCGTCGCGGGTGAAGCCGAGCACCTGCAGCACCGCGTCGAGGTAGGGCTGGTTCAGCGCCGTGTGCGCCTGCTCGCGCACGAACGGCTTGGCGTTGAACGCGATGCCCAGCCCCGCGGTGCTCAGCATGTCGAGGTCGTTGGCCCCGTCGCCGACGGCCACCGTCTGGTCCAGCGGGATGCCGTACTGCTCGGCGAAGCGGACGAGCGCGCGCGCCTTGCCGGGGCGGTCGACGATCTCCCCGACCAGCCCGCCGGTGAGCCGCCCGTCCTCCACCTCGAGGGTGTTCGCCGCGGCGAAGTCCAGCCCGAGGCTGTCGGCGAGCGGGCCGGTGATCTGGGTGAAGCCGCCGCTGACGATGCCGCACCGGAAGCCGAGGCGCTGCAGGGTGCGGATGAGGGTGCGCGCGCCCGGGGTGAGCACCAGGTGCTCGCGGACTTCGTCGAGCACCGTCTCGGGCAGCCCGGCGAGCACGGCGACCCGCGCCCGCAGCGACTCGGCGAAGTCCAGCTCCCCGTTCATCGCCGCCGCGGTGATGCGGGCGACCTCCGCCGCCCGCCCGGCCCGCGCGGCCAGCTCGTCGATGACCTCCCCGCGCACGAGGGTGGAGTCGACGTCCAGGACGATCAGCCGCTTGCTGCGCCGGGCGATCCCCACCTGCTCGACGGCGATGTCGGCGCCGGTCTCGGCCGCCACGGAGGCCAGCGCGGTGCGCAGGGCGGTGGCCTCGGCCCCGGAGACGGTGAGCTCGAAGCTGGTGACCGGGAAGTCGGAGAGCCGCCGGATGGCGTCGATGTTGCCGCCGACCCCGGTGACGGCCCGCGCGGCGCCGGCCACCGCCTCCGGGGGCACCGGCCGGCCCAGGACGATGACGTGGTGCGGGCGCCCGCCCGGGAGCGGCGCGTCGGGGCCGCTGGCTGACTCGACCGCCACCCGGACGCCGACGGCCCGCTCGACGTCGTCGGCCACGGCACGCAGCTGGGCCAGCAGCTCCCGCTCCCCCGTCGCCGCGGGGCCAGCGGTCCCCCGCGCGCCGACCACCACGCCCAGCACCAGGTGCCCGTGCACCACGACCTGCTCGACGTCGAGGACCTCGACCGCCGGGCGCCCGTCCCCGCGGGCGGCCAGCGCCGCGAACAGGTGGGCGGTCACCCCCGGGCGGTCCGCCCCGGTGACGGTGAGCAGGGCCCGCGGCGCGGTCGCGTCGGGGGCCGGCAGCAGGTCGGGGGGCGGCTCGTGCGGCACGCCGTCATCGTGCCGCACGGCCGCGGCGCGCCCAGCCCCCACCCGGGACGACGACGCCCCGCCGGCCCGGAGGCCGACGGGGCGTCGGTGTCGTGCTGGGACGGCCACCCTCGGGGTGACCCCCGATCAGGTCGGGTCGGGGTCCTTCGGGCCCTGGCGCGGACCGGTGCCCTCGAGGACCTCGCTGACGCCGCCGTAGGGCTCGTGCCGCTTGCCGACGTGCGCCTCGGCCTGCAGCCGCTCGATGAGGTGCGGGTAGTGGGCCTCGAACGCCGGGCGCTCCGAGCGGATCCGGGGGATCTCCACGAAGTTGTGCCGCGGCGGCGGGGACGACGTCGCCCACTCCAGGCTGTTGCCGTGGCCCCACGGGTCGTCCCGCAGCGCGAGCTCGCCGTACTTCCACGACTTGACCACGTTGTAGAGGAACGGGATCACCGAGGCACCGAGGATGAACGAGCCGATCGTCGAGACCGTGTTCAGCACGGTGAACGTGTCGCTCTCCAGGTAGTCCACGTACCGGCGCGGCATGCCCTCGTTGCCCAGCCAGTGCTGCACCAGGAACGTGGCGTGGAAGCCGATGAACGTCAGCCAGAACTGCAGCTTCCCCAGCCGCTCGTCCATCATCCGGCCGCACATCTTGGGGAACCAGAAGTAGATGCCGGCGTAGGCGGCGAACACCACGGTGCCGAAGACGACGTAGTGGAAGTGGGCGACGACGAAGTAGCTGTCGTTCACGTGCCAGTCCAGCGGCGGGCTGGCCAGGAGGACGCCGGTCAGACCACCGAGGAGGAAGGTGATCATGAAGCCGATCGAGAACAGCATCGGCGTCTCGAAGGTCATCTGACCCCGCCACATGGTGCCGATCCAGTTGAAGAACTTGATCCCGGTCGGCACCGCGATGAGGTAGGTCAGGAAGGCGAAGAACGGCAGCAGCACCGCGCCGGTGGCGTACATGTGGTGCGCCCAGACGGCGAGGGAGAGCGCGCCGATCGCGATGGTCGCGAAGACCATGCCCTTGTAGCCGAAGAGCGGCTTGCGCGCGAAGACCGGGATGACTTCGGTGACGATGCCGAAGAAGGGCAGCGCGATGATGTAGACCTCGGGGTGCCCGAAGAACCAGAACAGGTGCTGCCACAGCATCGGGCCGCCGTTCTCGTCCGAGTAGACGAGGGAGCCCAGGTTGCGGTCGGCCAGCATCGCCGCGATCGCGGCGGTCAGGATCGGGAACGCGAAGAGGACCAGCACGCTGGTGACCAGCGTGTTCCAGACGAAGATCGGCATCCGGAACAGCGTCATGCCCGGCGCGCGGAGGCAGACGATCGTGGTGATGAAGTTGACTGCGCCGAGGATCGTGCCCAGACCGCTGACCGCCAGGCCGGCGAACCACATGTTCGCGCCGGCGCCGGGCGAGTTGACGACGTTCGACAGCGGCGCGTAGGCGTACCAGCCGAAGTCGGCCGCGCCACCGGGCGTGAGGAAGCCGCCCACGGCGATCAGGCTGCCGAAGAGGTACAGCCAGTAGGAGAAGGCGTTCAGCCGCGGGAAGGCGACGTCCGGCGCACCGATCTGCAGCGGCATGATCAGGTTCGAGAACGCGAAGAACAGCGGCGTCGCGAACATCAGCAGCATGATCGTGCCGTGCATCGTGAGCAGCTGGTTGTACTGCTCCGGCGACAGGAACTGCAGCCCCGGCCGCGCCAGCTCGCCTCGCATCAGCAGCGCCATGAGGCCACCGCCGATGAAGAAGACGAACGACGTGGTCAGGTACATCAGACCGATGGTCTTGTGGTCGGTGGTCCGCAGCAGGTTGCTGAGCCGCGAGCCCTTTTCGACCACGTGAGCCGGGCTGGGCCGGCTCACGATGGGCGCCGGTGCAATCGTCACGGCTCGCAGCTTAGACCGTGCGACCCGGCCGCTCAGGTCCGGCAGGCCAGGCGCGCCGGGCGATCAGCGTCCGCGCAGGTAGGTGGCCACTTCCACCGAGATGGTGACCGGGACGGCGGCCGGTAAGCGGGCCACGGAGGACGCCAGCTCGGCCGGGGTCAGGTGCCGGGCGTGCGGCCCCATCCCCACGAGCGTGGTCACCGCCGCGTGGTCCAGCAGCAGGGTCCGGCGGTACCGCTCGGCGCCGGCCCGGACCAGGTGCGGCT